>JBFWXJ010000356.1:0-6799 GCA_050187535.1 Alphaproteobacteria bacterium | reverse complement strand
TGCTGGAAGTGGGCGAGGCGATCTTCCGCCTCATCCTCGCGACCGCGTCGGGCCAGCCGACCAAGTGCGAGGAGATGGGCTTCGGCGAGGAGTAGTTCACGCCCTGGCAGATCGGCGCCACGATGTAGGTCGACACACTCCCTCTCTGCCCCATGGGGGCGGAGAGGGCCGGGGTGAGGGGGGTGTCCGCCGGCGCTCGCCCACCTCACCCTCCCCACCGCTGCGCGGCGGGTCCCCTCACTCTCCCCCCTGAAGGGTGGAGAGGGCGACTTTTCTTCGACGGAACTCTCCCATGCCTCTCCCTTCCGGACTTTCAATCTTCGACCTGACGGGGCGCGTCGCCCTCGTGACCGGCGGCTCGCGCGGCATCGGCTGGGAGATGGCCCGCGCGCTCGCCGGCGCGGGTGCCGCCGTCGCGATCGTCGGACGCGACCGGGCGACGCTGGATGCCCGCGTCGCGGAACTGAGGGCGATGGGTGTCGAGGCGTGGGCGGTCTCCGCCGATCTCTCGGTGCCGGCCGCGGGAGCCGACGCGGTCGCCGCCTGCGAGCGGCATTTCGGCCGCGTCGACATCCTCGTCAACAACGCCGGCATCAATCACCGCCGGCCGCTGGCCGAGTTCGACCTGGCCGACTTCGAGCGGGTGATCGCGACCAACCTGACGTCGTGCTTCGCCGCGGCGCAGGCTGCGGCCGCCGGCATGGCGGCGCGCGGCTTCGGCCGCATCATCTCGACCTCGTCGATCATGGCGTCGACCGCGCGGCCGACGATCATCGGCTATGTCGCGGCCAAGGGCGGCCTGTCGTCCATGACCCGTGGATTGGCCGTCGAGCTCGGGCCCGCCGGCATCACCGTGAACGCCATCGCCCCCGGCTTCATCGCCACCGACATGACGGCGCCCCTGCAGCAGAGCCCGGAGTTCGACGCGATGATCAACGGGCGCACGCCCGCCCGCCGCTGGGGCCGCGTCGAGGATCTTTCCGGCACCACGATCCTGCTGGCGTCCGACGCCGGCTCCTACCTCACCGGCCAGACGATCATCGTCGATGGCGGCCTCACCATCGGCTACTGACGTCAGCGCCTGATGTCGTCGGCGATGAAGTTGGCGACGATCTCGTCGATGTCGGCGTCCGCGTGGAAGCCGAGGCGGCGCGCCCGCTCAGCGTCGATGGCGGCGGGCCATCCGGAGACGATCCGCTGGATCGCCGGGTCGGGCGTCCACTGGATGCGCCGGGCGGCAGCGGCACCGCCGTGGCGCTCGACCGCCTTCGCCATGTCGCCGACCTTCGCCGCGATGCCGTTCAGAAGGATGCCGCGATGGGCGCCCAGCGCCTCGGCCGGCAGGTCATGGACGTGCAGGAAGGCGGCCACCGCCTTGCGCGGCGACAGGATCGGCATCGAAGTCTCGGGCGTCACCGGGCAAATGGCCGGGTCGCCCTGGAGCGGCTCGCGAATGATGGACGATGCGAAGGTCGAGGCCGCCTTGTTCGGCTTGCCCGGCCGCACCACGATCGTCGGCAGCCGCAGCGCACGTCCGTCGAGGTAGCCCTTCCGGCTGTAGTCGGTCAGCAGGTATTCGCCGATCAGCTTCTGGGCGCCGTATGAGGTCTGCGGCGTGATCGGCGTGGCATCGGTGACGGTCGACGGAATGTCGCCGCCATAGACCGCGAGCGAGCTGGTGAACACCACCTTGGGCGGGCTCGGCAGTGCCCGGCAGGCATCGAGGACGTGCCGCGTGCCATCCAGGTTCACGCGCATGCCGAGGTCGAAATCGGCCTCCGCGCCGGCGCTGACGACGGCCGCCAGATGGAAGACGGAGGCGACGTCGTCGCCGATCAGGGCGCGAACCGTCGCCGCGTCGCCGATGTCGCCGACCATCGTCTTCACCCGCTTGTCGTCCGACAGCGGCGGATCGAACGGCACCGCGTCGAAGCAGATGATCTGCGTCGGCGTGAAGGGTCGCCCCTGGGCGTCGAGCAGCGCGTGGTGCTTCAGCAGTGCCTGACACAGCTTGCGGCCGAGGAAGCCGCCGCCGCCGGTGATGACGACCTTCATGTTCCGATGTCTCCGTTCAGCGTCCGGCGGTGATGCCGTAGGGCGCGGCCCAGCCGAGGCCGGCCTCCGTCGTGGTGCGCGGGCGGTACTCGCAGCCGATCCAGCCGCGATAGCCGATGCGGTCGAAGGTGTCGAAGACGAAGGGAAAATTCACTTCGCCGACATCGGGCTCGTTTCGGCCGGGATTGCCGGCGATCTGCACATGCGGATAGCGGCCGGCCAGCTTCTCCACCTTGCGGGCGAGGTCCCCCTCCATGATCTGCACATGATAGAGGTCGAGTTGCAGCGCCAGGGCCGGGCTGCCGACCTGCGCGATGTAGTCGAGCGCGTGGTCGGTGCGGTTGTGCAGGTAGCCCGGCACGTCGGTCGTGTTCAGCGGCTCGAGCAGGCCCGTGACGCCGGCGGCGGACAGCTTCGGCGCGGCCCTTCGCAGGTTCGCGAGGAACGTCGCCTCGTAGTGTGCTCGGTCGCCGTCCGCCGGCACGAGACCGGCCATGACATGGATGCGCCCGCAGCCGAGCACGCGCGCGTAGTGGATCGCCTGGTCGACCGCGGCGGCGAAATCCGCCTCGCGCCCGGGCAGGGCGCCGAGGCCGCGCTCGCCATTCGCCCAGTTCCCCGACGAGACGTTGAAGAGCGCCACCTGCACACCGGCATCGCCCGCCGCGCGCGCCACTTCTTCGGCGGGCCACTCGTAGGGAAAGAGGAATTCCACGCCGCGAAATCCGCAGCGCGCGGCTGCGGCAAAGCGGTCGAGGAAGGGGACTTCGCCGAAGAGCATGGAGAGATTGGCGGCAAAGCGCGGCATGGGAACGGACTCTCCTTCGTCGCCTTCGGTGGCGGCTCCATTTAACCGAGCGCGTGCCGGCCGGGAAAGGCCGGCTGCCGATTCGCCGGGCGAATGTCTGCTATCCGGGGAACGGGCGCGTTGCGCACGGGCTTTGTCGACAATCGTCGCCGCTCCACGATTGACATATGGGCGAAGCTCCGTAAGCAATGTCGCCGATATCACGGCGAAGAAGGCGGCCTATTCGCACTTCACAGCCGATAACCGGCCGGTCAACGGCGCGGGATTGGGAGGGTGAATGGCGACGGTCGGAATCCGCAACGTGCGCAAGGCCTTCGGCTCGGTCGAGGTGCTGCACGGCGTCAGCGTCGACATCGAAGACGGCGAGTTCGTCGTGCTCGTCGGCCCGTCGGGCTGCGGCAAGTCCACGCTGCTGCGGATGCTGGCGGGTCTCGAGAACATCAGCGGCGGCGAGATCTCGATCGGCGGACGGGTGGTCAACACCGTGCCGCCGAAGGACCGCGACGTGGCGATGGTGTTCCAGAACTACGCGCTCTATCCGCACATGACGGTCTTCGACAACATGGGCTTCTCGATGAAGCTGGCGAAGGCGCCCAAGGACGTCATGGAGCGCGAGGTCGGGCGGGCGGCACGCATCCTCGGCCTGGAGCAGCTCCTGCACCGCTACCCTCGCCAGCTCTCCGGCGGCCAGCGGCAGCGCGTCGCGATGGGCCGCGCCATCGTCCGCAACCCGCAGGTCTTCCTCTTCGACGAGCCGCTCTCCAACCTCGACGCCAAGCTGCGCGTGCAGATGCGCTCCGAGATCAAGGAGCTGCACCAGCGCCTCAAGGTGACGACGGTCTACGTCACGCACGACCAGATCGAAGCCATGACCATGGCCGACAAGATCGTCGTGATGAACAGCGGCAACATCGAGCAGGCGGGGCGCCCGCTCGAGCTGTACGACCGGCCGGCCAACCTGTTCGTGGCGGGCTTCATCGGCTCGCCCGCCATGAACATGATCGAGGGCGACATCGCCGACGGTGCGCTGCAGACCGGCGGCGGCGCCACTTGGCCGTTGCCACCGAGCGCACCCCGGGCCGACGGCCGTGTCGTCTACGGCATCCGGCCGGAGCATCTTCGCCTCGACCCCAACGGCATCCCCGCGACCGTGCAGCTCGTCGAGCCGACCGGCTCGGAGACGCAGGTGACGATGCGCATCGGCGCCACGAACGTGACGGGCGCCTTCCGCGAGCGCGTCTCCGCGCGCCCGGGCGAAATCCTGCCGGTCAGCCCCGATCTCGGTCTCGTACACCTGTTCGATCGTCAGAGCGGCCAGCGCATATCGGCCGGACTCGCGGCCTAGGCCGCCAAGGGTTCAGAACAACCACAAGAGTCAGGAGAGAACGCCCATGGTCTCGATCATCACGCGACGTGACTCCCTCAAGCTCATCGGCGGGGCGGCCGCGGCGGCCGCATTCACGGGCTCCGCCTGGGCGCAGGTTCCGCGCGCCGACGTCGGCGCGCCCAAGATGCCGCTCGAGAAGGGCGCCAGCCTGCGCATCCTGCGGCCGGCACGCTTCGTCGAGCCGGACGAGACGATCTTCCGTGCCAACGCGGCCAAGTTCGCCAAGGAGATGGGCGTCGAGGTGCGCGTCGATTTCGTCGGCTGGGAAGACATCCGCCAGCAGACCGCGGTTTCGTCGAACACCGGCGCCGGCCCCGACATCGTGCTGGGCTGGGCCGAGGACCCGCATGTCTATGCCGACAAGCTGATCGATCTGTCCGACGTCGCCGAGTATCTCGGCAAGCGATACGGCGGCTGGACCTTCCTCGGCGACAAGTACGGCAAGAAGGTCGGCACCAACAACTGGATCGGCATCCCCTTCGGCGGCTCGACCGGCCCCGTCGTCTACCGCAAGTCGGCGGTGAAGGAAGCCGGCTTCGACAGCATCCCCAACGACCACGCGAGCTTCCTGCGCCTCTGCCAGGCGCTGAAGAAGAACAACAAGCCCTCGGGCTTCGCGCTCGGCAACGCGGTCGGCGACGGCAACGGCTTCGCCAACTGGCTCGTCTGGTCCCACGGCGGCTATCTCGTCGACGAGGCCGGCAAGGTCGCAATCAACAGCAAGCAGACGATCGATTCGCTGAAGTACCTCAAGGACCTCTATCCGACGTTCATCCCGGGGACGCTCTCCTGGGGCGATGTCAGCAACAACCGCGCCTTTGCGGCCAACGAGGTGTGGCTGACCTCGAACGGCGTCTCCCTCTATTTCGCGCTCAAGAACGACGCCGCGACCCGGCCCATCGCCGAGGACACCGACCATGCGCCGATGCCCTCTGGCGTCGTCGGCAAGCCGCCGCAATCGGCGCTCATCCTCAACGCGATGGTGTTCAAGCACACCAAGTTCCCGAACGCGTCGAAGGCCTTCCTCACCTACATGATGGAATCCGAGCAGTACGACCCGTGGCTGACGGGCTGCCTCGGCTACTGGTCGCACACGCTGCGCGCCTACGGGAAGAGCGCCGTGTGGGATTCCGATCCCAAGCTCGCGGTCTACCGCAACGGCACCGACAACGAGTTCTGGAGCGGTTACAAGGGGCCCATCAGCCACGCCGCCGGTGCCGTTGCGGCCGAGTACATCATGGTGCAGATGTGCGCCTCGGTCGCCGCCGGGCAGGCGACGCCCGAGGAGGCTGCACGCGAGGCCGAGCGGCGCAGCCGCCGCTACTATCGCTGATCGGCAGTGGCCGCGCCGCCGGACGATCCGGCGGTGCGGCCCGCCTTCGCGCCGGAGGACCGATGTCCGCCACCGACGTCACGCACTGGACGCGGCCGCGCGTCGAGCCGAGTTGGCTCGCGCGGCTCCTGGACTGGAAGCCGTTTCTCATCTTCCTGTGCATGCTGCCCGCGGGCGGGCTGCTGCTGGTCTTCCTGACCTATCCGCTGGGGCTCGGCGTCTGGCTGGCATTCACCGACACGACGATCGGGCGCAGCGGCCAGTGGATCGGCTGGGAGAACTTCGAATATCTGCTGGAGGATCGCCTCTTCTGGCAGGCGGTCTTCTACAGCGTATTCTACACTGGGGTCGCGACGGTCGGTAAGTTCGCGCTGGGGCTCTGGCTGGCGCTGCTGCTGAACCAGCACCTGCCGATGAAGAGCATCCTGCGGGCGATCATCCTGCTGCCGTGGATCGTGCCCACGGTACTCTCGGCGATCGCCTTCTGGTGGATCTACGACGCGCAGTTCTCGATCATCTCCTACGTCTTCGTCGACGTACTGGGGGTGCGCGACACGTATTTCGACTTCCTCGGCTCGACATGGCCCGCGCGCTGGTCGCTGATCTGCGCCAACATCTGGCGCGGCATCCCGTTCGTGGCGATCACGCTGCTGGCCGGCCTGCAGACGATCTCGCCCTCGCTCTACGAAGCGGCGCTCCTCGACGGGTCGACCGGGTGGCAGCGGTTCCGCTACATCACGTTCCCGCTGCTGCTGCCGATCCTCGCGATCGTCATGACCTTCTCGATCATCTTCACCTTCACCGACTTCCAGCTCGTCTACGCGATCACCCGCGGCGGGCCGGTGAACTCGACGCACCTGCTGGCGACGCTGGCCTTCCAGCGCGGCATCCCCGGCGGCAACCTGGGCGAGGGTGCGGCGATCGCCGTGTCGATGATCCCGTTCCTCGTCTTCGCGACACTCTTCAGCTACTTCGCGCTGGCGCGGCGCAAGTGGCAGCAGGGAGAGGCCAATGACTGACGCCGCCGCGGCCGAGACGCGCGGCTCCGCCACGGTGGTCCCGGAGGCGATGGCCTGGGACAGCCGGACCAAGCGGGTCGTGCTGCTCTACGTCCCGCTCGCCTGCTTCGTCTTCATCCTGCTGTTCCCGTTCTACTGGATGGCGGTGACGACGTTCAAACCGAACGCCGAGCTCTACGACTACAAGACCTACAACC
>JBFWXJ010000355.1:0-6800 GCA_050187535.1 Alphaproteobacteria bacterium | reverse complement strand
GTCGAAGATGAGTAGGATGCCGTGCTTCGTGCAGATCTCGCGCAGCCGCTCGAGGTAGCCGACCGGCGGCGGCAGCACGCCGCCCGAGCCCGTCACCGGCTCGATGATGACGGCGGCGATCGTCGAGGGGTCGTGGATCTGGCAGAGGTCCTCAAGCTCGTCGGCGAGATGCGCGCCCCAGGCGGGGCGGCCCTTCGAGAAGGCGTTCTTCTCGGGATGGTGGGTGTGCGAGATGTGGTCGACGTCGGGCAGCAGCGGCCCGAAGTCGCGGCGGTGGCGCGCCATGCCGGCGACCGAGAGGCCGCCGAAGCCCATGCCGTGATAGCCCTTGGCGCGGCCGATGAGGCGGGTGCGGCCGGCGTCGCCGCGCGCGCGATGGTAGGCACGCGCGATCTTGAGCGCGGTGTCGACCGCCTCGGAGCCGGAATTGGCGAAGAAGACGTGCTTGAGGTCGCCCGGTGCCACCGCAGCGATGGCATTCGCATGCTCGAAGGCGAGCGGATGGCTCATGCCGAAGGACGAGACGTAGTCCATGCGCTCGGCCTGGGCCTTGATCGCGTCGACGATCTTGCGCTGGCCGTGACCGGCGTTGACGCACCACAGGCCGGCCATGCCGTCGAGGATGCGACGACCGTCGCTCGCCGTGTAGTACATCCCCTCGGCCGCCACGAAGAGCCGGGGATCGGCCTTGAACTTGCGGTTCGCCGTGAAGGGCAGCCAGTACGGCTCCATCGTCTCGCGGCTGGGCGGCTTCGGCATGTCGTTCAAGCGGCGTCTCCCTCGGGTTCGGGCCGCTTCGGATAATGCACTTCGTTGCGACGAAACGCAAACCGGCGGCGGTCAAGTTCGCTGTTCCATGTGTTTACGAAGCGCACTAGTCTCGCCCGATCGCACGATATCCATCGCGAGGACAGGCAGATGGTGGAACCGCTCCCGCTGATCGAACTCTCGGGGCCGCCACGCGAGCGCGGCCGCCAGTACGGCAAGCAGGCCGCCGCCCGCATCCGGCTCGGCATCCAGCACTACCGCGAGCAGCTCTCGCGCACCGACTTCGCCTGGCCCGACATCGAGGCGCAGGTGCGGGCCTATGTGCCGGTGATGGAAGGCTACGCCGCCAACCAGGTCGAGGAGATGCGCGGCATCGCCGAGGGCGCGGGGCTCGAGTTCGAGCAGATCGCCTTCCTCAACGCCCGCACCGAGATCCTGAAGCTGGCCGCCCGGCCCGACCTGCGCGCCAAGCTGGCGGCGTCCGACGAGCCGGACGGATGCACCGGCGTCATCGTCCTGCCCGAGGCGACGGCCAACGGCCGCCTCATCCACGCCCAGAACTGGGACTGGAAGGCGGAATGCGCCGAGACCGCGGTCGTGCTGCGCATCCGCAACGACGACGGCCCCGATATGCTGTGCTTCGCCGAGGCCGGGCAGATGGCGCGCTGCGGCATGAACGCCGCCGGCATCGTCATCACCGCCAACTACCTGGAATCGGACCGCGACTACGCCCGGCTCGGCGTGCCCCTGCCGCTGATCCGCCGCAAGGTGCTGGAGCAGCAGCAGTTGGCGTTGGCCTTCCACACCGTCTACACGACGCCCAAGTCCGGCTCGAACAACATGATGGTGAGCCAGACCGAGGGTGTGGCGATCGACTTCGAGTGCGCGCCCGACGAGACCTTCCAGGTCCATGCCTCGGGCGGCATGATCGTCCACGCCAACCACTGGCAGAGCCCGGTCGCGCTCGCGAAGCTGAAGGACACCGGCGTCGCCGGCACGCCCGACAGCCTCTACCGCGACATGCGCGTGCGCCATCTGCTGGCGTCGCAGGCGGGCTCGATCAACCGCGAGGCGGTGAAGACGGCACTCTTCGACGATTTCGGCCATCCCTGGTCGGTGTGCCGGCCGCCGCGCCGCTCGCTGACGCAGAACCTCAGCGCCACGGTCGCCATGATCGTCATGGAGCCGGCATCGGGCGTCATGGACGTGTGCATGCTGCCGGCCCTCAACCGGCAGTTCCAGAGCTTCCGGCTGGACATGCAGGGCGCGCCGCGGGCGGTGGAAAAGGTGGCATGACGGGAGACGCGGGCGACGCCCACTGGCGTCGCGACGCGGTCGAGCTCGCCTGGCTCATCCGGTCGCGCCAGATCACCGCCCGCGAGGCGGTCCAGTCCTGTCTGGATCGTCTCGCGGCGGTCAATCCCAAGCTCAACGCTGTCGTCCTGACGCTGGCCGACGAGGCGCTGGCGACGGCCGACGCCGCCGATGCCGCGGTGATGCGCGGCGACGCGACCGGTCCGCTGCACGGCGTCCCGGTGACCACCAAGGTCAACACCGACCAGAAGGGCTGCCCGACCGACAACGGGATCGTCGCCTTCAAGGCGCTGATGGCGACGGAGGACAGCCCGGTCGTCGCCAACCTGCGCAAGGCCGGCGCCGTCGTCTTCGGGCGCACCAACACGCCCGGTTTCTCGATGCGGTGGTTCACCGACAACGACCTGCACGGGCTGACGCGCAATCCCTGGCGTGCCGACGTGACCGCGGGCGGCTCCAGCGGCGGCGCCGGCGCGGCGGTGGCGGCCGGCATTGGGCCGATCTCGCAGGGCAACGACATCGCCGGGTCGATCCGCTACCCGGCCTATTGCAACGGCGTCGTCGGCATCCGGCCGACTTTCGGGCGGATTCCGTCGTGGAACGGCACGTCCAAGGGCACCCGGCCGATCTCCTCGCAGCTCATGGCGGTGAACGGCCCGCTCGCGCGCCGCGTGCGCGACCTGCGCATCGCGTTCAAGGCATTGTCGGTCGGCGATCCGCGCGACCCGCGCTGGGTCGACGTCGCCTTCGACGGGCCGCCCGTCGCCCGCCCGATCCGCGTCGCCATGGCGGTCGACCCGGCGGGCCGCGGCATCCATCCCGCGGTCGCCGACGGCATCCGCCGAGCGGCCCGCGCGCTGGAGGAGGCCGGCTACCGGGTCGAGGAGGCCGAGCCGCCGCGCTTCGGCGAGGCCGCCGACCTGTGGGCGCAGATCGGCATGGACGACGTCATCGCCTCCCTGGTCCCGGCGGTGGAGCAGTATGGCGACGCCGGCATCCGCCGCGGGCTCGATCTGTGGCGCGGGCAGGGGGCGGGCGGCGATCTCGAGCGCTTCCGCCAGGCGCTGGCGACGCGCGAGCAGATCCTGGGGCAGTGGCAGATGTTCATGGAGGAGCGGCCGCTGGTGCTGGCCCCGGTCTCGGCCGAGCCGCCGTTCGCGCACGACCTCGACCTGGTGGACGAGGCGACGA
This sequence comes from Alphaproteobacteria bacterium, assembly GCA_050187535.1. Lineage (GTDB taxonomy): Bacteria > Pseudomonadota > Alphaproteobacteria > ATCC43930 > Allostellaceae > Allostella. The sequence continues at coordinate 3,527 of JBFWXJ010000355.1, read as the reverse complement.
CGGCGCGCATCTTCACGGCACAGCGCGGGCAGCTCGCGATCTCGGTGCTGGGCCTGCCCGGCGTCTCGGTGCCGACCGGCCTGCACGAGGGCATCCCGGTCGGCGTGCAGGTGATCGGCGGCCGCTACCGCGAGGACCTCTGCCTCGACGCGGCCGAGATCATCGAGGCGCGCTGCGGTCTGCCGACGCCGATCGATCCGCGCTTCTGACCGGGCGCCGGCGGCGCCTGGTCCCGGCCGCTTCGCGCTCGCGCTCCTCGCGCTCGGCGATGACGCGGGCGGTCAGCGCGAGGTGGCGCTCCAGCAGCGAGGCGGCCCAGGCGCGGTCGCCCTTCTCGATCGCGTCGAGCACGGCCAGGTGCTCGCGCGAGGACTGGATGATGCGCCGCGCCTGCAAGCGGCGGAACGAGAAGTGCTCCTCCAGGCGGCGCAGCGCGTTCTGCCGGCGCATCGCCTCGGCGAGGAAGCGGTTGCCGGACCAGCGGGCGATCGCCTCGTGGAAGGCGCAGTTGACCTCGAACCAGTGCCTGGGCTCGATGCCGGCGACGTCGCGCAGGATCGCCAGATGCTGCTCGCGCAGGCGGCGCAGCTCGGCCGGGTCGTGGGCGAAGCCGGGCTCGCCCAGCGCCCCGCATTCGACGATGATGCGGAAGCGGTAGCTCTCGGCGAGCGCGTCGGGGGAATCGAGCGCCTCCTGGAACCGCCAGCCATGGCCGCGCTGGCGCCGCGCGATGCCGTCGTCGGCGAGCCGCATGAGGACGCGCCGGACGAGGCCGCGCGAGGCGCCGTAGCGCGGCATCAGTGCCGCCTCGGAAATCTCGGTCGGCAGCAGGCCGCGCGCACGGTCGGTCATGATCGCCTGATGCAGGTCGTCGAAGGCCGAGCGCGGCAGGGCGTCCGTATCGCCGCCGTCGGCCGGGTCCACCGGCCGGGCGAGCGTGAAGCCGCGGCCGCGTGCGAAGGCGAGGTAGCCCATCTCCTCCAGCACTTTGAGCGCGGCGCGCACCGGCGTGCGCGACACGCCGAAGCGCTGCGCCAGCGACAGCTCGCGCAAGGGCGCACCCGGCTCCAGCCGGACGCGGGCGATCTCGCCCAGGATCTGGCGCACCAGCTCGGCCTGCAGCGCGCTGTGGCCGGCGCCGCTTCTCGCCCCCCTCTCGGTGCTCATCGCCGGGTGATTCCTCTGCTGCTTTTCAGATTGATAAAACGCAGGGATGCGGGAAGATAGCGCGAACGGCTCGCATCGCCCGGGCCATCGCGACGAACAGGGAAAAGGAGCACGGGGAATGACCATCCGCATCGGGATCGCCGCGGCGGTCGGGCTGGCGCTCGCCCTGCCGGCGGCGGCGCAGGAGCAGCCACGGCGCGGCGGCACGCTGACCATGGTGCTGAATGCCGACGCGCGCAGCCTGGATCCGGGCATCAACCGCGACGGTAACACCGATTCCGTCGCGCACATGATCTACGAGGGCCTCGTCGGCTACCGCGCCGACCTCTCGGTCGGGCCGCAGCTGGCACGCGGCTGGACCGTCGAGGACGCAGGCAAGACCTATCGCTTCACGCTGCGCGACGGGGCGAAGTTCCACAACGGCCAGCCGGTGACGGCCGCCGACGTCAAGTCGAGCTGGGAGCGCCAGCTCGCCAACAAGGCGTGGCCCTGCGCGCGCCTCTTCGACGGCCGCACGGGCATGAAGGTGGAGGCGGTGGAGACACCCGATGCGGCGACCGTCGTCTACCGCCTCGCCCAGCCGAGCGCGCTCTTCCTGAAGCAGCTCGCCAACATCCAGTGCGGCATCTTCACGGTCCACCCCGCCTCGTACGATGCGGAGGGCAAGTGGAAGGAGGCGATCGGGACCGGGCCGTTCCGGCTCAAGGAATGGAAGCGCGGCGAGTTCCTCTCGTTCGACCGCGTCGAAGGCTATGTGCCGAACCCCGAGCCGGCCAGCGGCTTCGCCGGCGCGCGGGTCGCCTGGGTCGACCATCTCGTGCTGCGCATCATTCCCGACGGCAGCGCCGCCGAGGCGGCGCTGGTCGCCGGCGCCGTCGACGTCCTGCCGGACGTGGACGCCCACCGCATCGACGGGCTGAAGCAGAAGGGCATGACGGTGATGACGACGCCCGGTCTCGGCTGGACGTCGATCCTCGTCCAGACGCGCGACCCGCTGCTGTCGAACGTCAAGCTGCGCCGGGCGATCGCCCATGCGCTGGACCTCGAGGACATCGCCGCCACCCGCACGCTCGGCCTGTCGAAGGCGAACCCGTCCGGCGTCGCCGACGCCACCCCCTACTTCGACAAGGGCTTCCTCGCTTGGCCCGCCTACGACCCGGCCCGCGCCCAGGCGCTGGCCAAGGAGGCGGGCTACAAGGGTGAGACGATCCGCATCCAGACCAACAGGCGCTATTCCGGCATGTACGACAACGCCGTGGTCGCCCAGGCGATGCTGTCGGCCGCTGGATTCAAGGTCGAGCTGGAGGTCCTGGAATGGGCGACGCAGCTCGACAACTATCTGAAAGGCGCCTTCCAGATTCAGTCCTTCGGCTACTCCGCGCGCTTCGATCCGGGGCTGATGTACGCCGCGGTGATCGGCGACAAGGACAGGCAGAAGACGGCGCAGTGGGAGGACCCGGCGGCGATCCGGCTGCTCGACGAGAGCAACGCCGCGCTCGACGAGGCACGCCGCAAGGCGATCTTCCACGAGCTGCACAAGCTGGCGGCCGAGCAGGTGCCGATCATCGGTCTCTACTACGAGACCGGGATCGAGGCGGCCGGGCCCAAGGTGCACGGCTACAAGCCCTGGCCGGCCGGGAAGCCCCTGCCGTGGGGCGTCTGGAAAGCGGGATGACGGACCGATGAGCACGACGACGACGCAGAAGGCGCTGGAGAAGGCGTTCTACGGGCGCGGCAAGACCACGGTCTACGCCTGCCGGGCCGACCAGCGGTTCAGCTATTGCTGCTATGTCCCCAAGGCGCACGAGGCGGGCGACCGGCGGCTGCCGCTGCTGGTCGCCGTCCATGGGACCGGCCGCGGCATGACCGCCTACCGCGACGCCTTCGCCGCCTTCGCCGAACGGCACGGCGTCGTCGTGCTCGCGCCCTTGTTCCCGGCCGGGATCACCTCGCCCGACGACCTCAACAGCTACAAGTTCCTGCGGGCGGGCGACCTGCACTACGACGCCGTCCTGCTGGCGATGGTCGCGGAGGCCGGGCAGCGCTGGCGGGTCGACACGGAGCGCTTTGCGCTCTTCGGCTTTTCTGGCGGCGGGCATTTCGCCCATCGCTTCTTCTTCCTGCATCCCGAGCGGCTGTCGGCCGTGTCGATCGGCGCGCCCGGCGTCGTCACGCTGCTCGACTTCGACCACGACTTCTGGGTCGGCGTACGCGACTTCGAGAAGGTCTTCGGCAAGCCCGTCGACCTGGACGCGATGCGGCGCGTCGCGGTGCAGATGGTGATCGGCGGCAACGACACCGAGACCTGGGAGATCACGATACGCCCCGACAGCCCGCGCTGGATGCCGGGCGCCGATCTC
>JBFWXJ010000354.1:0-6871 GCA_050187535.1 Alphaproteobacteria bacterium | reverse complement strand
ACGGGCGCTTCGATCCCGAACTGGTGCCGTTCGTCAGCGTCCGCCACCGTCCTTCGCTGGAGCGCTACCTGCGCGAGCCGTCGCCCAAGGCGATGGCGATCGCCCCCGATGGCGCGTTCGGCTGGCGGTCGGTCGATTCGCCGGGTGGCGGCGGCCGTCAGGGACGGCAGGCCGCCTCGCCGGAGCAGGCTGCGCTCGCCCGCTGCCGGCAGCACAGCAAGGAGCAGTGCGTCACCTATGCGATCGACGATCGCGTGGTGTGGTCTCTTCCCGCACGCTGATGACCGGACCCTACCCTCAGATCAGCCACCACATCCGGTCTCGATCGAACGACGAGAAGTCGGTCGGCAAGGGCATCGAAGCCGGCGGCGGGTCGGGCTCGAAGTCCGGGAAGCCATTAGCCGTGAAGACGAGCGATATCAGCGGGCCGACCCCAGAGCCGTTAGGGTCGATGCGCAACGTCAGGTCGGGCGGATCATGATCACCATCGCCGTCCCCATCGCCATCGCCGTCCCCATCGCCATCCCCGTCCCCATCGCCATCCCCGTCGCCATCCCCGTCGCCATCACCGTCCCCGTCCCCATCGCCGTCACCGTCCCCATCCCCGTCCCCATCGCCGCCGCCTCCGCCGAAAACCGTATCGGAGTCGTCGTCCTGGTCGATGGGGGTGCTCGGGCCGACGGGCTCGACAATGCCTATGGTATCGGCGCTCATCCTCTCGGGCATGACGAAGCCGGTGCTCTCGGCGCTCATAGCGTAGGGCCACGGCAGGTCGAGGTTGCGCAACTCAGCCGTCGAGTAGTCGCGCGCCGGCTGGCCGAGCGAGGGCAGCGGCGCCCCGCGGTCGATGAAGAGCGGGCCGTCGATCCGGTTCGGCAGCGCGAACGGCTCGCCGCCCCACAGCTGGAGATACTGTATATTCACGAGAATGTTCACTTGGCCGGTCGTCAGCCCGGACATTCGGAAGACCCCCGCGCCGAGTTGCTCCAACCGCACCTGGCTGTCGATGCTTTCGAAGCTGACGATGTCCGAGCCCTTGCCGCCGTTCAGTATGTCGTTCTCGAAGCCGTCGATAATCGCGTCGTCGCCATCGCCGCCGAAAACGTAGTTCAACCCCAGTTGCGGGAGCAGTATGTCATCGCCGGGTCCGCCCAGTATCGTGTCGTCAGACGAGTAGCCGTAATCGCCGAAGAGATCGCCGTCGCTTATAAAGTCGCTTCCTTCCCCTCCCTCGAGCCAGTCCCGTCCCCTCCAGCCATAGATGTTGTCGTCCCCTAGATCTCCGAAGACGGTATCGCTGTCGGAACTGCGCGGCTCTGGTGAGGGCGCGTTACCCAACCCGCTCCATGGCTCGTACCCGGCGAAAAGAACATCGTTCCCTTGTCCGCCGCGCACTACGTCACTACCGAACTCCCCGAACACCCGGTCATCGCCGATATTCCCGTTTACGTGATAGTCAGACCCATTTCCTCCCCAGACGAGATCGTTGCCCTGACCGCCTCGAACAAAATCTGATCCGAACCAGCCATCGACCGTGTCATCGCCTTTGTTCCCATTTACATCGTCGTTTCCATACCAGCCGTTTATGTAGTCGTCGCCGTCATTGCCCAAGATAAAATCATATTGGTCGGTGCCATCGAACCAGTCGTGGGTGTCGGAACCGACTATTGCGATCTGAGGAGTCTTTCCATTCGCATCGGCAATGCCCATAAAATCGTCTCCAGGGGGTGACATCGGGTGCCGCGGCAGCGATCCGGCCGGGCCATCCATGGCGCACCCAACCATCAGAAGAATCTTCCTGGTAGGCAACCACAATTTCGCCTGAGATTCGGCCGACGACGCTTGCCACGCAGGGTTGGCGGGCCGCCCCCCGGAGGTTATCTAATTAGACGATTGTCCGATGTGCCGTCCCGGCACACCCCCAGGGGAGGAACCCGATGAAGCATCTCACGACCGCCGCAGTGGCGGCGGCGCTGGTCGTCGCCGTGTCGGCACCGGTCTCGGCGCAGAACACGCGCCAGCTCTCGATCGCGACCGGCGGCACCGGCGGCGTCTATTATCCGCTGGGCGGCGGCCTCGCGAATGTCCTGACCAAGCATGTCCCCGGCTGGCAGGCGACAGCCGAGGTCACCGGCGGGTCGGTGGACAACCTGAAGCTGGTCGGCGCCGGGAAGGCCGAGGTCGGCTTCACCATGGCCGACGCCAGCCTCGACGCGGCGCGTGGCGTCGACAAGTTCACCTCGGGCAAGGTCGCCCATCAGGCACTGGCGGTGCTCTATCCGAACCGCATGCATGTCGTGACGATCGACGGCACGGGCATCGCCAGCATGAAGGACATCAAGGGCAAGCGCGTCTCCACCGGCTCGCCCGGCAGCGCCACCGAGGTGATGGCCTTCCGCCTGATCGAGGCCGCCGGACTCGACAAGGACAAGGACATGCGCCGCGAGCGCCTCGGCGTCGCGGAATCGACCAACGCCATCAAGGACCGCAAGATCGACGCCTATTTCTGGGTGGGCGGCCTGCCGACCTCGGCGGTGACCGACCTCGGCGCCACGCCCGGCGTGAAGATCAGGCTGATCGACCACGACGACGCGGTCGAGGCGATGAACAAGAAGTATGGGCCGCTCTACGCCAAGGGCGTCATTCCCGCCAAGACCTATCCCGGCCAGGATGTGGACAACAAGCAGGCGAACGTGTGGAACATCCTCGTGGTCCACGAGAAGATGACCAGCGAGATCGCCTACCAGATCACCAAGGTGCTGTTCGAGCAGAAGGCGGAGATCGTCGCCGTCCACAAGGAGGCGGAGAGCTTCGATCTCGCCAACCAGAAGCAGGCGAATTCCCCGGTGCCGTTCCATCCGGGCGCGCTCAAGTACTTCGCCGAGAAAGGCATCAAGGTCGAGGGCTGAGCCGCCCGGGCGGCTCGGCGGAAGGGCCCGGTCCGCGCTGCGGGCCGGGCCTTCGTCTTCAGGAGAAGGGGGCCGCTGATGGCGGAACGCGACGGGGTGACTCCGGTGGTGGACTCGGCCGCGCTCGAGAAGGCCGAGGAGTTCATCGAGCAGGAGGAGGGCGCGACCAACCGGCTCGGCGGCTGGGTCGGATGGGCGATAACGGCGCTCGCGGTGGCCATGTCGCTGTTCCACCTCTGGGCCGCCTACGACATCGTGCCGACGACCCTGCTGCGTCAGGTCCATGTCGGGTTCGCGCTTGTCCTCATCTTCCTGCTGTTCCCGGTCGCCCCGCGCTTCCGCCATCGCATCCAGCCCTGGGACCTGCTGCTGGCCGCGCTGTCCGTCGCCGTCATCTGGTATCTCGTGCAGGGCGGGGACGACCTGACCGACCGCGCGAGCCTGCCGAACGCGACGGACCAGGCCTACGGGATCGTCTTCATCGTCCTCGTGCTGGAGGCGACGCGCCGGTCGACCGGCTGGATCATGCCCGCGGTCGCCGTCGCATTCGTCGCCTACGCGATGGCCGGCCCCTATCTGCCGCCGCCCTGGACGCACCGCGGCTATGACGTCGACCGCCTCGTCGGCCAGCTCTACATGACGCTGGAGGGGATCTTCGGCACCGCTGTCGACGTTTCCTCCAGCCTCATCATCCTCTTCACCATCTTCGGCGCCGTGCTGCAGTTCTCCGGTGCTGGCAAGTTCTTCATTGACTTCTCGTTCTCGATGATGGGCGGGCGGCCGACCAGTGCGGGGCGCGCCGTCGTGCTGTCGTCGTTCCTGCTGGGCGGCCCGTCGGGCTCGGGCGTTGCCACGACGGTGACACTGGGCTCGGTCGCCTACCCGATGCTGGCGCGCGCCGGGTATGGCCGCAACGATGCGGGCGGGCTGCTCGCGGCGGGCGGCCTCGGCGCCATCCTCTCGCCGCCGGTGCTGGGTGCGGCCGCCTTCCTGATCGCCGAGTTCCTCAAGATTTCCTATCTCGACGTCATCCGCATGGCGGTCATCCCGACCTGCCTCTACTACCTTTCGCTCTTCGTCATGGTCGAGCTCGACGGCCGCCGCTTCGCCATGAGCCAGGTGGTGGTCCAGCGCGAGAGCCTGTGGGGCCTCACGCGCGCCTACGGTTTCCACTTCACGTCGCTGGTCTCGATCATCGTCTTCATGGTCTGGGGCTTCTCGCCGATCCTGGCGGTGTTCTGGGCGACCGTGCTGGCGGCCGCGGTCAGCTGGCTCCGGCGCGACACCGCGCTGACGCCCCGGCGTCTCGTGCAGGCGCTCTCGGCCGGATCGATCGGGATGCTGAACGTGGCGGCCACCTGCGCGGCCGCCGGCATCATCGTCGGCGTGGTGACGTTGACCGGCCTCGGCCTAAAGTTCAGCGCCATCGCCATCGAGCTGGCGGGCGGCAGCCTGGTGCTCACCGCCATCTACACCGCCCTCATCGTCTGGGTGGTGGGCCTGGCCGTGCCGGTCACCGCCTCGTACATCATCTGCGCGGTGATCGCCGCCCCGGCCCTGACCAAGCTCGGCGTGCCGGACTATGCCGCGCACATGTTCATCTTCTACTACGCCGTGCTGTCGGAAGTGTCGCCGCCGACGGCGCTCTCACCCTTCGCGGCCGCCGCCATCACCGGCGGCGATCCCTACAGGACGACGCTGCAGGCGTGGAAATACACGCTGCCGGCCTTCCTGGTGCCCTTCGTCTTCGTGCTGGACCCGATCGGCGTCGGCCTCCTGCTCGACTTCCCCAAGGGGGGCGGCTGGTGGGAAGTCGGCTGGGTCACCGTGACGACGACGGCCGGGATCTCGGCACTCGCCGTGGCCGCGCAGCGCTGGCTCTTCCGCCGCCTGACCGTGCTGGAGATCGTGCTCCTGCTGGCGTCGGGCTTCTGCCTCCTCTTCCCCGGGGTCGTGGCCGGCCTCGCCGGCTCCGGCCTGGCACTGCCGCTGGGCGATGCGAAACTGCTGGGCCTCGTGATCGCGGCGGTCGTCCTTGGGCTGCAATGGGTGAGGTCGCGGGCGTCGGGCTGAATCGCCGACGCGGGTTGGCGTCCGCGTCGTCGCCCTGTAGTCTCGGCCCCGGCTGGGGTGCCGCCGACGGCGGCTGAGAAGAGACCCATCGAACCTGATCTGGATCATGCCAGCGAAGGGAGCCGGAACCATAGTCGGGCAAGTTCCATCGCGCGTCGTCGTCGTCGGGGCCGGCATCTGCGGCCTCGCGGTCGCATGGCGTCTCGCCGAAGCCGGGATCGACGTCCACGTCCTCGATCGCGGCGCCGCCGGTCGCGAGGCGAGCTGGGCCGCGGGCGGCATGCTGGCCGCCGCGCTGGAGGCCGAGCCGGGCGAGGAAGCGATGGTCGCACTGGCGCATCGCTCGCAGGCCCTGTGGACCGGCTATGCGGCGCGGCTGGCACGCGCCGGCGGCATCGATGTCGGCTACCGCGACGAGGGCACGCTGCAGGTAGCGACCACGCGCGACGAGCTGGCGGCGCTGCGCCACCGCTTCACCTATCTGAGCCGCCTCGGTCTCCCGGTCGCATGGTGGGACGCGGCGGCGTTGCGCGACGCCGAGCCGGGGCTGACGCCGGACGCGCTCGCCGCCATCGCCGCTCCGGGCGATCACCAGGTCGACCCGCGGGCCGTGATGCCCGCGCTCGTGGCCGCCGTCCGCGATGCCGGTGCGACGATCGAGGAAGAGCGCGAGGCGGTGGCGCTCGCCCGCATCGGCGACCGCGGCTGGACCGTGCGGCTGGCCGGTGGCGAGGAGCGCCCGGCCGATGCCGTCGTGCTGGCCGCGGGCGCCTGGTCGGCCGCGCTCGACGGGCTCGCGGCGATCGACCGGCCGCCGGTGCGCCCCGCCAAGGGGCAGGCGATCGTCCTGGCCATGGACCCGGCCGATCCGCTGGTGCGGCGCGTGATCTGGGGCGCCGGCATCTATCTGGTGCCGCGGCGCGACGGGCGGCTCTACATCGGCGCCACCGTCGAGGACCGGGGGTTCGAGCGGACGCCGACTGCGGGCGGGCTGCTGTCGCTGCTGGAATCCGCGTGGCGCGTGCTGCCGGGACTGGAGGAGCTGCCGGTCGTCGAGCTGGTCACGGGCTTGCGCCCGCGCAGCCGCGACGACCTGCCGATCGTCGGCCCCTCGCCGCTGCCGGGCCTGCACATGGCGACCGGGCACCACCGCAACGGCATCCTCCTGGCGCCGGTGACGGCGGAGATCGTCGCGGCCGGCATCCTCGGCGGCGACCGCCCGCCCGGCTACGAGGCGTTCTCGCCGGCGCGGTTCGCCGTCCGGCAGCCCGAGGCGGCATCGGCGACATGACCCATATCCTGGTCAACGGCGAGCGGCGTCCCTTCGCCGGCGGCTCGGTCGCCGACCTCGTGGCTGCGCTCGGCATGCCGGCCGACCGTCCGGGCGTTGCGATCGCGCGCAACGGCGAGGTCGTCCGGCGAGCCCAGTGGCCGACGACCCTGCTCGCCGACGGCGATGCGGTCGAGGTGGTGACCGCGCGGGGCGGCGGCTGATGGCGACGGACGAACGGCTGGAGATCGCGGGCGAGCGCTTCGCGTCGCGCGTGCTGCTGGGGACGGCGGGCTATCCGAGCCGGCAGGTCATGCTGGATGCCATCGCCGCCAGTGGTGCGGAGATCGTCACCGTCTCGCTGCGCCGAGTCTCGCTCTCGGGCGAGACCGACAATCTCGTCGACCTGCTCGCCGGCCGGCGCATCCTGCCCAACACCGCCGGCTGCGCGACCCGCCGCGACGCCATGCTGACGGCCGAGCTCGGCCGCGAGGCGCTGGGTACGCCCTGGGTCAAGCTGGAGCTGATCGGCGACCGCGAGACGCTCTACCCCGACGCGACCGAGCTTGTGGCCACCGCCGCGGAGATGGTGCGCGAGGGCTTCGTGGTGCTGCCCTAC
>JBFWXJ010000353.1:3107-6935 GCA_050187535.1 Alphaproteobacteria bacterium | reverse complement strand
GGGCGGGGGGGGGCCCGACCCGCTCGGGGGGGACGGGGACGACGACAGCCTCATCGGCGGCGACGGTGGCGACCGCTTCGTGTTCGGCGACCTCTCGGGCAGCGACACGATCGCCGATTTCGATGCCGGCGCCGGCGACCGACTGCTCGTGCTCGCCGACGGCGGCCGCCTCAACGGCGGGTTCGTCGGATCGGCGGATGATTTCTGGGCGCGGGTGGCCGACGTCCAGGGCGGCGTCGCGGTCGATCTGGGCGCCGGCAACGTCGTGTTGCTGGCGGGCCTGTCGGCCGGCGGGCTGTCGGCCGCGATGTTCGAGATCGTGACGTGACCCGTTTCCTTGACCCCGAGGCGGCGAGGGGCTAAACGACCGGCCGGTGTGGCGGGTGTAGCTCAGGTGGTTAGAGCGCCAGATTGTGGATCTGGATGTCGTGGGTTCAAGTCCCATCACTCGCCCCATTCCCCTTCTCCGCCGCCCTGACGATCCTTCCCGCCCCGGGCGGCCGATCCGCCCCGAGGATATCGTCATGGACGACCTGAAGCGCCGGCTGCTCTCCTGGCTCGAAGCCGACCGGGACGAGCTGATCGGCTTCATGAGCGGCTTCCTCCAGCAGCGCAGCGCCAACCCGCCGGGCGATACGCGCACGGCGGCGGACTTCATAAGTCGCTATCTCCAGACTCGCCAGGTGCCGCACCGCTTCGTCGCCGCCGAGGAGCACATGCCGAACGTCGTCGGCTCGTTCGACGGCGGCGGACCGGGGCGCCATCTCGTGCTGAACGGCCATATCGACGTGTTCCCGGCGATCGACGACTACGGCTGGTCGGGCGAGGTCAGGGACGGGAAGATCTTCGGCCGCGGTGCGTCGGACATGAAGACCGGCACGGCGGCCGCCGTCTTCGCCTACGCCTATCTCCACCGCCTGCGCGAGCACCTGAAGGGCCGCCTGACGCTGACCTGCGTCTCCGACGAGCAGTCCGGCGGCAAATACGGCACGCGCTACCTCTTCGATACGATCCCGGACGAGGTGAAGGGCGACTGCTGCCTCAACGGCGAGCCGTCGGGGGTCAACAACATCCGCTTCATGGAGAAGGGCACGCTGCGCTTCCGCGTCACCGCGACGGCGCCGGGCGGCCATGGCGGCTATCCGCATCTCTCCGCCAACCCGATCAAGATCGTCGCCGCCATCGTCGGCGAGATCGAGCGCTTCCATGGCCGCCGCGCGCCGATGCCGGCCGACATCGCGGCCGCGCTCGACGCGCCGGAGGCGGTGGCGGCAACCAACCGGGGGATGGGGCAGGGTGCCGCCGACGTGGTGCGCTTCATCACCGTCAATCCCGGCGTCATCCGGGGCGGCCTGAAGGTGAACCAGATCGCACCCGATTGCATGGTCGAGTTCGACCTGCGCATTCCCGTCGGCTTCGATCGCGACGCGCTCCTGGCGGAGATCCGCGACATCGTCGCCGCCCATCCCGAGGCGTCGATGGAGATGTTCGACGCGCATTCCTATCCGCCCAGCGCCGCCGACCCGGCGGGGGAAATGGTCGGGATCATCCAGGCCAATGTCGAGGCGCAGAAGGGCTACCGCCCGGTGCCGCTGTCGAGCCTCGGCGGCTCGGATTCCCGCTACTGGCGCTATGCGGGCATCCCCGCATACCTGTACGGGCCGTCGCCGGTCAGCATGGGCCGGCGCGACGAGCATGTGACGGTGGACGAGTTCCTTCACGTCGTCACGACCCATGTCCTTTCCGCCTTCGACTATCTGCGCAAGTAGGGTCTCCCGAAGGAACGCGGTTGGCGGGTGTCCGTTATCATGTGAACCGCGCCCGCCCGGCGCCGGAGTCGAGAACGGAAAGGGTCACGATGAGCAAGCTGCTCCCGATCGCACTCGCCGGTCTTTGCGTCGTTTCGCTCGGCGCCTGCGGCACCCGCTCGGATGACCGCGTCGCCAGCGGCGCCGGCGTGGGAGCAGGTACCGGGGCAGCGGTGGGTGCCATCTTTGGTGGCATCGGCGCCATTCCAGGAGCGCTGATCGGCGCCGGGGCAGGCGCCGCGACCGGCGCGGTGACCGACAAGGACCAACTTTACCTGGGAAAGCCGGTCTGGCGGGATAGCTGAGCGACTTCGGCGTTCACCGCCGTCATCGGAAATTCATATAGTTCGACTATTCGGGAAAGGTCGAAGCGAATAACGTCCCGGCATGGATGCACGGGACGCAGCGCTCGCCTTTGCCGCTCTCGCCCAGGAGCGGCGGGTCCGGCTGATGCACCGTTTGGTCGCTGCCGGCACTGGCGGCATATCTGCCGGTGAAATTGCGGTCGCCCTCAACGTCGCTCCTTCAAGCCTCTCATTCCATCTGGCCGCCCTGGAGCAAGCCGGGCTGATCGAGTCCGTCCGGCAAGGGCGCCGCGTGATCTACAAGGCGTGCGCGGCCGGGCTCGACCGCCTGCTGCATGCCGCGGCGGCGCTGTGCCTCGAGCCCGGGGGCCACGGCGACGACGAGCGGATTGGCGCGTTGGTTGCTGTGCGCCGGCGGGCATGGGCGATCCCGTCCACCGCCAACGTCCTGTTCGTGTGCCGGCACAACTCCGCCCGTTCGATCATGGCCGAGGCGGTCCTGCGCCGCCTCGGAGGAGGGCGCTTCCACGCCTATTCCGCCGGGCCGCAGCCCGCCCGGCGCCCATTGCCGCAGGTGCTCGACCTGCTGCGCGCGGCGGGTCACGACGTGGGTGCCCTGCGCAGCAAGTCGTGGAACGAGTTCGCGACGCCGGACGGCGGGCGGATGGACGTGGTGATCGCCCTTTGCGACATGGCCGCGGACGGAGCGATGCCGGCCTTCGGCCCGGCACCCGTCACGGGCCTGTGGCTGCTTCCCGACCCGGCGCGCTTCGACGGCAGCGCCCGCGAGCGCAACGCCCTCCTGAAGGAGCTCTACTGGGGCATTCGGCGTCGGCTCGAAGCGTTCTGCCGCCTCCCGGCGGACAGCCTCGACCGGGCCGCGCTCCAGTTGCGGGTCGATGAGATCGGCGGGGCCGTTCCCGCCGCCTGAGGCACGATCGGAGACGTCATGGCGGTCGGTATCAACGGGATGGGGCGTATCGGGCGCCTCGCGCTGCGGGCGGCACTCGGCGGCGTGGCGCGCGACGAAAGCGATCCCCGCGCCGGGGCGCGCCTGGACGTCGTCCGTGTCAACGAACTCAAGGGTGGTGCGCGCGCGAGCGCGCATCTGCTGGAGTTCGACAGCATTCACGGGCGCTGGCGGAACGATTTCGCCGTCGCGGGCGAGGAGGCGATCGCGATCGGCGGACGCCGCATCGGCTTCAGCGCGGCGGCCGCACCGGCCGATGTGCCCTGGGGCGATCTCGGCTGCGACCTCGTGCTCGAATGCACGGGCAAGTTCCTGAAGCCCGACCAACTGCAGGGATACTTCGACCGCGGCGTGAAGCGCGTCATCGTCGCGGCACCCGTCAAGGACGCGGCCGTGCTCAACGTCGTCGTCGGCGTCAACGACCACCTCTACGATCCCGCCCGCCACCGGCTGCTCACGGCGGCATCCTGCACGACCAACTGCCTGGCGCCCGTCGTCAAGGTCGTGCACGAAGCGATCGGCATCCGCCACGGGCAGATCACGACCATCCACGACCCGACGAACACCAATGTCGTGGTCGACGCGCCGCATCGGGATCTCCGTCGCGCACGCTCCGCCATGAACTCGCTACAACCCACGACGACCGGCAGCGCCACGGCGATCTCGCTGATCTATCCCGAGCTGAAGGGACGCCTCGACGGCCATGCCGTCCGGGCGCCGGTGCTCAACGCCAGCCTGACCGACT
>JBFWXJ010000353.1:0-3007 GCA_050187535.1 Alphaproteobacteria bacterium | reverse complement strand
ATGAACTCGCTACAACCCACGACGACCGGCAGCGCCACGGCGATCTCGCTGATCTATCCCGAGCTGAAGGGACGCCTCGACGGCCATGCCGTCCGGGCGCCGGTGCTCAACGCCAGCCTGACCGACTGCGTGTTCGAGCTGGAACGCGCGGTCGCCGCGGCCGAGGTCAACGCGCTCTTCGCCGAGGCGGCCGAGGGCGCGCTCGCCGGCATCCTCGGCATCGAGCACCGGCCGCTCGTCTCCGTCGACTATGCCAACGACAGCCGCAGCGCGATCGTCGACGCGCTCAGCACGATCGTCACCGACGGGACGATGCTGAAGGTCTACGCCTGGTACGACAACGAGATGGGCTACGCCTGCCGCATGGTCGATCTCGCCAACATCGTCCTGGATGCCGGGCCATGAACGCCGGCGCGCGCAACTACGCGATCGTGACCGCCGCCTATTGGGGGTTCACGCTGACCGACGGCGCGCTGCGGATGCTGGTGCTGTTGCACTTCTTCCGGCTCGGCTACAGCCCCTTCACCCTGGCCTTCCTGTTCCTCCTCTACGAGGCGGCGGGGATCTTCGCCAATCTCGGCGGCGGCTGGCTCGCCGCGCGCTTCGGCATCCCGCGCATGCTCTCGGCGGGGCTGTCGCTGCAGATCGCAGGCCTTCTGATGCTCTCGGCGCTCGACCCCGGCTGGAGCGCCGCGATGTCCGTCGCCTGGGTGGTCGCGGCGCAAGGCATCGCGGGCATCGCCAAGGACCTCACGAAGACGGCCTCCAAGTCCGCCATCAAGGCGACGGCGGGCGCGGGCGGCGGCCAGCTCTTCCGCTGGGTCGCCTGGTTCACCGGATCGAAGAACGCAATGAAGGGTGCCGGGTTCTTCGTCGGCGGCCTGCTGCTCGACGTCGCCGGCTTCCGGGGGGCCTTGTGGCTGATGGCCGGGCTGATCGGGCTCGTTCTGGTCGCCGCGGGGCTCTCCCTGCCGGCCGGGCTCGGCAAGGCCGGCTCCTCGAAGACCATGAAGGAGCTGTTCGCCAAGTCCCGCGGCGTCAATCTTCTCGCCGCCGCCCGCATCTTCATGTTCGGTGCGCGCGACGTGTGGTTCGTCGTCGGCCTGCCGGTGTTCCTCTACACGCAGGGCTGGAGCTTCATTGAAGTCGGCGGCTTCCTCGCCGGTTGGACGATCGCCTATGGCGCGATTCAGGCGGCAGCCCCGAGGCTGGTCATGCGGAGCGCCGACGGCCTCACGCGCGAGGTCCGTGCCGCCCGCTGGTGGTCCGCCGCTTTGGCCTTCGTGCCGGCGGCGCTGGTCGTCAGCCTCCTGGCACCGCAGGCCTACCGGCCCGATGCCGTCATCACGGCGGGGCTCGTGCTGTTCGGCATCCCGTTCGCGGTGAACTCGTCGCTGCACTCCTATCTGATCCTGGCCTATGCCGGCTCGAAGAAGGCGGCCGAGGACGTCGGCTTCTACTATGCCGCCAACGCCTGCGGACGGCTCATGGGTATCCTGCTCTCTGGACTTCTCTACCAGGCCGGGGGCCTCGCAGCCTGTCTCGCCGGTTCGTTCGTGATGCTGGCGATCTGCTGGATGCTTACGCTCCTGCTGCCGCCGAACCTTTCGCCCGTCATGGCTCGGATGCCGGCGGTCGGCGCACCCGGCGAATGACCACCACTTCGGCCCTTGACAGCGGCATTCATTTCCATAAATTTGGAGATATGGAGAAGTCAGCGGCGATCATCGCACTGGGTGCGCTCGCGCAGGAGACGCGCCTCGATATCTTCCGCCTCCTGGTGCAGGCGGGCGGCGAGGGCGTTCCGGCCGGCCAGGTCGGCGAGCAGCTCGGCCTGCCCTCGGCGACACTCTCTTTTCACCTGACGCAGCTCCGCCAGGCGGGGCTCGTGACCTTCCGGCGCGAAGGGCGCTCGCTGATCTACGTCGCCGAATACGAGGCGATGAATTCCCTCATCGGCTTCCTGACCGAGAACTGTTGCGGTCGCGGCGCATCGGCCTGCCTGCCGGCGGCGACCGCGGCCGAATGCGTGCCGGTGCCCCGTTCCTCCCGCAGAAAGGTATCGTGATGAACGCCTCGCCGCTTCCCGTCGCGGTTATCGGCGCCGGCCCCGTCGGGCTGGCGGCGGCGGCCCACCTCGTCGCGCGCGGCCTGAAGCCGATCGTGTTCGAGGCCGGCGCGCAGGTCGCCCAGAGCGTTCGCGAATGGGGCCATGTCCGGATGTTCACGCCATGGGCGTACTGCGTCGACCGCGCGGCGGAGGCCCTGCTGGCTGCTGCGGGTTGGAGCCGGCCGCCCGCGGATCGCATTCCGACCGGCGGGGAGCTGGTCGCCTCCTATCTGGAACCGCTTTCGCGCCTGCCGGCCCTCGCGCCGCACATACATCTCGGTGCGCGCGTTGTCGCGGTGACACGGCGCGGCTGCGACAAGGTTCGCACGGCCGGCCGCGAGACGCTTGCGTTCGTGCTGCGGGTCGCCATGGCCGATGGCAGCCTGCGCAGCTTCGAGGCCAGCGCGGTGATCGACGCTTCGGGCACGTGGACATCGCCCAACCCGATGGGGGCGGACGGGTTGCCGGCGATGGGAGAAGAGAACGGCGCCGGCCACATCGTCAGCGGCATCCCGGACGTCCTGGGCTCGGCGCGCTCGCGCTATGCCGGCAAGACCACCGCCGTCATCGGGGGCGGGCACTCCGCGCTGAATGCGCTCATCGAGCTGGCTGCCCTGCGCGCGCAGATGCCGGACACGCGCATCCTCTGGATCATGCGCAAGGAGCGGGTCGAGGCGGCCTTCGGAGGCGAAGACCTCGACGGGCTTCCGGCGCGCGGCGCGCTCGGCAGCCAGGCGCGACACCTGGTCGAGAGCGGTGCCGTCGAAGTCCTCACGCCATTCCGGATCGCGGAGCTTCGTCGCGGCGATGCCGGCAACCTCCGCGTCATCGGCACGCTCGACGGCCGGCCCGCCTCCTTCCAGGCGGACGAGCTGGTGGTCGCGACCGGGTTCCGCC
>JBFWXJ010000352.1:0-6948 GCA_050187535.1 Alphaproteobacteria bacterium | reverse complement strand
GATGACGCCGGACGGCAAGACCGTCGAGGCCGAGGCGGCGCACGGCACCGTCACCCGCCACTATCGCGAGCACCAGAAGGGCAAGGAGACGTCGACCAACCCGATCGCGTCGATCTTCGCCTGGACGCGCGGCCTCTACTACCGCGCCAAGTTCGACGGGACGCCCGACGTGGCCGCATTCGCCGAGGCGCTGGAGAAGGTCTGCGTCGACACCGTCGAGGCCGGCCAGATGACCAAGGACCTGGCGCTGCTGATCGGCCCGAACCAGCCCTGGCTGACGACCAACCAGTTCCTCGACGCGCTCGACAGGAACCTGCAGAAGGCGCTCGGCTGATCCGGCCCGCGGGCGGGCCCCCGTCAGGGGCGCCCGCCCGCGGCCATCCCCTCGCCACGGAGGCGGAAGCGTGGATCTGCGCAGCGCCTTCGACCAGGTCGTCTCGGCCCCCTGGTTCGTCGCGATCGACGTGATCGGCACGGTCGCGTTCGCGCTGTCGGGCATCACCATCGCCCGCTCGGAACGCTATTCGCTGTTCGGCGCGTTCGTGCTGGCCGCCCTGCCCGCCGTCGGCGGTGGCCTGCTGATGGACCTCATCGCCAACCGCAATCCCGTCGGCATCCTGGCGCAGCCGTCCTACGTCATCTCGATCGTCGTCGTCGTGCTGTCGGCGAAGATGGTGATGGCGTTCATCGACCTGGCGCGCGGCCGTTTCCTCTTCTTCTTCGACCTCGCCTACCTCTATGTGCGGCTGCAGTCCAAGGTGAAGGTCCGCACACTGTTGCTGTTCTGGGATTCGGTCGGGCTCGCCAGCTTCACCGTCACCGGTGTGTTCACGGCGATCCAGTTCGACTGCGCGCCGCTCATCATCTGGGGGCCGGTGTTCGCGGTTCTGAATGCCGCCTTCGGCGCGGTGCTGCGCGACGTGTTCCGCGCCGATGCCAACAACCCCATCCTCAAGGGCAGCTTCTATGCCGAGGTCGCCTTCCTCTGGGGGCTGCTGCTGGTGCTGTTCCTGTCGTGGCAGCCGGAGCCCTGGGCGGTCGCGGTCGGGGTCGCGGTGACCATCGCCGGCGCCACGGGAATGCGGACCTGGCTCGCCTTCCGCGGCTATCAGGCGCCGATGTTCTGAGGTTTCGTCAGCCGGTGGGCGGCCAGGAGCCGGCGCTGGAACGCCTCGTCGTGGCGCCGTATGGCGGCCGCCAGCGAGCCGTCGCGCTCCTCGGGCGCCTGTTCCAGCAGCAGCAGCCGCTCGCCGTCGACGCGGCTGCGGCTGAGGAAGTAGTCGAGATGGCCGCCCCTGCGGAAGCGGTGGCGCAGCAGCGGCCGCGGCACATGGCCTTCGCGGAAGTGACGGCGGAGGATCTGACGGAACGGCGCATCCTCCCCTCCCACCTTGCCGCGGAAGGCGGGCCCTTCCGGGAACCCGCCGATCAGCTCGCAGACCTCGCGGCGGACCAGCAGGTTGCACGCCATCGTGTTCTGCACCGCGGCGAGCTGGCGCTGATGGATCGGCCGGTCGCAGGCGAAGACCTCGACGCCGACGATGATCGCCGCCGCTGTGGCCTCCGCCACGAAGGCGGTCAGGCAGCGCGGGACGAAATCGCGGGCATAGAGGTCGTCGGCATCGAGGAAGCCGAGGATGGCGCCGCGGGCTTCCCGGATGCCGGCGTTGCGCGCGCCCGACAGGCCGCCATTGTGCGGCAGCCGCACCATCCGCAGGTTCGGCAGCCGCCCGGCCGCCGCCGCGACGATCGCCGCCGTGTCGTCGGTCGACGCGTCGTCGACGACCAGCGTCTCGACCTCCGAGACCTGCATCGCCGCGACCGATTCCAGCGTCTCGGCGATGGTGGCGGCCGCGTTGTATGCGGGCACCACCACCGTGACGAGCAGGTCGGCCATCGCCGGCCGGCTCAGGCCGCCTCGGCGCGCGCTGCCAGTGCCTCCTCGATCGCCGACAGGGCCGCATCGGCCCGCGCCGGGTCCGGACCGCCCGCCTGGGCCATGTCCGGCCGGCCGCCACCGCCCTTGCCGCCCAGCGCCTCGGCGCCGACCCGCACGAGATCGACGGCGCTGAAGCGGCGCGTCAGGTCGTCGGTGACGCCGACCACGAGGGAGACCTTGCCGTCCTCGACGGCGGCCACCGCGGCCACGCCCGAGCCGATCTGGCGCTTCAGCTCGTCGACGAGCGCCTTGACCTCGCGCGCCGGCACGCCTTCGACCCGGCGCCCGGACCAGCGGACGCCGGCCACCTCCTTGACCGCGGGCGCTGCTCCGGCGCCGCCGCCGGCCGCCAGCGTGCGTCGCGCATCGGCGAGTTCGCGCTCCAGCCGGCGCCGCTCCTCGACGAGGGCGGCGACGCGGGCCGGGAGGTCCGCCGGCGCCACCTTGAGGGCGGCGGCCGTTTCGCGCAGCAACGCCTCCTCCTGGTCGAGATGGGCGAGCGCCGCCGCGCCGGTCAGCGCCTCGATGCGCCGGACGCCGGCCGAGACCGCCCCCTCGCCCACGATCTTGAAGACGCCGATGTCCCCCGTGCGGCGGACATGGGTCCCGCCGCACAGCTCGGTCGAGAAGCCGGCGTCGTCGTCTCCGCCCATGGAGACGACGCGCACCTCGTCGCCGTACTTCTCGCCGAAGAGGGCGAGGGCCCCGGCCGCCACCGCGTCGTCGGGGGTCATGAGCTTCGTCTCGACCTCGCCGTTGCCGCGGATGCGCTCGTTGACCGCCGCCTCGACGGCGGCGATGTCGGCCGGCGACAAGGGCCGCGGATGACTGATGTCGAAACGCAGCCGTTCGGGCGCCACCAGCGATCCCTTCTGCGTCACATGCTCGCCGAGCCGGTCGCGCAGCGCCTTGTGCAGCAGGTGGGTGGCCGAGTGGTTGGCGCGCAGCCGGCCGCGGCGGGTGCCGTCGACGCGCATCTCGACGACGTCGCCGACCGCGACCCGGCCGCGGGAGACATGGCCCAGATGGACGAAGAGCGAGCCCGCCCGTTTGACCGTGTCGGAGATCGCGATCTCCGCGCCGCCCGATGTGAACATGACGCCGGCGTCGCCCATCTGGCCGCCGGATTCCGCATAGAACGGCGTCTGGTTGACCACCACCGCCACGCTGGTGCCGGCCGCGGCCTCCGCCACCTCCGCTCCGTCGACGAGAAGGGCCGCGATCTTGCCTTCCGCCGTCTCGGTCGCGTAGCCGAGGAACTCGCTGGCGCCGACCCGCTCCTTGAGGTCGAACCACACCTGCCCCTCGGCCGCCTCGCCGGATCCGGCCCAGGCGGCGCGGGCCTCGGCGCGCTGGCGCTCCATCGCCGAGCGGAAGCCCGCGTCGTCCACGGTCCGCCCCCGGCCGCGCAGCACATCCTGCGTCAGGTCGAGCGGGAAGCCGTAGGTATCGTAAAGCTTGAAGGCGACCTCCCCCGGCAGCGCCGCCGACGGCGGCAACCGCTCCAGCTCGTCGTCGAGGAGGCGCAGGCCACGGTCGAGCGTCTGGCGGAAGCGGCTCTCCTCGAGCTTGAGGGTCTCCGTCACCAGCGCCTCGGCGCGCACCAGCTCGGGATAGGCCTGGCCCATCTGGCGCACCAGTGCGGGTACCAGCTTCCAGATCACCGGGTCGCGCGCGCCCAGGATATGGGCGTGGCGCATGGCGCGGCGCATGATCCGGCGCAACACGTAGCCGCGGCCCTCGTTGGACGGCAGCACGCCGTCGGCGATGAGGAAGCTGGTGGCGCGCAGGTGATCGGCGATCACCCGGTGCGACACCGCGTGCGGCCCGTCGGGCGCGGTCGACGTCGCTTCCGCGGACGCCACGATGAGGGCCCGCATGAGGTCGATGTTGTAGTTGTCGTGCTTGCCCTGCAGCACGGCGGCGATGCGCTCCAGGCCCATGCCGGTGTCGATCGAGGGACGCGGCAGCGCCACGCGCTCCGTCGGCGTCACCTGCTCGAACTGCATGAAGACGAGATTCCAGATCTCGATGAAGCGGTCGCCGTCGGCGTCCGGGCTGCCGGGCGGCCCGCCCGGGATGTGATCGCCGTGATCGTAGAAGATCTCCGAGCACGGGCCGCAGGGGCCGGTCTCGCCCATCGCCCAGAAATTGTCCGAGGTCGGGATGCGGATGATGCGCCGCTCGTCGAGGCCGGCGATGCGCCGCCACAGGCCGAACGCCTCGTCGTCCTCGGAGTATACGGTCACCAGCAGCCGGCTCTGGTCGAGCCCGTAGCCGCGAGTCACCAGGTTCCAGGCGAGCTCGATCGCGCGTTCCTTGAAATAGTCGCCGAACGAGAAATTGCCCAGCATCTCGAAGAACGTGTGGTGGCGGGCGGTGTAGCCGACATTCTCCAGATCGTTGTGCTTGCCGCCGGCGCGCACGCATTTCTGCGAGGTGGCGGCGCGCACGTAGTCGCGCTTCTCGACGCCGGTGAAGACGTTCTTGAACTGCACCATGCCGGCGTTGGTGAACAGCAGCGTCGGGTCGTTGCGCGGCACCAGCGGGCTGGAGGCGACGATCTCGTGACCTTGCCCACGGAAATAGTCGAGGAACTGCGCGCGGATATCGTTCGCCGAAGGCATGCGGCTTCTCGCTCCTGCCCGCGCGGGCGAGCCTTGCCGATGCTTCTGCTTCCGCGCGCGATGGATGGGAAATCGTGCTTCTAGCGGTTGGCTCCCGGACTGTCCAGCAAGCGGCGGACGGCTCGCGTCACGGTCGCGGCGCGCCGAGCTTGCCGAAGAGCCGCAGCAGATAGGCATGGGCGCCGTCGGCCATCATGTCGCGATCCATCCGCATCTCGTCGTCGAAGGCGATGCGGCCGACCGAGCGGTCCGCCAGGATGGTGCCGAGGAGCGCCAGCGCGCCCTTGTCGTCCCAGATGTTCTCGCCGTAGATCAGCCTTCGGTCGACCGCCTCCTCGCCCATGGCGAAGCGGAAATAGGCGAATTGCACATAGCCCGCCCGCGGCATGCGCGGCCCCAGCACGATCACGCGAAGGTTGGCCCAGTCCTCGGCCGACATCCTGGCTCGCCACCCACCGACCACCGCGTGGAGCGCGTCGATCTGCGCGCGGGCCGCCTCGTCCGCATGCGCGAGCAGGGCCGGCGCAACCGTACGGGCAGCCGCCGTCAGCTCTTCCCCGGTGAAGCTGCCGCGCGCGAGGACACCGTCCATGAAGGCGCCCATGCGCGCGAAGATCAAGCGGCTGCGCGCCGTCGCGTCGGCGTCGAGGCCGAGCGTGTCGACGACCGCCTCCGCGGCGCGCGCCCGCTCGCGCAGCACTTCCAGGTGGGGTCGCCACTTATCGGCGCTGCCCGCGGCATCGTCCGCATACGCCTGCAGCAGCCCGACGGCACCCAGCGCCACGTGGGAGACCGACTTCAGCTTCGTGTAGAGGTCGGGCGTATAGGAGGCCCGCGTCTCGGCGCCGTTCGCCAGCAACGCGATGTCGGCGCCGACGACGATGACCGGCCCGCGTCGCGCCGATAGCTCGCCACGGCCGGCGGCATAGGCCGCCCGCGCGGCGCCGTTGAGAGCCGCCAGTTCCTCCGACCCGGAGAAGGCCGCAGCCGGCGCCACAAAAAGCGCAACGCTGGCAGTCGCGAGTAGAATGCGGGCCGCCAATGCCTGAACAGGCACGAAGAGAGCTGTCATGACACCCTCGGTCACCCGCTCGCCGCATCGGCCGGAGGCACCAGGATGGCACAGGCGGAAGGCGAGAAGTATTCCGGAAGAGCCCGCCGTCCACCCAGGACCAGCGGGCGTCCGGACGCGACTCAGCTCTCGCTGTCGCCGGCGGCACCGCCGCTCGACATCATGGCGTCCGCGACGAGGCCGGCGTTCTGGCGGATCGCCTGCTCGATCGTCTGGGCGACCGCCGGGTTATCGCGCAGGAAGTTCTTGGTGTTCTCGCGGCCCTGGCCGATGCGCTGGCCGTCGTAGGAGAACCACGAGCCCGACTTCTCGACGACGCCGGCCTGGACGCCGAGGTCGATCAGCTCGCCGGTCTTCGAGACGCCCTCGCCGTACATGATGTCGAACTCGACGACGCGGAACGGCGGCGCCATCTTGTTCTTCACCACCTTCACGCGCGTCGAATTGCCGGTGACCTGGTCGCGCTCCTTGATGGCGCCGATGCGGCGGATGTCGAGGCGCACGGAGGCGTAGAACTTGAGCGCGTTGCCGCCGGTCGTCGTCTCGGGATTGCCGAACATCACCCCGATCTTGAGGCGGATCTGGTTGATGAAGATGACGAGGCAGCGCGACTTCGATATCGAGCCCGTGAGTTTGCGCAGGGCTTGGCTCATCAGCCGGGCGTGCAGGCCGACATGGCTGTCGCCCATTTCGCCCTCGAGCTCGGCGCGCGGCACCAGGGCGGCGACGCTGTCGACGACCAGGACGTCGATGGCGCCCGAGCGCACCAGCGTGTCGGCGATCTCCAGCGCCTGCTCGCCGGCATCGGGCTGCGAGATCAGCAGCTCGTCGACATCGACGCCGAGCTTGCGGGCATAGCTCGGGTCGAGCGCGTGCTCCGCGTCGACGAAGGCGCACACCCCGCCCGCCTTCTGCGCCTCGGCCACGACGTGAAGGGCCAGCGTCGTCTTGCCCGAGCTCTCGGGACCATAGATCTCGACGACCCGGCCGCGCGGCAGGCCGCCGATACCGAGCGCGATGTCGAGGCCGAGCGAGCCCGTCGAGACGACCTCGCTCTCCGACGGCGCGGTGCGGGCGCCCAGCTTCATCACCGAGCCGCGCCCGAACGCCCGTTCGATCTGGCCGAGCGCTGCCTCCAGGGCCTTGGTCTTGTCCACGGATTCCTTGTCCACCAAACGCAGCGCGGCTTGCGACATCGCTGGAACCCCACTTATTCCACGGCGCCCATTGGCGACGCAACGAGAGGTAATGTACCCTTTATGTTCTCATCGGTCCAGGGCAAATGTTCGTTGTTCGTTCCATTCCGGCAT
>JBFWXJ010000351.1:0-6949 GCA_050187535.1 Alphaproteobacteria bacterium | reverse complement strand
TTGAAGACGTTGTCGAAGATGAAGCCGAGCGGGTACTGCACCTCGATCTTGGCCTTCTGGGCGGTGGCGGGACCCGCCAGCGCCAGGGCGGCCACGGCCGCCGTCAGCAGTGTTCTCGTCAGCATGATTGCCTCCTCTCCCTTGGGAACGGGTCAGTTCTTCATACCCGTGAACGTTATCCCTTCTATGAACCTCCGCTGCGCCACCAGGAACGCCAGCACCAGCGGCAGGATGACGATCGTCGCAGCCGCCATCAGCGGCCCGTATTCGGTGCCCTGGTCGTTGAGGCGGAAGAATGCGACGCCGAGCGGCGGGGTGTAGAGATCCTCGCTGCCGACGACGATCAGCGGCCAGAAGTAGTCGTTCCAATGGGCGACGACGGAGAAGATGCCGAACGCGGTGAGCGCCGGGATCGCGGTCGGCAGCATGATCCGCCAGACGATGCCGAACTCGCCCAATCCGTCGATGCGTGCGGCGTCGATCAGGTCGTTCGGCACGGTCATGAAGAACTGCCGCATCAGGAATATCCCGAAGACGGAGATCGTGAACGGCAGCACCAGGGCCGCGTAACTGTCGAGCAGGCCCATCTGGTGGAAGAGGATGTAGACGGGGATGGCGACCGCATGGTGCGGGATCAGCAGGCAGAGCAGCACGGCCGCGAACAGCACGCCGCGGCCACGGAAACGCAGCTTCGCCAGCGCATAGGCGCAGGGCAGGTTGACCAGCACCTGCAGCACGAAGATGGCCGCCGTGACGACGGCGCCGTTGACGAGGAAGCGCAGCATCGGCACCCGCGTCACCGCGGTCGCGTAGTTCTCCGCCGCCGCCCAGCGTTGCGGCAGGAGGTGCAACTCCGCCACCATGATCTCGGCCTGGGGCTTGAACGAGGTGAGCACCATCCAGACGAAGGGCGTCAGCATGACGAGGGCCCCCGCCATCAGCACGAGATGCCGCGCTGCCGCCGCGAGGGGTCCGAGCGGGCGTCCCCTCATGCGTAATGGACCCGCCGGTTGATCGCCCACGTCTTCAGCAGCGACAGCGCCAGCACGAAGACCAGGAAGACGACGGTGACGGCGGCCGCATACCCGGTGCGGAAGAACGAAAAGCCTTCCGAATACATGGTGTACAGCAGCACCTCGGTCGCCCGGTTGGGGCCGCCCTTGGTCATCACCTGCACCGTGTCGAACACCTGGAACGAGCGGATCGCGGTGATCACGACGACGAAGAGGGTGACCGGCCCCAGCATCGGCCAGGTGACCGTGCGGAAGCGGTCGAGGCCGGTGCGCGCGCCGTCGACGGCGGCGGCCTCGTAGAGCTCGCCCGGGATGGCGGTCAGGCCGGCCATGAAGAGCACCATGTTGAAGCCGACGCTCTGCCAGACGCCGATGCCGCAGAGCGTGAAAAGGGCGGTGCGCCGATCCTGCAGCCAGTTGTAGCCCTCGATGCCGATCTCGCGCAGGGCGAGGTTGATGAGACCGAGCGTCGGGTGGAGCATGAACTCCCAGACGATCGCCATCGCGATCAGGGTCGCCATCACCGGCAGGAAATAGACGGCGCGATAGAACGCGCGCAGCGAGGTGCCGGCCTCGATCAGCATCGCGGCACCCAGGCCCAGCAGGACCGAGGACGGCACGACGACGGCGACGTAGACGAGCGTGTTCTCCAGCGACCGGCGGAAGACGCGGTCGCCGAACATCTCCGCATAGTTGGCGAGGCCGATGACGTTGAGCGACTTCGCGCCGAGCTGGTAGTCGGTCGCCGACAGCAGCACGACGACGGCGAGCGGCCCGACCAGGAAGAGGACCATCAGCGCCGTCGCCGGCCCGGCCAGCGAGAGCGCGGCGAGCGCCTCGCTCCAGCCGCGTCGGCGCCTGGCGACGGCGGCGTCAGCCATGGCGGCGGAGGACGGCTGTCGAAGGACGCGGCCGTAACCGGGCGCCATCTGCGGCGAACACGAGGAGGTCGGCGGCGGGCAGGCGCACCGTCACCGGTTCGCCGACGGGGAACTCGGCGATGTCGGCGGGATCGACACGGACGATCACCGGTGCCTCGACCCCCGGCAGCGCCACATGGAGGAAAAGGTCGGACCCGAGGTTCTCGCGGTGGCGCAGGACGCCGGGGAGGCTGTCGCCCGAATTGCCGCGCGTGGCCGCCGCGGCGCCCGGGCGGAAGCCGACCTGAACTGAGGCCCCAGTCGGCAGGTCGAGATCGAAAGGCGTCTCGGATCCGAGCACCGTCAGGCTCCGCCGGCCGGTGGCGATCCCCGGCAGGACGTTGATCCGCGGGCTGCCGACGAAGCGGGCGACGCGGATGTCCTCGGGGTCGTCGTAGATGCGGGCGGGCGGGGCGACCTGCAGGGGCCTGCCGTCCATCATCACGACCACCCGGTCGGACATGGTCATCGCCTCCGCCTGGTCGTGCGTCACGTAGATGAAGGTCGTGCGCAGTGCCCGATGCAGCTCGGCGATCTCGGCCCGCATGTGGACGCGCAGCTCCGCGTCGAGGTTGGAGAGCGGCTCGTCCATCAGGAAGACGCGCGGCTCGCGCACCATGGCCCGGCCGACCGCGACGCGCTGCTTCTGGCCGCCGGAGAGCTGGCCCGGCTTGCGGTCGAGCAGATGCTCGATCTGCAGGATGCCGGCGACCCGGCGCACCGCCTCGGCGATGCCGCGCTCGGCAGCGCCGACCCCGGGCAGGGCCCGGCCGACCAGCGGCAGCCGCTGGGCGAAGCCGAGCCGCCGCATGCGCAAGGGGAGCGCGATGTTGTCGCGCACCGTCAGGTGCGGGTAGAGGGCGTAGGACTGGAAAACCATGGCGATATCGCGCTGGTCCGGGCGCAGGGCGTCGACCGGCGCCCCGCCGATCGCGACCGAGCCGCCGTCCTGTGTCTCCAGGCCGGCGACGATGCGCATCAGGGTCGACTTGCCGCATCCCGACGGGCCGAGAACGGTGACGAACTCGCCATCGGCGATGTCGAGGTCGACACCCTGCAGCACCCGTGTCGCGCCGAAGCTCTTCGTCAGGCCGCGGATCGTCACCCGTCCGCGACCGGCGGCGGTCGCATGCGGGTCCGACGCGACGACGCTCATCGACGTTGGCCTGCGATCACGGCAGCGCCCCTCCCAAGGTGCCGCGCGGGTCGACGGCTTGACCGCCCGCGTCATTCTTCCGTAACGATTAGCTAATCGTTTCGGAGGCCGTCATCGTTTCAAAGCCCGTGGCAAAAGACAAGCCCTCGGACGCGCCGGCCCAGCCCACGATCCGCGACGTGGCGCGGGCGGCAGCCGTGTCGACCGCCACGGTCTCCGCCACCATCAACGGCACCGCCTATGTGAGCCCCGCATTGCAGGAGCGTGTCTGGGCCGCGGTCGAGCGCGTCGGCTATCAGCCCGACGCCGTCGCCCGCAGCCTGCGCAAAGGCGTGACGCGCATGCTGGGGCTGCTGCTCGCGGACATCACCAATCCATTCACCACGGCGGTGGTCCAGAGCATGGAGGCGACCGCACATGCGCGCGGCTACGCCCTCATGCTGTGCAACAGCGACGAGGACCGTGCGAGGGAAGAGACCCATCTGCGCCTGCTGCGTGCCCATCGCGCGGACGGCGTCGTGCTGATGGCCGTCGGAACTGGGGCGGGCTATGCCGCGCGGATGGCGCATCTGCTGCGCATCCCTGCGGTGCTGGTCGACCGGCGCATTCCCGAGCTCGCGCTCGATCTTGTCGCAACCGACGGCTTCGCCGGCACGCGGGCGGCGGTCGACCATGTCCTCGATCTGGGCCACAGCCGCGTCGGCATCCTGACCGGCCCGCCCGGGGTCTCGGCGGCGGACGAGCGGCTTGCCGGGTATCGTGCCGCCCTGGGCGGGCGCGGCATCGCCTTCGATCCCGCCCTCGTGCGTACGGGCGAGTTCCGCCAGGAGCCGGCCTACGCCGCGACGCGGGCACTCATGGCGGGTGACGGGCGGCCGACGGCCATCTTCGCCTGCAACAACCTCATGGCGATCGGGATGATGCGGGCGCTGTCCGATCTCGGCCTCGCCTGCCCCGAGGACGTGTCCGTCGCGTGCTTCGACGATTTCGACTGGGCGAATGCCTTCCGGCCGCGGCTGACGACGGTCGCCCAGCCCACCGAGGCCATCGGTGCAGCCGCGGTCGAGCTGCTGCTCGATCGGCTCGGTGGCGCCGCGCCGGCGGAGCCGCGTCGGGTGATGTTGCCGGCGCGGCTCGTCGTCCGCGATTCCTGCGCGCCGCCCCGCTGCTGACTGCGACGTCGGCATCATTGCGAGCGCATCGCACTCGCAATATATTGAGACCATGTCCGACCTCGAAACCATGCTTTCCCGCCGCTCGATCTCGCCGGCGCTGCTCGGCGAGCCGGCGCCTTCCGACGCCGACATCGAGCTCATGCTGTCCGCGGCCCTGCGGGCGCCCGACCACGGGAAGCTCGAGCCCTGGTCCTTCGTGCTCGTCCGCGGCGATGCCCGCCGCGAACTGGGCGAGGTATTCGCCGCAGCGCTGCGACGTCGCGATCCGGACGCGACCGAGCCGCTGCTGGAGCGCGAGCGCGGCCGGCCGCAGCGCGCACCCCTGGTCATCGCGCTGGGCGCCCGCATCCGGCCCGACCACAAGATCCCCGAGATCGAGCAGGTCCTGGCGGTAGGCGCGGCGGCGATGAACATCCTGAACGCCGCCCATGCGCTGGGATACGGCGCCATGTGGACGACCGGCCCGAACGCTCATGACCCCGCGGTCGCTGAGGCGCTGGGCTTCGCAGCCCCCGACCGCCTGCTCGGTTTCGTCCATGTCGGCACGCCGCGCGCGGAGGGGATCGTCCCGCAACGCCCCCAGCCGGCCGCGCACATGGTGGAATGGCAAGGTCCGGTCGCCCGCAAGGTGGCGTCGGCGGCATGACCCGGGCCCTGGTGGGCGGCCTCGCGCTCGCATTGGCGCTGGCGGTCGGATGTTCTGCGATCGCCCAGGCTCAGGAGCAGCGCCAGCGTCGCCAGCAGCCGCGCAAGAGCGAGGCGCCGGCGGTCGCCACGGAACGCTTCGACGATTGGATGCTGCGCTGCGAGCCGCCGGCCAAGGGTCAGCAGGGCAAGCAGTGTGAGATGGTCCAGTTGCTCAGCGACAAGGAGGGCAAGCGCGACCTCCTGCTGATGCGGATGGCCTATCCGCCGGCGGAGAAGGGCGCGCTGGCGCTGTTCGTGGTCCCGCTGGACGTGCTGCTGCCGCCCGGCCTCGGCCTGCGCATAGACCAGCGCGAGCCGGTCGTGGTGCAGATTCGTCATTGCGAGTCCAGCGGCTGCGTCGCGCCGTGGCGGCCGTCCTCGGACGACATCGCGGCGCTCGCCGCAGGCAGGGAGCTGCTGGTGATGCTGCGCAACCGCGACGGCAAGCAGATCGGCCTGCCGGTGTCACTCAAGGGCTTTGCGATGGCCCACGCGAAGCTGCACTGAAACGAGCCGGGGCGCCGCGGCCAAGCGCGGCGCCCCGATCAACCCGGCCTCGCGGCTACGCTACTTCGTCGCGACGCATTTCTGGCGCTGCGTACCGAGGCCCTCGATCGACAGCTCCATCACGTCGCCGGCCTGCAGGAACACCGGGTTCGGCTTGATGCCCGAGCCGACGCCGGGTGGCGTGCCGGTCGAGATCAGGTCGCCGGGCATCAGCGTCATGAACTCCGAGAGGTGGCTGACCAGCGTCGCCACGTCGAAGATCATCGTCGCCGTCGAGCCGTTCTGCATGAGCTTGCCGTTGACGGCGAGCGTCATCTTCAGGTTCTGCGGGTCCTTGATCTCGTCGCGCGTCACCAGCCACGGGCCGACGGGGGCGAAGCCGGGGCTGCTCTTGCCCTTGCTCCATTGGCCGCTCGACCGCTTGATCTGGTAATTCCGCTCGGACACGTCGTTGCAGATCGTGTAGCCGGCGACGTAGCGCAGCGCGTCTTCCTTCTTCACGTAGCGGGCGGTGCGGCCGATGACGACGGCCAGCTCGCACTCCCAGTCCGTGTGCTGTGAGCCGCGCGGGATCGGCACGTTGTCGTTCGGCCCGACGAGGGCGCAGCTGTGCTTGAAGAAGATGATCGGCTCGGGCGGGATCGGCTGGCCCGCCTCGGCCGCGTGATCGGCGAAGTTGAGGCCGATGCAGATGAGATTGGTGAAGGACGGCAACGGCGTGCCGATGCGCGGCCGGCCGCTCACGACCGGCAGCTTCGCCATGCGCGTCTTCAGGGTCTTGGCGAGATCGGTGAGCGCGCCCGGCGCCAGCAGCTCCGGCGTGATCTCCTTCACGACCTTGGAGATGTCGCGGATCTGGCCGTCCTCGTCGATGACGCCCGGCTTCTCGCTCCCCTTGGGCCCATAGCGCAGCAGCTTCATGGCGTGTCCTCTTTCCCCTCGTGGTGATGCGACTACAGGACCATCCCGCCGTCGGCGATGACGGCGGTTCCGGTGGTGAAGCTCGCCTCGTCGGAGGCGAGATAGATGGCGAGGTTGGCGATCTCCTCGGCGGTGCCGAGGCGGCCCATCGGCTGGCGTGCGATGAAGTCCTTGCGCGCCTGCACCGGATCGGCGAAGGCATTGATGCGGTCGCCGAGCGAAGGCGTGTCGACGGTGCCGGGGCAGATGGCGTTGCAGCGCACGCCCTGGCGCATGTAGTCGGCCGCGACCGACTTGGTGAGGCCGATGACGGCGGCCTTGCTGGCGCCGTATGCGCAGCGCAGCGGAACGCCCTTCACCGACGAGGCGACCGAGGCGATGTTGACTATCGAGCCGCCGCCATTGGCCAGCATCGCCGGCAGGAACGAGCGGATGACGACGAACATCGCGCGGACATTCAGCCCGAACGAACGGTCCCAGTCCTCGTCCTTGCAGTCGAGGATCGAGCCGTGTGCGACCCAGCCGGCACAGTTGAAGAGGATGTTCACCGCGCCGACTTCGGCGGCCTTG
>JBFWXJ010000350.1:0-7015 GCA_050187535.1 Alphaproteobacteria bacterium | reverse complement strand
CGCGCGTGCTGGAGGACACCCCTTCCGTGCGCGGCATGATCTTCAAGGTGAAGCACCTCATCCGCGTCGAGCCGGCGTGAGGTTCGGGGAACGGACATGAAGCTCAACGAGATCCGCGACAATCCGGGCGCGCGCAAGAAGTCGAAGGCGGTCGGCCGCGGCATCGGCTCGGGCAAGGGCAAGACGTCGGGCCGCGGCGGCAAGGGCCAGACCGCGCGGTCGGGCGTGGCGCTCGCCGGCTTCGAGGGCGGCCAGACGCCGCTTCATCGCCGCCTGCCCAAGCGCGGCTTCAAGAAGCCGTTCCGCAAGGAATTCGAGCTGATCAACACCGGCCGCCTGCAGAAGGCGATCGACGCGGGCCGCCTCGACGCGGGCCAGCCGATCGACGCCGACGTGCTGCGCAAGGCCGGCGTGATCGGCAAGGTGAAGGACGGCGTCCGCCTGCTCGCCAAGGGCGAGATCACGGCGGCGGTGACCATCTCGGTGGCCGGTGCGTCGGCGGCGGCGGTTGCCGCGGTCGAGAAGAGCGGCGGCAAGGTGATCGTGCCGGTCGCGGCGGAGGCGGCGGCCGGCTGACGGGCGCCCGACCCACGAGGAACTGAACCATGGCATCGGCGGCCGAGCAGCTCGCGGCGAACATCAACTTCGGCGCGTTCGCGAAGGCGACGGAGCTGAAGAAGCGCCTCTGGTTCACCCTCGGCGCGCTCATCGTCTACCGGATCGGCACGTATATCCCGATCCCCGGCATCAACCCCGAGATTCTGGCGCAGGTCTTCCGCCAGAACTCGGGCGGCGTGCTGGCGATGTTCGACATGTTCGCCGGCGGCGCGCTCAGCCGCATGACGATCTTCGCGCTCAACATCATGCCGTACATCTCGGCGTCGATCATCATCCAACTGCTGACGGCGGTGTCGCCGACGCTGGAGACGCTGAAGAAGGAAGGCGAGAGCGGGCGCAAGAAGCTGAACCAGTACACCCGCTACGGCACGGTCCTGCTGGCGACGGTGCAGGCCTACGGCATTGCCGTCGGCCTGGAGCAGCTGACGGGGCCGACCGGGTCGGCGGTGATCGACCCCGGACTGTTCTTCCGCATGTCCGCGGTGATCACGCTGGTCGGCGGCACCATGTTCCTGATGTGGCTCGGCGAGCAGATCACGGCTCGCGGCGTCGGCAACGGCATCTCGCTCATCATCTTCGCGGGCATCGTCGCCAACCTGCCGATCGCGCTGGTCAATACGCTGGAGCTGGGGCGCACCGGCGCCATCTCGGCCTTCCTCATCATCTTCTTCCTGGCGATGGCGGTGCTGGTCGTCCTCGTCATCGTCTTCATGGAGCGCGCGCAGCGGCGCATCCTGGTGCAGTACCCCAAGCGCCAGGTCGGCAACCGCATGTTCGGCGGCGAGAGCTCGCACCTGCCGCTCAAGCTGAACAGCGCGGGCGTCATCCCGCCGATCTTCGCGAGCTCGCTGCTGTTGCTGCCGGCGACCTTCGCCAGCTTCAGCCAGGGGCAGGGGCCGGACTGGCTGAACCAGATCACGGCGTGGCTCGGCCACGGCCAGCCGCTCTACATGCTGCTCTACGCCGGGATGATCATCTTCTTCGCCTTCTTCTACACGGCGATCGTCTTCAACCCGCAGGAGACGGCCGACAACCTGCGCAAGTACGGCGGCTTCGTGCCCGGCATCCGGCCCGGCAAGAATACGGCGGACTACTTCGACTACGTGCTGACGCGGCTGACGGTGGTGGGCTCGCTCTATCTCGCCGGCATCTGCCTCCTGCCGGAGTTCCTGATCTCGCAGTACTCGGTGCCGTTCTACTTCGGCGGCACCAGCCTGCTCATCGTCGTAAGCGTCACCATGGACACCGTGGCCCAGGTGCATTCGCACCTGCTCGCCCACCAGTACGAGGGGCTGATCAAGAAGGCGCGTCTGCGCGGCCGCAACGGCTGACGCGGGGGACGCCCTCGATGAACATCATCCTCCTGGGGCCGCCCGGGGCGGGCAAGGGTACGCAGGCCAAGCGTCTCGAGCAGCGCCACGGGATCGTCCAGCTTTCGACCGGCGACATGCTGCGCGCGGCGGTCGCCGCCGGCACCCCGCTCGGACGCGAGGCGAAGGCGATCATGGACGCGGGCCGCCTGGTGCCGGATGCGGTCATGGTCGGCCTGATCGACGCGCGCATCGACGAGGCGGATTGCGGCAGGGGCTTCATCCTGGACGGGTTCCCGCGGACCGTGGCGCAGGCGGAGGCGCTTGACGCCATGCTGGCGCGCAAGGGCATCGCGCTCGACGCGGTCATCGAGCTGGCGGTCGACGAGCCGGCGCTGGTGGAGCGGATCGCCGGGCGCTTCACCTGCGCCAAGTGCGGTGCCGGCTATCACGACCGCTTCAAGCGCCCGAAGGCGGATGGCGTGTGCGACGTCTGCGGCTCGACCGAGTTCGTGCGCCGCGTGGACGACCGGGCCGAGACGGTGCGCACGCGCCTGCAGGCCTACAGCGACCAGACCGCGCCGATCCTGCCCTACTACCGCGCGCGCGGGCTGCTGCGCACGGTCGACGGCATGGCGGGGATGGCGGAAGTCGGCGGCGCGATCGACGCGATCCTGGAACATTCGACCCGGGACGGGACGAAACGTTGACTCTACGTGGACTCGCCATATAATGCGCGGCTTTCCGGCGCATATCGCGGTCCGTACCCTTTGGCACGTTTGCTAGGAGCAAGCTCGTGGCGCGCATTGCTGGCGTGAACATCCCCAATCAGAAGCGCGTCGAGATCGCGCTTACCTATATCCACGGGATCGGCCGCACGACGGCCAAGAATCTCTGCGCCAAGGCCGGTATCGCGCCCGAGCAGCGGGTGCATCAGCTGACCGAGGACGAGGTGCTGCGCATCCGCGAGATGATCGACCGCGACTTCCGCGTGGAGGGCGACCTCCGCCGCGAGGTGGCGATGAACATCAAGCGCCTGATGGATCTCGGCTGCTATCGCGGCCTGCGTCATCGCCGCGGCCTGCCGGTGCGCGGCCAGCGCACCCACACCAATGCGCGCACCCGCAAGGGCCCGGCACGGCCGATCGCCGGCAAGAAGAAGTGATGCGCCTGTAATTCGGAAGGTCAGCGATGGTCAAGGCACCTGCAGGGCGCATTCGGCGCCGCGAGCGCAAGAACATCACGTCGGGCACCGCCCATGTGAGCGCCTCGTTCAACAACACCATGGTCACCATCACCGACGCCCAGGGCAATACGATCGCCTGGGCCTCGGCCGGGAGCCAGGGCTTCAAGGGCTCGCGGAAGTCGACCCCGTATGCGGCGCAGATGGCGGCCGAGGCGGCCGGCCGCAAGGCGATGGAACATGGCATGCGGACGCTCGACATCCAGGTCAAGGGGCCGGGCTCGGGCCGGGAGTCGGCGCTGCGGGCGATCCAGGCCGTGGGCTTCATCGTCACGTCGATCCGCGACGTGACGCCGATCCCGCACAACGGCTGCCGCCCGCCCAAGCGTCGTCGGGTGTGAGCCGCGGGCCGGGTTTCCGCCCGGCGAGGGCTTTCCGTCACGGGACGGGTTTCGGCGGCCGCGGAGGCATGTCTTCCGCGGCCGCGTGCAGTGAGCGGGTGCCGCACATCGGCGCCCAGAGAGCGTGAGGAACATGCTCGTTATTCAGAAGAACTGGCAGCAGCTCATTAAGCCGAAGAAGCCGGCCATCGAGCCGGGCGACGACCCGCGCCGGGTCGCCACGGTGGTCGCCGAGCCGCTCGAGCGCGGCTTCGGGCTGACGCTCGGCAACGCGCTCCGGCGGGTGCTGCTGTCGTCGCTGCAGGGCGCTGCCGTCACCTCGATCCAGATCGAGGGCGTGCTGCACGAATTCTCGTCGATTCCGGGCGTCCGTGAGGACGTGACCGACATCGTGCTCAACATCAAGAGCCTGGCCCTGCGCATGCACGGCGAAGGGCCCAAGCGCATGCGCCTGCGTGCGACGGGTCCGGGCGAGGTGACGGCGGGCCAGATCGAGGCCGGGCACGACATTGAGGTGATGAACCCCGATCTCGTGATCTGCACGCTCGACCGCGATGCCAAGATCACGATGGAACTGGTGGTCGAGAACGGCAAGGGCTACGTCGCCGCCGTGCAGAACCGGCCCGAAGACGCGCCGATCGGGCTCATCCCCGTCGACGCGCTCTACAGCCCGGTGCGCAAGGTCACCTACAAGGTCGACAACACGCGCGTCGGGCAGGTCACCGACTACGACAAGCTGTCGATGCGGGTCGAGACGAACGGCGCGGTCTCGCCGGAGGACGCGGTGGCGCTGGCCGCCCGCATCCTGCAGGACCAGCTCCAGATCTTCATCAACTTCGAGGAGCCGAAGCCGGCAGCGGAGGACGTGAAGGCGCAGGAGTTCCCGTTCAACCGGAACCTGCTGCGCAAGGTCGACGAGCTCGAGCTCTCGGTGCGCTCGGCCAACTGCCTGAAGAACGACAACATCGTCTATATCGGCGATCTCGTTCAGAAGACCGAGCAGGAGATGCTGCGCACGCCGAACTTCGGCCGCAAGTCGCTGAACGAGATCAAGGAGGTTCTCGCCCAGATGGGCCTCCATCTCGGGATGGAGGTGGCCGGCTGGCCGCCCGAGAACATCGAGGACCTCGCCAAGCGGCTCGAAGAGCCGTACTGAGCGCCAGGAGGAACGGCACATGCGCCATCGTCTCGCCGGCCGCAAGCTCGGCCGCACCACGCCCCATCGCAAGGCGATGCTCGACAACATGGCGGCCTCGCTCGTCAAGCACGAGCAGATCCGCACGACCCTGCCCAAGGCGAAGGAGCTTCGCCCCTTCGTCGAGAAGCTGGTGACGCTCGGCAAGCGCGGCGGCCTGCACGCCCGCCGGCAGATCGTCGCCACGCTGCAGGACGACGCCATGGCGTCGAAGCTGCTGACGACGCTGGCCGACCGCTATCGCAACCGGCCGGGCGGCTATACCCGCGTCCTCAAGGCGGGCTTCCGTTACGGCGACAACGCCGCCATGGCGATCATCGAGTTCGTCGACCGCGATCCCGCGGCGAAGGGCCAGGACAGCGGCCCCAAGGCGAGCGAGGAGGAGGCGGCCGCGCCGGCGTGATCGCCGCGGGCGTCCATCGGGAGATTGGCAAGGGGCGGCCGTTGGCCGCCCCTTCGTGCTTCTGCACCTCGCCCGGCATTCAACGCGCCGCCATGTCGCCCCACATCCTTTCCATGCGACGCATCCTGCCGATCCTGGCGCTCTGCCTGCTGGCCGCGATTCCCGCTCCGGCCGCGGGCCAGCTCCGCGCGACGCCGCAGTCGCGCGAGCAGATCCAGCTCTCCTTCGCCCCGGTGGTGCGGCAGGCCGCGCCCGCGGTGGTCAACGTCTTCACCCGCCGCGTCGAGCGCGTGGCACGCAGCCCGCTGCTGGACGATCCCTTCTTCCGCCGCTTCTTCGGCGAGGATGCCCCGCTCGGCGCACCCCGCGAGCGGGTGCAGCGGTCGCTCGGGTCGGGCGTCATCGTGCGGGCGGACGGCCTGGTCGTGACGAACCATCACGTCATCAAGGACGCGGACCAGATCACCGTCGTGCTGAACGACCGGCGCGAGTTTCCCGCGCGCCTGCTGCGCAGCGACGACCGCACCGATCTGGCGGTGCTGCAGATCGATGCCGGCGGAGAGCGGCTGCCCCACCTGGAGCTGCGGGATTCCGACGACATCGAGGTCGGCGACATGGTTCTGGCGATCGGCAATCCCTTCGGCGTCGGCCAGACCGTGACCAGCGGCATCGTCTCGGGGCTGGCGCGCACCAATGTCGGCATCACCGACTACGGCTTCTTCATCCAGACCGACGCGGCGATCAATCCCGGCAATTCCGGCGGCGCGCTCGTCACCATGGACGGGCGGCTGGCCGGCGTGAACACGGCCATCTTCTCGCGCTCGGGCGGCTCCATCGGCATCGGGTTCGCGATTCCCTCGAACATGGTCCGCGCGGTCCTTGACGGGGCTTCGACCGGCGCGCGGGTCGTGCGGCCGTGGCTGGGGGCGGCGGGCCAGGCGGTGACGGCGGAGATCGCCCAATCCCTGGGGCTGCCGCGCCCGCGCGGCGTGCTCGTCGGAACGGTGACGCCGGGCAGCCCGGCCGCGCGCGGCGGGCTGCGCACCGGCGACATCGTGCTGCAGGTGGCCGGCCGCGACGTAGACGACCCCGAGGCGCTGCGCTTCCGCTTCGCTACCCTGCCGATGGGCGGTGCGGCCCGCGTGTCGCTGCTGCGCGACGGCCGCGAGGTCACGGCCGACATCCCGGTGGCACCGCCGCCGGAGGATCCGCCGCGCGAGACGACGGTGCTGCGCGGCGACCAGCCGTTCTCGGGGGCCGAGGTCGCCAACCTGTCGCCGGCGCTGGCGGAGGAGATCGGCTTCTCCGGCACGCCGCGCGGCGACGTCGTGACCGAGGCGCGCCGCGGCTCGACCGCGTCCCGCCTCGGCTTCGCGGCGGGCGACGTCATCCGAGAGATCAATGGGCAGGCGGTATCCTCCGTGCAGCAGCTCCAGCGCCTCCTCGGGCGCGCGCAGCAGCAGTGGCGGGTGACCATCCAGCGCGGCGAGCGCACCCTGACCGCCACCTTCCGCGGATGACCACCCTCTTCGAATCGCAGGCGCCGCGGCCGCTCGCCGACCGGCTCCGGCCGCGCCGGCTGGACGAGGTGGTGGGGCAGGACCACCTGCTGGCCGCCTCCGCCCCGATCGGCCGGATGGTCGCTCAGCATCGTCTCGCATCGATGATCCTCTGGGGCCCGCCCGGCTGCGGCAAGACGACGATCGCCCGGCTGCTGGCCGAGGGCACGGACCTCCATTTCGAGCCGATATCCGCCGTGTTCTCCGGTGTCGCCGACCTGCGCAAGGCGTTCGAGGCGGCGCGCCAGCGCCGCGGCATGGGGCGCGGCACGCTGCTTTTCGTCGACGAGATTCACCGCTTCAACCGCGCCCAGCAGGACGGCTTCCTGCCTTATGTCGAGGACGG
>JBFWXJ010000349.1:0-7084 GCA_050187535.1 Alphaproteobacteria bacterium | reverse complement strand
GCGATCGCCACGTTGGGATTGGTGCGCAGCCGGGCCACGTCAGTCGTCGGCACGGAATCGATGAAGGGCACGTCGCCCGCCAGGAGTGCAGCGACCCGTGCGCCGGAGTTGGTCATCTGGCGCAGCGTGGCCTTCGCCCAGTGCGGCTTCTCGCCCCACCACGCATCGTTGCGCGCCAGCACGGTGCGGTGGCCCGAGACGTACTCGACCAGCCTGAACGGCCCGGTCCCGATCGCGGCGCCGCCGGTATTGAAATCGGCCGTGGGCGCGTTCTCGTGCTTGCGCGAGACGATCCACACGCTCGACAGGTCGTTCGGCAGCAGGGGATATGGTGTCGCCGTCTTGAAGACGATCGTCAGCGGGTCGACGATCTGCACCTCGGTGATCGGCTTCACGAAGGCGACGAACGAGGACGGGCTGTTCGGCACCTTCGGCACGCGGCGGATGGTGGCGGCCACGTCCTCCGCACCGAAGTCGGCGCCGTCGTGAAATTTCACTTTCGGCCGAAGCTTGAACTCCCACGTCGTATCGTTCACGGCGCGCCAGCTCGTCGCCAGCCCCGGCACGAGCTGCTGCTTCTCGTCCTGCATGACCAGCGTGTCGAAGATGTGCGCCGATAGATTGGTGTTCGGCGTGTGATTATGGAAATGCGGGTCGACCGACGTCACCGTCGAGCCGATGCCCAGCACGATCTCCTGCGCCTCCACCGGCGCGCCCGTCAGTGCGACGGCGACGGCGGCGGCGAGCATCATCCTTCTCATCGTTTCCTCCATCCGCCGCCTCGTGGCTCGGGCCGCGGTTCGGATGCGAGGGTAGCCTCATGGCTGACCTGCCACAAACAGGGGAAGGGCCGGCCTCGCCGGAATCTGCATGGACGGCCTTGGCAGCCACGCCGGGCCGCCGATAGGATCGGCGACCGGCGGCTGATCGGGCGATCGAGGATGATCCTGTCCCGCATCGATCACGCGAGCGCCTGGCGATCGGCGGATTTCCGGTCGCCCGACGACTACGCGATCGACCTCGGCCCCCGCCATGTGCGGGCGTTGACGGACGCGCTCGCCCGCGTGCGGCGCGCCGGCATCGCCACCGAGGAGATCGACCGGGCCGCCTTCGACCTCTCGCCCATCGCCGACGACGTCGCCCGGTGGTTCGAAATCGTCCAGGAGGGCCGCGGCTTCCTGATGCTGCGCGGCTTCCCGATCGAGGGGTTCGCGATCGAGGACGTGGGCGCCATGTACTACGGGCTCGGCTCCCATTTCGGCGATGCGGTTTCGCA
Source organism: Alphaproteobacteria bacterium (assembly GCA_050187535.1). Taxonomy (GTDB): domain Bacteria; phylum Pseudomonadota; class Alphaproteobacteria; order ATCC43930; family Allostellaceae; genus Allostella. Next base: position 5,808 of record JBFWXJ010000349.1, on the reverse strand, counting down.
GAGCGTGCTGGGCGATCGGCTCGGCTACGTCATCGACATGAGCCGCGAGAAGGCGGACGCGCGGTCCTACCAAAACCGCGAGCCGATGCTGCTGCACAGCGACTTCACGGACATCCTGGCGATGCTCAGCATCCGCACCGCGCAGGCGGGTGGGCTCAGCCGCTACTGCTCGACCGTCGCCATCCACAACGAGATCGCCGCCGTCCGGCCCGACCTGCTGGAGCTGCTGTACCGCGGCTATCCGCTCTACCTCATGGGCGAGCACCGCGAGGGCGAGAGCCCGATCACGCCTTTCCGGGTGCCGGTGTTCTCGCTGTGCCGGGACCGCCTCAGCTCGCTCTTCGTGTACGGGCTGGTGAAGAAGGCGGTCGCCTACGGCGCGCCGGCGCTGACGGCGCGGGACGAGGAGGCGCTCGACCTCTTCGTGGCGACGGCGCACCGGCCGGATGTGATGCTGGAGTTCATGATGCAGCCGGGCGAGGCCGTGCTGGCCAACAACCTGCTGACGCTGCATTCCCGCACGGCGATCGAGAACGACGACGGCCCGCGCCGCCTGCTGATGCGCCTGTGGCTGAAGGTGCCGGACGGGCGTCCCAGGGTGAAGGAGATCGACCTCTACCAGACCGACGGCGGCATCGCGGCGCAGGCGGCCAAGCGGCCGGTCTACGCGGCGGGCGCGCTCGAGCGGGAGGTGGCACGCTGATTGCGGGCGCGGGCCTTCGGGCGGCGCCCACCATTCCAGAGGAGGCGAGCATGACCGATGCGACCTATGAGCTGTCACGACGCCTCTTCCTCGGCGGGTCGCTGGCCGGTGCCGGCCTCGCCACCGCTGGTGTTCCGCTGTGGGGACCGGCGGTCGCCCAGGGGACGCCGCGCAAGGGCGGCGTGCTGCGTGTCTCCGTCACCCAGCGCGTCAACCACCTGAACCCGCTGAAGCACATCAACAACCCGGAGTATCTCGCGAGCGAGATGCTCTATTCGGGGCTGACCAACCTCGGCTCCGCGATGAACGCCGAGCCGGACCTGGCCGAGCGCTGGGAGGCCAACGCCGACGCGACCGAGTTCACCTTCCACATCCGCCGCGGCGTCAAGTTCCACCACGGACCCGAAGTGACGGCGGCGGACGCGGCCGCGACCATCAAGGCGGTGCTGGATCCCGCCACCGCATCACCGGGCCGGCGCAACATCGGCCCGATCAAGGACGCGGTCGCGGTCGATTCCCATACGCTGAAGGTGACGCTGACCGGGTCCTTCGCCGACCTGCCGGTCAACATGGCGCATCCCAACGTGCGCATCGCGCCGGCCGACATCCTGGCGAAGGACGTCAAGCTGCTCGACAACGCCGACTACGGTTGCGGCCCGTTCAAGCTCGTGCGCTTCGAGTCCGAGCGCATGCTGCGCGTCGAGCGCTTCGACCAGTACCACTTCCCGGGCCGGCCGCTGGTCGACGCGGTCGAGGAGATCCTCTACCCCGACACCGCCGGCGAGACGGCCGCCATCATCAACGGCGAGACCGACATCATCCTGATGGGCCAGCCGGCCGAATGGGAGCGCATCTCGAAGGCCGCGGGCGTGACCGCGGTGCGCCAGACCTCGGGCCGCTTCCACAACGTCGTCCTGCGGATGGACGCGGCACCGTTCGACGACGTCCGGGTGCGCCGCGCGCTGGCGCTCTCGCTCGACCGCGACGCCCTGGTCCAGCTCGTCCTGGAGGGGCTGGGCCGGCCGGCATGGGACAACCCGATCTCACCCGAGTACCGCTTCCCCGCCGCCACGCCCGAGCGCAAGCGCAACGTCGCCGAGGCCAAGCGGCTGATGACCGAGGCGGGCCACGGCCGCGGCCTCAAGGTGACGCTCTTCTGCGCCAACCGGCCGACGACGCGCACCGCGCTCGGCGTCGCAATGCGTGAGATGGCGCGCCCCGCCGGGTTCGACATCGACGTGCAGACCATCCCCTACGACACCTACATCGCCAATGTCTGGCGCAAGGCCAACTTCTACATCGGCAACTTCAACATGCAGGCGACCGAGGACGCGCTCTACACGCTCCTCTTCACGTCCGACGCGCCCTGGAACGACGCCCAGTGGAACAACAAGCGCTTCGACGCCATCGTCTACGAGGCCAGGCGCACGCTCGACGAGGGCAAGCGCAAGCAGCTCTATGCCGACGCCCAGAAGCTGATGGCCGACGAGTTGCCCTACCTCATCCCCTTCTTCGAGGACCTGCTGTCGGCGCGGCGCAATTACGTCCAGGGGCACGTCGTCCATCCGCGCGGCGGCGTCTTCTACATGGAGCGCATCTGGCTCGGCGACGGCGCGCCGAAGCGGGCGTGACCTTGCTGCCGCAGCCGACCAGGTGCCCTCTCCGCCCATCGAGGGGAGAGGGAGGGGACCCGTCGCTACACCGACGGGGAGGGTGAGGTGGGCGTCTCCGCCAGCGGACACCCCACCTCACCCCGACCCTCTCCGCCCCCGCGGGGCGGAGAGGGAGGCCATTCGTCACGCTGAACGACTGACAGGAACGCCGGGCATTGTCACCGCGCCAGCTCGTCCGTCGGCTCGTCAGCATCGCCGTCACGCTGCTGCTCGTGTCCTTCGTGGTCTTCGCGATCACGCAGATCCTGCCGGGCAATGCGGCCAACATGATCCTGGGCGAGTTCGCCACGCCGGAAGCGCTGGCCGCGCTCACGACGCGCTTCGGCCTGGATGCGCCCTGGTACGTCCAGTACCTGCGCTGGCTGGGCGGCGTGCTCGCCGGCGACTGGGGCGAGTCGATGACGCTGTCGCGGCCGGTGATGCCGGAGGTGCTGACGGCACTCGGCCGCTCGGCGCTGCTGGCCGGGTTCTCGCTGGCGACGGTGACGCTGATCGCCGTCCCGCTCGGCGTCTGGGCGGCGGTCCGCCAGGGCAGGCCGGCGGACCTCGCCATCGGCGGCGTCTCCTATATCGGCATCTCCCTGCCCGAGTTCGTGACGGCGACGCTGCTGATCGTGTTCCTGGCACGGCCGGAGATCGGCATCTTCCCGGCCGGCGGCTATCAGCCGATCGAGGCGGGTATCGGCACCTTCCTCATCCACCTGGCGCTGCCGGTCGCCGCACTCACCATGATCATGGCCGCCCATATCGTCCGCCAGACGCGCTCGGAGATGGTCGACGTGCTGCACGCGGAGTTCGTGCGCACGGCGACGCTGAAGGGCATGCCGCGCCGCGTCGTCCTCTTCAAGCACGCGCTGCGCAACGCCCTGCTGCCGACGGTGACGGTGATCGCGCTCGACGTGGGCTACCTGATCGGCGGCATCCTCGTGGTCGAGGAGATCTTCGCCTTTCCCGGCCTCGGGCGCCTCCTGCTGTTCGCGATGCAGAACCGCGACCTTCCGCTGCTCCAGGCCGGCACGCTGGTGATGGCGGCCGTCTACGCGGCGACCAACTTCGCGACCGACATCGCCTACTCCGTGCTCGACCGGCGCATCCAGCATGCCTGACATCTGGCGGCGCCTGCTGCGTCATCCCTCGGGCCGGATCGGCTGCCTACTGATCCTCATCGCGGTCGTGCTGGTCGTCGTCGGGCCGCATCTCGCCCCCTACGACCCGGAGACCTTCCACGCGCGCCGGCGCTTCGAGGGGCCGAGCGCGGACTTCCTGCTGGGCACCGACCAGTTCGGCCGCGATCTGCTGAGCCGGCTGCTGCACGGCGCGCGCACGACCATCGCCTTCGGACTGATCGCGACGGCGGCGGGCACGACCGTCGGCACCGCGATCGGGCTGGCGTCGGGCTATGCCGGGGGCCTCGTCGACGAGGCCGTGATGCGGGTGATGGACGCGCTGCTGGCGATCCCGCACCTGCTCTTCAGCCTCTTGATCGTGACCGTGCTGGGCGGCAGCACGGTCAACGCGATCGCCGCCGTCGCCGTCGGCATCGCGCCGGGCATGGCGCGCATCGCCCGTTCGGTGACGCTGTCGGTGAAGCAGCGCGACTTCGTTGCCGCGGCCGTGGCCCGCGGCGAGAGCCACGGCTTCACCATGCTGCGCGAGGTGCTGCCCAACGTCGCAGCCGCGGTCGTGGTGGAAGCCTCGATCCGCGTCGCCTTCGCCACGATGGTCGGCGCCACCTTGAGCTTCCTCGGCCTCGGCGCGCAGCCGCCGGCGTCCGACTGGGGCCTGATGATCTCCGAGGCGCGGCCGCACATGCTGCGCAACCCCTGGCTCATCATCGGTCCCGGCGCCGGGATCGCGCTCATCGCGATCGGCTTCAACCTGTTCGGCGACGCCTTGCGCGACGCGCTCAACCCGCGGGTCCGGACATGAGCCCGCCCGCACTCGCCATCGACGGACTCTCCGTCGGCTACGCGGCGCCGGGCGGCACCCTCCATGTGCTGCGCGGCGTCGACCTCGAGATCGCACCCGGTGAAGTGGTCGGGCTGGTCGGGGAATCGGGGTCGGGCAAGAGCACGCTCGCCTACGCCGCGGTCCGCTACCTCGCGGCCAACGCCACGGTGGCGGAAGGCAGCGTCACCGTCGCGGGCGAGAGCCTGCTGGACGCCTCGCCCGCCCGCCTCCTGGAGATCCGCGGGCGGCGCATCGGCATGGTCTACCAGGACCCCGGCACGGCGTTGAACCCGTCGCTGCGGCTGGGCGAGCAGGTGGCCGAGGTGCTGCGCCGCCATCTCGGCCTCGGCCGCCGTGCGGCCGAAGAACGGACGGAAGCACTGCTGCGCACCGTGGCGCTGCCCGACCCCGCCTTCATCATGGCGCGCTTCCCCCACCAGGTGTCGGGCGGCGAGAAGCAGCGCGTCCTCATCGCCATGGCGCTCGCCTGCGACCCGGCGCTGCTGATCCTGGACGAGCCGACGACGGCGCTCGACGCGACGACGGCGGCCGGCATCCTCGACCTCATCCGCGACCTGCAGCGGCGCACGGGTGCGGCCGTGCTCTACATCACGCACGACCTCGGCACGGTCGCCCATATCGCCGACCGGGTGGCGGTCATCTATGCCGGGACGATCGTCGAGGAGGGACCGACGCTCGACGTGCTGCGGCGGCCCAGGCACTTCTACACGCGCATGCTGCTGGCGAGCGTGCCGAACCCCGCGCGCACCGACGAGCGCCGGCGGCTGCTGAGCTTCCCCGGCCTGGCCCCCGACCTGCGCCGGCCGCCGCCCGGCTGCGTCTTCGCCCCGCGCTGCCCGGCAGCCGAGCCCCAATGCCGCGAGGGGACGATGCCGCTCGTGGGCGATTCCCATCGCAGCGCCTGCCGCCGTGCCGACGACGTCGCCGGCGCCGCGCTCGGCGGGGCCGCACCGGCCGAAGCGCTGCGGCGGGAGGCGGCACCCCTGCTGGAGGCCGAGGGCATCACCGTCGAGTATCTCCGCGCCGGCCTGTTCGACCGCATCCGCGGCCGCGCGGCCGAGCGGGTGTCGGCGGTGGCCGGCGTCGACCTCGCGATCCGCGCGGGGGAGACGGTCGGCCTGGTGGGCGAGAGCGGCTGCGGCAAGTCCACGCTGGCGCGCGCGCTGACCGGCCTCGTGCCGTGGCGGGGTCGCATCCGCATCGACGGCCGCGCGCTGGCGTCGGGCCGCGCCATGGACCGCGACTACCGCCGGCGGGTGCAGATCGTCTTCCAGAACCCCGACCAGTCGCTGAACCCGCGCATGCGCGTCGGCACGCTGCTGTCGCGCCCATTGCGCCTCTCTCGCCGGCTCGCGGGAGCCGAGCTGAAGCGCGAAGTGGCGGCATGGCTGGAGCGGGTGCGGCTGCCGGCCGCCTATGCCGGCCGCCATCCGCACGAGCTGTCGGGCGGCGAGAAGCAGC
>JBFWXJ010000348.1:0-7105 GCA_050187535.1 Alphaproteobacteria bacterium | reverse complement strand
CACCCGCGAGCCCCGGAGAAGCCCGCCGACGATGCCGCTGATGCCGGCGATCCGGCCGTTGACCGCCAGGAGCAGCACCGCCGAGAGCCCGATCGTCATGCCCCCCAGGAGCGGCGACCAATAGGCGCTCATGGTCTCACCTGATCCCGGTGATGCTCTCGCCGACCGAGCGCGGGTCGCGGGTCGGCCAGCGGCCGGCGTCGACCTGGGCGAGGAAGTCGGCCAGCGCGTCGTTGAAGCGGTCGGGATCCTCCAGGTTGATGGCGTGGCCGGCGTGCGGCAGCACCTGCAGTGCCGCCGACGGGATGGTGCGCTTCATGAAGACGTTGGGGACGAGGCAGGGCTCGTCCTCGTCGCCGGTTATGATGAGTGTGGGCACGGTCAGGCGCCGCATCCGGTCCTCCAGGTCGAAGATCGACGGCCGCTCGCGCTGCACGCCGAGCTGCGTCAGGGCCGAGCCTTCCGAGGAGTGCTCGGCGAGCTGGGCGGCGAACTCGCGCCAGCCGCGCGGGTCCTTGTTCTGGAACTGCACGCGGGTCGGCCCCAGGGCATAGGTCTCGGAGAACTTGGCCATGCCCTCGCTGCGCAGGCGGCCGGCGATCTTCTCGGCCTCGCTGCGGAAGACCTCGCGCCGGTCGCGCTCGGCGCCGTAGCCGCAGCCGCCGACCATCAGCGACAAGGCACGGTCGGGATAGCTCAACCCGAAATGCAGCGTCGCGAAGCCGCCCATGGAGAGGCCGACGATATGCGCCTTGGCGATGCCGAGGCCGTCCAGCACCGCGCGGATGTCGTCGCAGGCGCGCTGTTGCGAATAGGCCTTGGGATCGGTCGGCACGTCGGACGGCGGGAAGCCGCGGGCGTTGAAGGCGATGCAGCGGTAGCGGCGCGAGAAGGCGCGCATCTGCGGCTCCCAGCTGCGGCAGTCGCCCGCGAACTCGTGGACGAAGACGATCGGGGTGCCGGCACCGCCCTCCTCGTAGTGGAGCTTCACGCCGTCGTCGGTGGTGACATGGGGCATCTTGTTCCTCCCTCCGCTCGGCATGAGTGGAGCATGGCGGCGGCGATCCTGGCCAGGGGGCGCGGACGGCCGCTAGAGTGGCGCGGCGAACGAGCGGGAGGTGGGCGTGGGCGACGTGATCGTGGAAGCGGACGAGGACGGCGTCGCGCTGGTGACCCTCAACCGACCACAGAAGCGCAACGCCGTCTCGCTCGCCATGTGGGCCGAGATCGCCGAGGTCATGAAGGCGCTCGGCGACGATCCCGCGATTCGCGCCATCGTGCTGACCGGGGCGGGCGGCCATTTCTGCGCCGGCGCCGACATCTCCGAGTTCGCCGCGGTGCGCGCCACGGCCGAGCAGTCGCGCCACTACGAGGAGGTGGCCGAGGGCGCCATCCAAGCCATGCTCCGCTGCCCGAAGCCGGTGATCGCCGCCGCGTCGGGCTTCGCGGTCGGCGGCGGCTGTGGCCTGGCGCTGGGCTGCGACTTCCGCGTCGGCGACGCGACGACGCGCATCGGCATTCCCGCCGCCCGGCTGGGCATCGTCTACGGCCTGCTGGAGAGCCGGCTGCTGCTCCAGGCGGTCGGTCCGACCAATGCCAAGCTGGTGCTCTATTCGGCCCGGCGCTTCGAGCCGGCCGATGCGCTCGGCATCGGGCTGCTGGATCAGGTCGCCGACGACGGCGCGGTCGCCGGCGCCCGGCGCCTCGCCGGCGAGCTGATCGCCAACGCGCCCTTGTCGCTGGCCGGCAGCAAGCAGGTGATCCAGCTCCTGGCCGAAGGCGACGCCGAGCGTCATGCGGCAGCCGTCGCCGCCATCGTCGACAGCGCCATCGCCAGCGAGGACTACCGCGAAGCCGCCCGCGCCTTCGTCGAGAAGCGCCCGCCGGTCTTCCGCGGCAGGTGACCGGATCGCCCTCTCCGCCCATCGGGGGGAGAGGGAGGGGACCCGTTGCGGTGCAATGGGGAGGGTGAGGTGGGTGTCCGCCCGCGATTCCCCACCTCACCCCGACCCTCTCCGCCCCCATGGGGCGGAGAGGGAGAAGGGCGGTCGACTTTCTTTCCGGCTTGTCGAAGGATGGCCCTTCGCGAAGGGGCAGGGGCGGGCTTCATGCAGTGGATCGGCGTCGATGTCGGCGGGACCTTCACCGACCTCGTGCTCTACGACGAGGCGGACGGCAGCCTGAAGGTGGTGAAGGCGTCGTCGACGCCGCACGACCATTCCGAGGGCATGCTGAACGGCATCGACGCGCTCGGCGCCGATCTCGCCCAGGTGGCGCGGCTGGCGCACGGCACCACGGTCGCGACCAACACCGCGCTGGAGCGTGACGGCGCGCGCATGGCGGTGCTGACGACCCAGGGCCATCGCGATGTCCTGGTGGTCGGCCGCGGCAACCGCACCGTTCTCTACAACATCAAGGCCGGGCGGCCCGAGCCGCTGGTGCCGCGCCGGCGCATCCGCGAGGTGCCCGAGCGCGTGCTGGTCGACGGCACCGTCGCCCTGCCGCTGGATGAAGCGGCGTTGGCCGAAGCCGTCGACGTGCTGGCGCGTGAGGGCGTCGAGGCGGTCGCCGTCTGTTACCTGCACGCCTATGCCAACCCCGAGCACGAGCGGCGGACCAAGGCCGCGATCGAGGCGCGGCTGTCGGGCGTCTTCGTCTCGACATCGGCCGAGGTGCTGCCGGAGTACCGCGAGTACGAGCGCTTCGCCACGACCGCGCTCAACGCCTATGTGGCGCCCCGCGTGCGCCGCTACCTCGGCGCGCTCCGCGACCGGCTGGCGGCGCGCGGCTACCACCGGCCGGTCGCGATCATGGCGTCCAACGGCGGCACGCTGCCGTCGGCCGCCATCGAGCGGCTGCCGGTCGGCTCGATGCTGTCGGGGCCGGCGGCGGGCGTGATCGCGGCCACCTTCGTCGGGCGCGCGGCCGGCTTCGACAAGGTCATCACCTACGACATGGGCGGCACCAGCACCGACGTGTCGCTGATCGAGGACGGCCGCTTCGCCATGACGTCGGACGGCGCCGTCGGCACGCTCCCCAACCGCATGATGCAGATCGACATCAACTCGATCGGGGCGGGCGGCGGCAGCGTCGCCTCGGCGGTCGACGGCGGCTTCCTGGCGGTCGGCCCGCGCTCGGCCGGCGCGGTGCCCGGCCCCGCCGCCTATGGCCGCGGCGGCACGGAGCCGACGGTGACCGATGCCAACGTCGTCATGGGCCGGCTCGGCACCGCGGCACGGCTCGGCGGTGGACTTCAACTCGACGGAGCGGCGGCCGAGGCGGCGGTCGCCCGCGTCGCCGGCCCGCTCGGCCTGGCGCCGCTCGCCATGGCCGACGGCATCGTGCGCGTCGCGGTCGCCAAGATGACCGGCGCCATCAAGGAGATTTCGATCATGCGCGGTCGCGACCCGCGCGACTTCGCCCTCTTCGCCTATGGCGGGGCCGGGCCGCTGCACGCCGCGCTCGTCGCGGACGAGCTCGGCATGCGGGCGGTCGTGGTGCCGCCGATCCCCGGCAACTTCTCCGCCTTCGGCCTGCTGGTGGCGGACGTGCGGCGCGACTTCGTACGCACCCGCGTCGCCGTCACGCGCAGCCTGCCGCTATCCGCCATCGCCGCCCTGCTCGACGAGCTTCGGGTCGAGGCGGCCGACGATCTGGCCGAGGCCGGATTCGCGCCCGATGCCATGCGCTTCGAGGCGCGGCTGGACATGCGCTATGTCGGCCAGGCCTTCGAGCTGGCGGTGCCGGTGCCGCTGGCCCCCGAGAGTCACGACGCGATCGACGCCGCCTTCCGCCGCGTCTACGAGGACCGCTACACCCACGCGCCCGACGACCCGACGGAGATCGTCAACTTCCGCGTCGCCGCCTATGGCGTCGGGCGCAAGCCGGAGCTGGTGCCGGTCGACGACCGTGGCCGCAGCCTGGAGGGCGCCCGGATCGCCACGCGCCAGGTGGCCTTCGATGCGACGCCGGTCGAAGCCGCCGTCTATCGCCGCGACGCGCTGCCGGTCGACCAGCCCTTCGCGGGACCGGCGATCGTCGAGGAGAGCGGCTCGACGACCGTCGTGCCGCCCGGCTACAGCGCGCGGCTGGAGCGCTTCGGCTGCCTGGTGCTCGAGCGGAAGGACGCGTGATGACCCTCGATCCGATCACCCTGGAAGTCCTGACCGAGGGCCTGATCTCCGTCGTGCGCGAGATGCGCGCGACGGTGTTCCGCACCGCGCGCTCGGTCGCGATCTACGAGGCCAAGGACTTCTCCTGCGGCCTCTTCGACCCGGCCAGCAACGTCGTCGCGCAGTCGGAGGACATCGGCTCGCATGTCGTGCCGCTGCCCTGGTCGGTCCGCTCGGCGATGGAGCAGCACGGTGCCTCGCTGGCGCCTGGTGACGTCATCCTGACCAACGATCCCTATCGCGGCGGCACCCATCTCAACGACGTGACGGTGATCTACCCGGTCTTCGCCGACGGCCGCCTGATCTTCTTCCCGGCGGTGCGCGAGCACTGGGCCGATGTCGGCGGCATGGTGCCCGGCAGCATGTCCGGCAAGGCGACGGAGATCTACCAGGAGGGCGTGCGCATCCCGCCCATCAAGATCGTCGAGGGCGGGCGCATCAACCAGGCGGCCATCGACCTGCTGCTCGCCAACATGCGCGTGCCGGAGGAGCGGCTCGGCGACTTCCACGCCAGCCTGTCCGCCTGCCGCACGGCGGAGCGGCGCATCCTCGACCTCTGCCGCCGATACGGCGTCGAGACGCTGCTGGCCGCCATCGCCCAGAACATGGATCGCTCCGAGGCGCGGATGCGGTCGCGCATCGCCGCGTTGCCGGACGGCGAATACTATTTCGAGGACTATCTGGAGACCTTCCAGGACGGCCGCTTCGAGCCCTTGCTGCTGCCGATGAAGCTGACCGTGGCGGGCGAGCGGATGGTGGCCGACATGACCGGCGCCTCGCCGCAGGTGCCGGTGCCCGTCAACTCGACCCTGGCGGTCTCGGCGGGCGCCGTGCTGATCGCGGTCAAGTCGATCTTCGATCCCGACGCGCCGCTCAACCAGGGCTCGCTCCGGCCGATCGAGGTGGTGGCGCCGCCCGGCACCATCGTCAACGTCCAGGCGCCGGCACCCGCCGGCTCGCACGGCGAGATCAGGAAGCGGGTGCTGGCGACCATGGTGGGGGCGCTCGCCCAGGTGGCGCCGAAGCTCGTGGCGGGCGACCTCTGCCGCACCTCCTTCCACAACATGATCGGCGGCATCCACCCGCGCACCGGCAAGGAATGGGTGCACTACGAGTGGTCGGCCGGCGGCAGCGGCGCCTTCCTGGAGGGCGACGGCCCCAGCGCCATGGCGACCATCGACTGGGGGGACCTCACCACCGTCCAGCCCTCGGAGGTGCTGGAGACGCGGATGCCGCTGATCGTCGACTTCTCCGTGCAGGCGACCGATTCCGGCGGTGCCGGGACCACGCGCGGCGGCCTCTCCATGCGCCGGCGCCTGCGAATGACCGGCCCGCGTGCCGCCTACTCGCTGCTGTCGGACGGCGCCGTGTTGCCGGCCTTCGGCGTGCTGGGCGGATTGGCGGGCGCGCCCGTCTCCAGCCATGTCGAACGCGACGGCCGGGCCTACCCCTTCGACATGCCGGGCAAGGTCGCGGGCCATCCCATGCGCGCGGGCGACGCGGTCGTCATCCGCTCGGCCGGCGGCGGCGGCTACGGCGATCCGCTGGAGCGGCCGCTGGCGCAGGTGGCGGACGACCTGGACCAGGGCTACGTCTCGCCCGCATCCGCGCGCGACGACTACGGCCTCGTGCTCGCGGCCGACGGCACGCCCGATACGGCCGCCAGCGCCGCGGCGCGGGCCGCGATCAAGGCCGGCCGGTTCACGCTGGCGGTCGCGGAGGGCGGCGACTGCTACGAGGCGGGCCGCGTCAGCCGGCGGCGCATCTGCCGCATCAACCCCGCCGACGCCCGCGCGGCCGGCCTGGAGGCGGAGGATATCGTCGAGCTGATGTCGCCGACCGCCGCCCCCTTGCGCGCCTGGATCGTGCCCGATCCCGCGGTTCCCGCCGGCACGCTGCCGCTGGACGCGCTCGGGCGCCGCGTCATCCAGGCGGCGCCCGGCGCCCGCGTGCATGTCCGCCTGCTCGCCCGCGGCGTTTCCGAGGCCGAGGCGGAGCAGCGGGAAGCCGCGGAATGAGCGGCGATCCCGTCCTCGTCACCGGCGCCACCGGCTTCCTCGGCCGCGCCATCGCGACGCGGCTGGCAACCCTCGGCCGGCCGGTGGTCGGCGCGGACGTGGTGCCTGCCACGGGCCTGCCGTTCCCGCTGGTCGTCGCCGACCTGCGCGAGCCGCATCGCATCTACGAGGCGGTGCTGGGCCATGGCGTCCGCGCCATCGTGCATGCGGGCGGAGTCTCCGGCCCCATGGTCACCCCCGACCATCCGACGCGTATCGTCGAGACCAATGTCGACGGTACCCTCAACGTGCTGGAGGCCGCGCGCCTGGCGAAGGTGCGCCGCGTCGTCTGGTTCTCCTCGATCATGGCCTATGGCGACCTGCCGGACCTCGAACTCGCGTCGGAGGACCGGCCCTTGCGGCCGACCAACCTCTACGGCTCGACCAAGGTGGCGGGCGAAGCGATCCTGCGCGCCTACCGGGCGGAGTACGGGGTCGACGGCGTCGCCTTCCGCGTCGCGTCCGGCTATGGCCCCGGCCGCACGACGAGCTGCTTCGTGCGCGGCCTGCTGGAGAACGCGCGGGCCGGCCGCCCGACGCCGGCGCTCTGCGATCCCGCGCGGCGGCGGCAATACGTCTTCGTCGAGGACGTGGTCGACGCGGTGCTGGCGGCGCTCGACGCCGACCACATCCCCGGCCTCGCCTACAACCTGGCGAGCGGCGTGTCCTACACGACCGAAGAGGCTGTCGCGACGATCGCCGCGGCAGTGCCGGGCGTGCGCATCGAGCCCGCTTCCGGCCTGCCGACCTGGGGCACCTACGCCGTCGGCCCGCTCGACATATCGGCCGCCGCCCGCGACCTCGACTGGCGCCCCAAGGTCGACCTCGCCGAGGGTGCCCGCCGCTACGCCGCGTGGATGGCTGGATGAGCGGCGG
>JBFWXJ010000347.1:0-7123 GCA_050187535.1 Alphaproteobacteria bacterium | reverse complement strand
CAAGGACGTCGAGTTCACCTACAAGACGATCATGGACCCGAAGGTCGCCGTGCGCTCGCGCTCGGGCTTCGACCTGATCAAGAACATGAAAGTGGTCGACAGCCACACCATCGAGATGGAGCTGTCGCGCCCCTTCACGCCCTTCCTGTGGGCGTGGCAGAATATGCACATCGTGCCGGAGCACCTCCTCTCGAAGGAGGCGAACATCAACACGTCCGGCTACAACAGCCAGCCGATCGGCACCGGCCCCTTCGTCCTGAAGAGCCGCACCGCCGGCAGCCACATGATCTACGAGCGCAACCCCGACTATCACCGGGGCCCGGCCAAGGTGCGCCAGATCATCCACAAGTTCGTGCCGGACCAGCTCGTCCTCTACGGGCAGGCGCGCACCGGCGAGGTCGACTACATGGGCCTGTCCGGCGTGCCGGTCGACCGCCGCGCGGAGGCGGCCAAGATTCCGGACCGCGTCTTCGTCGGCGTGCCGCAGCCCTGGGTCCAGTTCATCTACTTCAACTGCGGCAAGCCGCAGTTCAAGGACCCCAAGGTCCGCAAGGCGCTCTACATCGCGCTGGAGATGCAGAAGTCGCTCGACGACATCTACTACGGCTCCTATCCGCGCACGCTCTCCTACCTCCACAAGACGCACTGGGCCTACAACCAGGACCTGAAGGAGGAGACGCCGAACCCGGCGCTGGCGGCGAAGATGCTGGACGAAGCGGGTTGGCGCGTCGGCGCCGACGGCATCCGCGAGAAGGACGGCGTCAAGATGAAGTTCACCATGTCGACGACGGCCGGCGTGCCGGCGCGCCAGGGCTGCCAGGCCCTCTTCCAGCAGAACTGGAAGGCGATCGGCGTCGAGATGGAGATCCGCAACATGCCGGCCTCGGTGGTGTGGGGCGAGTACACCACCAAGTCGCAGTTCGACACGCTGCTGGTCGCCTGGGAGCCGACGGTCGGCATGGACCCGGACTACACAGCCCGCGCCCATTCCAAGCAGATCCCGCTCAAGACCGGCTTCGGCTCGAACTACACCCAGTACGAGAACGCCGAGGTCGACCGCCTGCTGGAGCTGGGCGTCACCCAGACCGACGTCGAGATGCGCAAGAAGACCTATGCGCGCATCCAGGAGATCCTGCTGGCGGAGGTGCCGTTCGCCCCGCAAGGCAGCACCAACCAGGGCCACCTCCACAAGAAGGGCATGATCGGCATCCGCCCGAACGAGTACGTGGTCGACGTGGGCTGGAACATCTACGAGTGGGGCTGGGGCTGAGCCCGGCCGGATAGCAGGAGGACGGAGCGGGCGCCTCGGCGCCCGCTTCCCCTTTCAGGCGCCGCGCAGCCCCTGTGCGATGGCCGCGGCGGGCGCGCCGAGGCCCCAGGCGATGGCCGTCGCGAAGAGCGCCGCGCGGACGTCCCGGACCGCAGCGGCCCGGACGACCGGCGCGTCGAGCATGCCGACCCGCACCACGATCGTGCCGGCGACGACGGTGACGGCGATGTCGCCGGCCGCCCGGCCGGCGCCGAGCAGCGGGTTCGCCGGATCGGGCGACACCCAGCAGGCGCGCGCCGCTCCCGAATGCGGGCGCATGACGACGCAGGCCGGGTCGTCCGCGTCGAGCACGGCGGTGCCGGACGCCGCTTCAACGACGAGGCGCAGCGTGCGGGCGACGAAGCCGCGCCCGGGGATGCCTTCGACATCGCTGCCACCGTCGAGGACGGCGCCGACGGTCGCGCGATCGAAGCCGAGCCCCTGTGACCAGATGCCGGCCGGCGCCGTCTCGAGAATTGCAGCCTCCACGGTGGGATCCTCGACGAGGCTGCGCACCCCGTCCGGCCCCGCGGCATCGCCGGCGAGAAGCTGGCGACCGTCGACCGCCGCACCCGCGGCCGAGGCGACGCCGGTGACGAAGCCGGCGGCACGCATGATCGCGCCGGCCAGACGAACGACTTCCGCCGTGCCGGTCGTGCCGGTGATAGCGGCCATCGGGATCCGCCCGTCGCCGTCGGGCAGGAGCGAGGCGATGAGGGAATCCAGCACGTCGGGGGAGGCGGGATCGAGGATGTGCGGGCGGACGCCCGGGCTGTGATTGATCTCGCAGACCTTGGCACCGGTCTCGGCGATCGGTCGGCTGATGTCGGTCGACAGCAGGTCGATGCCGGCGAAGTCGAGCCCGACCGCCCGCGAGGCCGCCGTCGCCATGGCGTGGTAGTCGGGGTGCATGATGCCCGTCACGTCCTCCGACGTGGCGCCCATGGAGACGTTGGCCGCCCGCCTGAGGATGACGGTGCGACCGCGCTCCGGCACCGAGTCCGTGTCGAGGCCCTGCGCGGTGAGGAAGCGGCGGACCTCGCCGTCGATGTCGATCCGGACGAGGTAAGGACTGGTGCGCGAGTCGCCGCGCCTGGGGTCGCGGTTCACGGCCGCGATCAGCTCCGTCACCGTCGAGACGCCGTCGCCGGTGACCCGCGCCGACAGGCGTCGGGCGGCGGCGACCAGCTTGTGATCGACGACGAAGAGGCGATGGTCGTCGCCCGGCACCTGCTCCTCGACGACGATGCCGCCGTGATGGGCCATCTTCTCCCAGGCCGCGACGACCGCGTCGCGCGTGCGCAGGTCGAGGACGACGCCCTTGCCCTTGTCGACCTTGGCCGCCTTCAGGACCACGGGATAGCCGATCAGCTCGGCCGCCTCGACCGCTCGCGCCGCCGAATCGACGCGGAGCTGACGGGCGACCGGCACGCCGGCGCGGGCCATGAGCTCGGTGCCCAAGGCCTTGTCGCCGGCGATCCAGCGCGCCGCCAGGTCGAGGCGGCCGCTGATCGTCGACACGATCCGCCGCTGGCGGCAGCCCTGGCCGAGCTGGACCAGGATCGCCTGCAGCGACAGCCGGTGCCACGGGATGCCGCGCGCTTCGGTCACCCGCAGCATCAGCCGCGTCGTGTAGTCGAGCTGGAAGCGTTCCGCCTTGCCGAGGAACGCCTCGCGCGTCGCCGCCGGTGCCGGCGCCCGCGCATCGCCCAGGAGAAAGCGGACGAGGTCGAAGCCGGCATCGACCGCCGCCAGCCCGACCAGCCGGTCCGCGCAGGCGACCACGCAATAGCGCACGGCCCCGCCCGAGCGACGCGCCGCCGCCTCGTCGCTGTCGTGGAAAGCTCCGCGCAACAGGTCGCGGGCGAGCCGCGCCAGCAGCGAGGCCGGATCGATATCGCGGCGGCGTGCCTCGGCCAGCGCCGCCGCCACCTCCGGCACCTCCCCGGCGAGGCGCGCGCAGGCGGCCTCCGGCAACGATACGGCGCCCCGCGCGACCGCATTGCCGAAGTCTACACCCAGCATCGCCGCCGGGCGGTCCGCGAAGCAGCTCCGCCCGCCGAACCAGACGCGGGCGACGACGTTCACGGTCGAAGCCTCATACCAACGCTCCGTGTGGATGACTCATGGAGCATGGGACGAGCGTCCTTGCGTCCCTCGACGACGCACGGGATGAGGACCTTTCGCTATTGCCAGCAAAGGCCTTCCTCACCCCGAGCATCGTCGAGGGGCGCACGGGCGCCGGCCGCAATCCAGCTCCTCGTCAGGCCGCCGCCGGGGACCAGGGGGTCCAGCCGCGGGCTTCGTGCCAGTCGGGCGGCAGGTCCGCGAACCGGTCGAGCGACAGGTGGGTGAGGTCGGCGAAATCGCAGGCGCCGACGGTGGCGAGTTGCATGATGGCGCGCCCCGAGGCCGGCGACAGGCCGAAGCCGACGCTCGACATGGTCGCCACCACGACGTTGGCGGGGTCCTTCAGGCGGTCGAGGATCGGGCGGCCGTCGGGCGTGTTCTCGACGACGCCGGCCCAGCTGCGGATGACGCGGACATGGGCCGCCTTCGGGAAGAGCTCGCGCAGGCGCCGGGCGAGGCTGCGCACCACCGGCGAGTTGACGGCGCGCGGCGTCGCCGGCCCGTCGATCTCGATCCATTCGTGCGGGCCGCCGCCATAGGCGAGGTTGCCGCGCAGCGTCTGCCGGCCGTAGAGCCCGTTGCCGTCGACCCCACCGTGGCGCATCGGCGGCAAGGGCTCGGTCACGATCATCTCGGCGCGGGCCGGCACCACCGGGACGGCGACGCCGAAGCCGGCCGCCAGCCGCGCCGTATGCGGCCCCGCCGCCAGCACGACGGCGTCGCAGCCGAAGCTCTCCTTGTCCGTCTCGACGGCGACGGCGCGGCCGTTCTCGACACGGATGGCATTCACGGTCGCGTGCTGGACGATACGGCCGCCCAGGTCCTGCAGCGCCCAGGCATAGCCCTGCACGGTGCGCTGCGGATTCGCGTGCCCGCCGTAGTTCCAGAAGATGCCGCCCGCAACGTCGTCGCCGACATACGGCACCAGCTCCTTCAGCGTCTGTGGGTCGATGCGGTCGGCGGTGAAGCCCTGGCTGCGCGCCAGCTTCGTCGTCAGCTCGTAATGGTCGAGCTGCGCCTCGTCGAGGGCGACGCGGATGCGGCCCCGACGGTACTCGGTCGGGTAGCCGAGCAGCTCGTCCATCTGCGGCCACAGCCGCTGCTCCTCGAGGAAGAGCGGGCTGTAGGCGTGGGTGGCGCCGCCGCCGTTGCGGCCGGATGCCTCCCAGCCGACGATGCCCTTCTCCAGCACCATCACGTCGACGCCCGACCGTGCGAGCCACCACGCCGTGCTGAGCCCGGTGACGCCGCCGCCGACCACGACGACGGACGCGCCCTTCTGCGATGCCATCGGACCCGTCCCTATTTCTGCACATCCGGGATCGGCACGCGGCCGCCCCAGAACTCGGCTTCCTCCGGCGCCTTCTCCCAATGCGGCAGCCACTGGGCGGCGATGCCGAACCACGCCGTCCAGTTGGCGCGCAGCTCCGCCGATTCGTCGTCGGCCGACATCACCGAGAGCGGCAGCGGCCGCAGCGGCGCGCGGAAGCTCGGCAGGGGCACGCTGCCGGTCGGCGCGTTGCTGCGCAGCGCGACCGCCGCCTGCACCTGCTCGCGGCAGCGCCGGCCCTGGCACGGCCCCATGCCGGCGCGCGTCAGCCGCTTGAGCTGGTCCTGGTTGAGCGGCCCGTCGGCGGCGAGCGACAGCAGGTTGCGCTCCTCGAACGGCCTGGGATCGTATTCGAGATATCCCGGCGGGCGGACGCCGACGAGGTCACGCAAGGTCACGTTCTCGCAGCGGCAGAGCACGAGCCCGCCGCCGCCTTCTGCCGCCGCCTGCGCCGCCAGCCAGCGACGCAACGCCGGGTCGCGCTCGCCCGCGGCGAGCGGCCATGGCGCACCATGCCCGGCGTTCACGGCGACGCCGAGATCGGCCGCCGCGATGCGTGCCGCGCGGCGGCCGGCGGCGGCCGCGATCTCCGGATCGAGCAGTGCGGCATCGGCGATGCCGGTGCAGTCGCCGACGGCGAGCACGGCCGGGGAGGAGGTCCGACCGTCGCCGTCCGTCTCCGGGACGAAGCCGCCCGCGTCGCCGCGCCAGGCGATGCGGCATCCCAGCAGGTCGAACAGCTCGACATTCGGCGTCATGTCGATCGCGGTCACCAGCGTGTCGCAGGCGATCTCCGTCGCCGCACCGTCGTCCGCGCGGCGCAGCGTCACCCGCTCGACCTCGGCCGCGCCCTCGATCGCGGCCACGGTGCGGCGCGTCAGGATCGGCACGCCGGCCGCCCGGACACGCTCGACGAGGGCAGCCGGGCCCTGCGGCGCGTCGGCGACTTCCACGACGGCCGCCACGTCGAGTCCCGCGTCGCGCGCCTTCAGCGCCGTGGCGAGGCCGATCGCGCCCGAGCCGAGGATGACGAGACGCCGGCCGTTGAAGGCACCGTAGAGATCGACCGCGGCGGCGAAGGCGCGAGCGCCCATGACGCCCGGCCGGTCCCAGCCCGGCATCGCCAGCCCGACGTCGCGGGCACCGGCGGCGACGATCAGCCGGTCCCACGAGACCAGCCACGAGCGGTCGTCGTCGGCCAGGCCCAGCAGCGGGCGCGGCTGTGCGCGGCTGGTCGGCCCGCTCACGAAGGCCCCCCAGGCATAGACACCGAGCTGCACGTCGACGCCGGCCTCGAAGGCGCGCTCGATCTCCGGCCGCGCGGCCACGATGCGCTCCAGCATCCGCGGCTTGTTGCGCACCGCCGCGTCGAGGCGCTCGCCATAGGCGAGCGGCACGTCCATGCCGATGAGGCCGGCACCGACCGGGTTCTCGTCGATCAGCATCGTGCCCACGCCGAGCGAGGCCGCCTCGATCGCCGCGGCCAGCCCGGCCGGCCCGCCTCCCACGACGACGAGCGGCACATGGGTGGCGACGGGGAAGACCTTCCCGGCGATCGCGGTCGGGTCGAGCGTTTCGGTCATCGTGGGCGCGTCTCTCGGGGGGCGGGTGCCGACCTCATGAGACTATGGGCGACGACGGCTTCCGTCGAGCCGTCGCCTATACTCGCCGCCGATCGCGAAGGACGAGGCCAGCCGCCATGAACCCCGGCATTCCGGACGACGATCCCACGGTCGTCTACTACGACAGCGACTATCCCTCGGCCCATCACGGGATCTATCCCGAGAACGTCGATTCGATCGTGCCGACGCAAATGATCGCCTACGACGTCGACCGCTACCGCGGGCTGGCGAAGACGGCCGGAGGGCCGGTGCTGGAGCTCTGCGTCGGCACCGGGCGAGTCGCCATCCCGATCGCGGCGGACGGGCACGACGTGGTGGGGGTGGACATCTCCGCCGGGCAGCTCGCGCGTTGCCGCGCCAACCTCGCCCGGGTGCCGCAGGCGGCGGATCGGCTCGAGCTGATCGAGGCCGACGTCGCCACCCTCGATCTCGGCCGGCGCGACTTCGCGCTGGTCATCATCGCCTTCAACAGCCTCGTGTGCATGCCCGACTTCACGATGCAGCGACGCGCGCTCTTCACGGCGTCGCGTCACCTGGCGCCGGACGGCGTGCTCGCCATCGACGTCACCAACCCGCTGACCATCAGCCCGTCGGGCGACGGCACGCCTAGGCTGCTCTTCACCCGCCGGCACGAGCCGACCGGACGCACCTACCAGCGCTTCAACCTCCTCGGGCCGATGGAGCCCGACCAGGTGCAGAGCGTCAGCGGCTGGTACGACGAGGTCGGCGACG
>JBFWXJ010000346.1:0-7148 GCA_050187535.1 Alphaproteobacteria bacterium | reverse complement strand
GGGGGGGGGGGCGCCCCGCCGCCACGCCCGGCATCGCCGATCGATGCTCACACGCGCCGCGGACGCGGCGCCCACCTCACCCCGGCCCTCTCCCCCCCTGAAGGGCGGAGAGGGAGTGCTTCCATCGCCGGCATGACCCGATCGACTTTCAAGGCAGCATCGTCGAGGGGCGCAATGACGGCTGTGCAATCCTTTCGTGCTCCGGCGATCCTCTTCCAATCGCCCTGGCACTACCACCCCGTGAACACCCCCGGCCCGCGCTTCCTGATCTGGCCGCCGATGATGACGCGCTGGATTTCCGAGGTGCCTTCCCAGATGCGGTCGACGCGGACGTCGCGGTTCAGGCGCTCGACCGGGTTCTCGCGCATGTAGCCGCGGCCGCCGAAGATCTGCACCGCCTTGTCGAGCACGCGGCCGGCCATCTCGGAGGCCTGTAGCTTCACGACGCTGGCCCAGGCATGGGCGGTCTTGCGGTCGAGGCCGCCGTCGATGGCGGCCGCCACGCGGTAGACGGTGCTCTTGGCGGCCATGATCTCGACCGCCATGTCGGCCAGCATGAACTCGATCGCCTGGAAGTCGCGGATCGGCCGGTCGAACTGGACGCGGCGCGAGGCCCAGTCGTTGGCCAGCTCGAAGCCGCGGATGGCGGCCCCGAGGCAGTTGCCGGCGATCTGCAGGCGGGCCTCGACGAACCAGTCCTTGGTCAGCTCCAGCCCCTGGCCGACGCCGCCCAGCACCTTGTCGTCGCCGACCTCGACGTCCTCGAAGACGAATTCCGGGTGGCCGAAGACGTAGGTGTGGGTGAACTTCGGCTCGCGCTTCACGCGCACGCCCGGCGTCGCCTTGTCGACGAGGAAAAGCGTCGGCCGGCCGGGGTCGCCGTCGGCATTGGCGTGGACGATGACGTAGTCCGCCTCGTCGCCGGTGGTGACGAACCACTTCTCGCCGTTGATGACCCAGCGGTCGCCCTTGCGGTCGGCGCGGGTGCGCACGCGGCGCGCATCCGACCCGGCCTCGGGCTCCGTGACGGCGACGCAGGCGCGGCGCAGGCCGCGGCAGCTCGGCACGAGGTAGTCGCGGATCTGGTCGGGCGTGCCGTGCTTCAGGGCCACCGCCGGATGCCAGACGACGGCCCACAGCGCCCCGGTCGCCTTGCCCAGCTCCTCGCCGATCAGCGTCTGCTGGAGCTGGGTGCAGCCCTGCCCGCCGACCTCGCGCGTGTGGTTGATGCCGGCGAGGCCGTGGGCGACGACGGCGGCGCGCAGCCGATCCTTGGTCTCGCGCGGCAGCTTGCCTGCCAGCTCCAGCTCCTCCTCGACGGGAAAGAGCTGGGATTCGGCGAAGGCACGGGCGCGCGCCTGCCAGGCGCGGTCTTCCGGGCTGAGGGAGAAGTCCATCACTTGCCTCCGGCGGCAGGCACGACCAGCGCGTCGACCGCGACGATGCGGGAGGCGCAGACGAGCGGGTTGACGTCGATCTCCGCCACGACGTCGCCGACGGCGGCGGCGAGGACGGAAAAGTGGGCGACGATGGCGGCGAGCGCGGCCATGTCGACCGCGGGGCGGCCGCGATGGCCGTCCAGCAGCGGGCGCAGGGCCAGCCGGTCGAGCAGGCGGCGCGCGGTCGCGGGGCCGAAGGGCGCCAGTGCTGCGGCGCGGTCACTCATGAGCTCGATCAGCGTGCCGCCGGCGCCGACCAGCACGACCGGCCCGAACTGGGGATCGCGCACCATGCCGAGCGCCAGCTCGACGCCGCGCTGGGCCATGGCCGCGACGACGACGCGCGGCCCCAGCCGGGCCGCCATGTCCGCCCAGGCGGCGGCGACCGCATCGGCATCGGCCAGCCCCAGCGCCACCCCGCCCGCGTCGGACTTGTGCAGCAGGCCCGGCATCGCCGTCTTGAGCGCGACCGGGAAGCCGATGGCGTGCGCGGCCCCCACGGCGTCCGCCGCCGTGTCGGCGACCGCGTGGCGGGCGACCGGCAGGCCCCAGGCGGCGAGCAGCCCGAGGGACTCGATCTCGTCCAGTACCCCGCCCGCCGCCAGACGCGCCATCTGGCGCTTGCAGTCGGAGACCGCGACGACGGGCGGCGGGTCGGCGGGACGCGCCAGGAAGTCGCGATGGGCCAGCGCCGCGCGCACGGCGGCCAGGGCGTTGGTCGTGCCGTCCAGCACCGGCACGCCGTCGGCGGCGAGCGCGCGGGCGATGCCGTCGTGGCGGACCTGGGTGTAGTTGGTGGCCAACGCGATCGGCTTCGAGGTGTCGGCGGCGACGGCGCGGGCGGCGGTCGCGAAGCCGTCGCTGACGTAGTAGCCGTCGCGGATATCGGCGCAGAAGAGGCCCATCGCCGCCCCCTCGTCGGCGACGAGCGCGCGGAAGGAGGCCTCGAACTGGCCGACGAAGCCGTGGCCCGTGCCCCAGGCGTCGAGCGGGTTGCCCGGCTCCAGCCCGGGGTCGAGGTGGCGGGCGATCTCCGCCTTCGTCGCCGGTGCCAGCGGTGCCAGCGGCACCGCCATGCGGTCGGCGAGATCGATCAGCATCTCGCGCTCGCCGCCGGAGTCGTGGATCGTCACCAGCCCGCCCGGCGCGGCACGGCGACCGGTCGAGAGCAGCATCAGCGTCGCCGACAGCTCGTCGATGGTCTCGACCCGGGCGACGCCGGTCGCGTCGAAGAGGGCGGCCCAGGCGGCGTCGCTGCCGGCGACAGCTCCGGTGTGCGACATCGCTGCTGCGGCGGCGGCCTCGGTGCGGCCGACCTTGAGCGCCACTACCGGCACGCCGCGCGCGGCCGCCGTCTCCAGCGCGCGGCGCAAGGCCACGGGATCACGCGCGGTCTCGACGAAGAGGCCGACGACCTTCACCTCGGGCCGCTGGACGGCGTAGTCGATGTAGTCGGCGACGGTGGTCGCGATCTCCTGCCCGGGCGAGACGGCCAGCGCCCAGCCGAGCCGCGGGTCGTTGTGGGCGAGTGCCCCGAACACGCTGCCGGAATGGGCGACGAGCGCGATCGCGCCCTTCTGGGGCTGGCGCGGGCTCGGGAAGCCGCAGACCCAGACACCGTCGAGGTCGTTGTAGAAGCCCATGCAGTTGCTGCCGCAGACGGGCATGCCGGCGCGGCGCGCGATCGCGGCCAGGCGCGCGGCCAGCGGCGGGTCGCCGTCATCGGGCAGATGGGCCGACGCGAAGATGACGGCGGCCCGCGCGCCCGCGGCCGCGGCCTCCTCCATCGCCGCCTCCAGCCGGTCGTTGCGCACGGCCAGCACGGCCAGGTCCGGCGGCCCGTCCAGGTCGGCCAGCCGCGGCACGCAGGGATAGCCCTCGATCTCGCGCGCATTCGGGTTGACCGCCGTGACGCGGCCCGCGAAGCCGCCGCGGCGCACCATGCGCATCATGTCGTTGCCGGGGGTGTCGGCCCGGGCGCTGGCGCCGACGAAGGCGATCGAGCGCGGCGCCAGCAGGGGCGTCAGCTTGTGGTCGATGGGCAAGCGGGGATTCCGTCGGAGGGGAATAAGGGGCGCCGGCCGTTCCGGCGCCCCGCGCAGGTGCTATTCGAGCTGGAAGCGGTTCCAGTCGGCCTCGTACTTCGCCGAGTAGAGGGCCGCCTGCTCCTCGTTCAGGATCAGCATGTCCTTGGCGTTCTCTGGTGCGGACACCATCCAGGCCTTCTGGTCCGCCGAGCCCTTGGCGGCGGCCGACCCCAGCACCGGCCCGTAGGTGCCGACGTCGAGCAGGCGCATCTGCGCCTCCTCTGAGATGGCGTAGTTGATCGCCTCCATGGCGTTCTTCTTGTGCGGCGAACCCTTCGGCACGACCCACGCGTTGCCCCAGGCGATGCCGTCCTTGTAGGTCATCGCGACCGGCGCCTTCTCCTTGATGATCGCGAAGATGCGGCCCGACCAGGCCGACGACATCGCGAGCTCGCCCGAGGAGAGGAGCTGCGGCGGCTGCGCGCCCGCCGTCCACCAGACCTTCACATGCGGCTTCAGCTCGCGCAGCTTGGCCATCGCGGTCTTCACCTTCTCGTCGGTGACGGGGAAGACCTCGCCCTTCGGCACGCCCGCCGCCAGCAATGCGGCCTCGTAGTTGTAGTAGAAGGGCTTGTAGAGGCCGCGCGGCCCCGGGAACGCCTTCACGTCCCAGAAGTCCTTCCACGAGGTCGGCCCCTTGTCGGCGGGGAACGCCTTGGTGTTCCAGGCGATGATCGTCGCACCCGTCGACGTGAAGATGCCCTTGGGCGTGACCCAGCCCGGATCGAGGTTCTTCGCGTTCGGGATCAGCGACATGTCGAGCGGCTCCAGCAGGTCAGCCCCCTGGAAGATGAAGCGGCCGCCGACGTCCACCAGGTCCCATTCGGGCTGGCCCGCTTCGACCATCGCCTTCAGCTTGGCGTAGGCGGTGGGCGAGGCGTGGGCGATCTCGATGCCCTTGGACTTGGCGAAGGGCTCCAGGAACGCCGTCTTCTCCAGCTCGCTGAGGGCGCCGCCCCAGGAGCAGAAGGTGAGCGGCCGTCCCTGGGCCGCGGCCGGCCGAAGGAGGCCGCCGAAGGCCGGCGCCGCCGCTGCGGCGGCACCGAGAGCCATGAACCTGCGTCTATTCAGCATTTCTTGGTCCTCCACTGTCATGCGGCGTCCGGCAGGATCGACACGGCGGCCGGATCCCAGCCGATCTCGATGGCGTCGCCCGTCGGGTCGGTCCCGGCGAGGCGGCGGCACCACAGCTCGAGGCCGTTCCCGAGCACGAGGCGGATGGCGACGATCTCGCCCAGATGCACGCGCTCGACGATGCGGGCGGCGAGGCCGCCCGGCTCGGGGCGCAGATTCTCCGGGCGGATGAGGGCGACGGCAGGGTCGCCGGCAGCGACGCCGGTCGCCGCACCGACGATCGGCGGCAGGCCGGGCACGGCCAGCGTCGCCGTCCCGCCCGCGGCCGCGCTCACCGTGCCGGCGACGAGGTTTGATTCACCGAGGAAGCGCGCGACGAAGGCATCCGCCGGGCGGTCGTAGAGGGCGCGGCCGGTGCCGGCCTGGACGACGCGGCCCGCCCGCATCACGGCGACACGGTCGGACATGACCAGCGCCTCCTCCTGGTCGTGCGTCACATAGAGCGTGGTGCGCGGCCGGGCCAGGTGCATGCGGCGGATTTCGAGCTGCACCTCCTTGCGGAGCTGGCGGTCGAGGGCACCGAGCGGCTCGTCCATCAGCAGCACGTCCGGCTCGATCACCAGCGCGCGGGCGAGCGCGACGCGCTGCTGCTGGCCGCCCGAGAGCGCCTTGACCGCGCGCCGTTCCAGGCCCTCCAGGCGCACGACGCGCAGCGCCTCGGTGACGCGCCGGGCGATATCCGCCTCGGCGACGCGGCGCACGCGCAGGCCGTAGGCGACGTTCTCGCGCACGTCCATGTGCGGGAAGAGGGCGTAGCTCTGGAAGACCATGCCCATGTTGCGCCGGCGCGGCGGCAGCGCCGTCACGTCGCGCCCGTCGACGAGGAGCCTGCCCCGCGTCGGCGCCAGGTAGCCGGCACAGATGTTGAGCAGCGTCGTCTTGCCCGAGCCGGACGGCCCGAGCAGCGTCAGGAACTCGCCTTCCGCCACCTCGAGGTCCGTCGGGTGGAGGGCCGCGAAGCTGTCGAAGGACTTGGAAATGCCGGCGAAGGCGACGCGGCTCATGCCCGCCTCCCCCGCACCACGCGGAAGGCGCCGGCCGCGACCAGGGCGAGCGCCATCATGAAGGTCGCCGCCACCGCGACGACCGGCGTGTATTCGACCCGGATCTCCTCCCAGATGCGTACCGGCAGGGTCTTGGCGGTGGGGCCGGCGAGGAAGACCGAGAGCACGACCTCGTCGAAGGAGGTGATGAAGGCGAAGACGGCACCGCCGACCACCCCCGGCAGGATCAGCGGCAGCGTGACGGTGCGGAAGATGCGCCAAGGCGAGGCGCCCAGCCCCGCGGCTGCACGGCCCAGTGCCGGATCGAGCGACGACAGCGACACGCCGACGTTGAGCGCGACGTAGGGCAGGGCCAGCATGGCGTGGCCCAGCACGAGCGCCGTCGTCGTGCCGACCAGCCCGGCCGCGCGGGCGACCGCATAGAGGGCGACCGCCAGCACGATCACCGGCACCACCACCGGCCCGACGAAGAGGGCGAGCGCCAGGCGCCGCGCCATGCCGCGCAGCCGCGCGAGGCCGAGTGCGGCCGCGGTGCCGAGCGGCACGGCGACGGCCGTCGCCAGCACCGCGACCTCGATCGACTTGATGAGCGCGCGGCGCCATGAGGCGTCCGCGAAAAAGGTCGTCCACCAGCGCAGCGACCATGCCTCGGGCGGCAGGCGGATGAAGCTGCGGGCGCTGAAGGCGGCCGGCACCACCGCCAGCACCGGCAGCACCAGGAAGGCGGCGAGCAGTGCCGCGAAGGCCGCCAGGACAACCTTGCCGGCCATCACCGCACCTCGGCCATGGTCGAGGGCACGACGAAGCGGCCGGCCAGCGCCAGGAAGACCAGCGTCGCCACCAGCAGGATCATCGAGGCCGCCGCCGCGAGCGGCCAGGCGAGACGCTCGTTGACGAAGCCGTCGATCAGCATCGAGAGCGTGATGCTGGACGCCCCGCCCAGCAGGGCGGGCGTGATGAAGAACCCCAGCGACAGCAGGAAGACGAAGGCGGCCCCCGTCGCCACACCGGGCATGGAGAGCGGCAGCAGCACGCGCAGGAAGGTGCGGAGCGGCGAGGCGCCAAGCCCCTCGCTGGCGCGCAGCAGCGCCGGATCGACGCGGATCAGCGCGGCGTATATCGGCAGCACGGCATAGGGCAGCAGCACATGCACCATGCCGATCAGCACGCCGGTCTGGTTGAACAGCAGCGAGAGCGGCCGCTCGATGACCCCCGCGCCGACGAGCATCCGGTTGACCGGGCCGTTGGTCTCCAGCAGCAGCATCCACGAGAAGGTGCGGACCAGCACGCTGATCCATAAGGGCGTCAGCACGGCGGCGAAGAGGACGATCCGCCAGCGCATGGAGGCGCGCGCCAGCGCCATGGCGAATGGATAGGCCAGTGCCACGGCGATCACCGTCACCGCGACCGCGACCAGCGCCGTCGCCCGGAAGACCTTGTGATAGATCTGGTCGTGCAGCAGCTCGACATAGGGCGCCATCGCC
>JBFWXJ010000345.1:0-7168 GCA_050187535.1 Alphaproteobacteria bacterium | reverse complement strand
ATCTTCTCCGCAGCCGACCTGTGCATCGCCCATCTCAGCCATATCCACCACACGCTGACCGACACGCACCTGCGCGAACTGGGGCCGATCGACGTGCTGCTGGCGCCGGTCGACGGCTCCTGGACGACCAGCCAGGAAGACATCCTCACCATCATCGGCCAGATCAAGCCGCGGCTGGTGATCCCGATGCACTTCATCGTGCCGAACGTGGTGGAGCGGTTCGTCGCGCGCGCCGCCCCGCTCTACCCCGCCCGCTTCTCGGCCGAGCCGGAAGTCCTGCTCAACCGCTCGATGCTGCCGCGCAATACCGAAATCCTCGTTCTGCCCGGTCACTGAGAGGGGTCATCGCGCGAGTCCGACCGCGTTGGCGACGATGCGGTGGCCGGCGCGGTCGCCGAGCGACATGATCGATTCCGGGTGGAACTGCACGCCCGCCACCGGCAGCGTGCGATGCTCGACCGCCATCGCCAGCCCGTCCTCGGTCTCCGCCGTCACCCGCATCTCCGCCGGCAGGCTCGACCGCTCGACGACCAGGGAGTGGTAGCGGCCGACGGTGATGGCGTCGGGCAGGCCGGCGAAGAGCCGCCCCCCGTCGAGGCGCACCCGGCTCGGCCGGCCATGGGCCGGGACGGGCAGTTGCGCCAGCCGCGCGCCGAAGCGCTCGCCCAGCGCCTGCAGGCCGAGGCACACGCCGAAGATCGGGACCCCGGCCGCCAGCGCCGCCTCTATCGTGCCGGCGATGCCGAAATCGGCCGGTCGCCCCGGCCCCGGCGACAGCACCAGCAGGTCCGGCGCATCCGCCGCCAACACGTCGGCAGCCCGCGAATGGCGCACCACGGCGACCTCGGCGCCGGTCTGGCGAAAGAAGTCGGCCAGCGTGTGCACGAAGCTGTCGTCGTGATCGACGAGGAGCAGCTTCTTGCCCGCCCCCGGCTGCGCCGCCGGCGCCGCCGCAGCGGGCGGGCGCCCCTCGGGCTCGCGGATCGCCTGGAGGAGTGCAGCCGCCTTGATCCGGCATTCCTCCTCCTCGGCCGCGGGATCGCTGTCCCACAGCAGGGTGGCACCGACGCGCACTTCCGCGAGCCCATCCTTCATCCGGATGGTGCGCAGCGTCAGCCCGGTGTTCATGCTGCCGTCGAAGCCGATGAAGCCCATCGCCCCGCCGTACCACCGCCGGGGCGTGCGCTCGTTGTCCTCGCAGAACTGCATGGCCCACAGCTTGGGTGCGCCGGTGACCGTGACCGCCCAGGCGTGGCTGAGGAAGGCGTCGAGCGCGTCGTAGCCCGGACGTAGCACGCCCTCGACGTGGTCGGCCGTGTGGATGAGCCGCGAATAGAGCTCGATCTGGCGCCGGCCGATGACGGCGACCGACCCCGGCTCGCAGATGCGCGCCTTGTCGTTGCGGTCGACGTCGGTGCACATGTTGAGCTCGTGCTCGTCCTTGGCGGAGTTGAGCAGCCGCCTGATCTGCTCCGCGTCGCCGATCGGGTCGGGCCCGCGCGCGATCGTGCCGGAGAGCGGGCAGGTCTCGATGCGCCGCCCGTCCGAACGCACATACATCTCGGGCGAGGCCGAGACGAGGAACTCGCCGTCACCGAGGTTGACGAGCGCGCCGTAGGGAGCCGGATTGACCCGCTGCAGCGTCGCGAACACCCGGCTCGGTGGTGCCGCGCAGGGCTCGGCGAAGAGCTGGCCCGGCACCGCCTCGAACAGGTCGCCGCGGGCGAACGCCGCCCGCGCGCGCTCCACCAGGGCCGCATAGGCGCCGGGCTCGTGGTCGGCCATGGGCTGATGGTCGATGCGGCGATGCGCGGCGGCGGGCGTCGCCGTATCGAGACCGGCGGTCGCCGCGCCGTCCCACGCGAACTCCCATGCGACCATGGCCGCGCGTTCGGCGCGGCGGTCGACCAGCAGCAGGCGGTCCGGAAGGTAGAGCACCATGTCGCGCTGGTCGGCGTCGCGCGGGCGCCGGCGCACCAGATCCTCGAGCTGGAATACGAGGTCGTACCCGAACGCCCCGTAGAGCCCGAGATGGGCATCCTCGGGATGGCCGAACGCCGCGACCAGCCGGCGGAGAACGGTGAAGACGCTGGGGCGACGCGTCCGCTCCTCCTCGAACGCGACCTGCGTGTCGCCCCCGACTTCGATCTCGAGGTGATCCTGCGCCCGCGCGCGCATGTGCAGCGGCCCACCGTCGAGCACTGTCGCGGCGAAGCCGAGGAGCACGCGGCCCCGCCCGTTGAGCGCGGCAAGCCGCACGACGCGACCCACCGTCTCGAGGGCCAGCGGCGGGTCGGTGAAACCGAAGTCCCAGCGGCTGTACCGCCCCGGATACTCGACCCCGGAAGAGAAGAGCGCGCCGCGACGATCGTCGAGGCGATCGCGCAGCAGCGCCAGCGCGGCCTCGCCGTCGACCGGCGCCATGGTGCGCACGACATCGAGCCCGCCCCGCGTGCGGTAGCGCATTTCGCCCGGTCGGTCGGAAAGCTTCCAGCTCATCTGCACCTCCATCGAACGACCGGGGTGCAGACATGAAAAAGGGCCGCCGCACCACGGTCGGCAGCCCTCGGACAAAGCGTGACGCGCGAGGAGCCGCCTAGTAGGCGGCCCGCCAGAGACCCGGAACGGGTAGCTGCGTCGTCATGTGTCGTAGAAAGGGGTCCCGGCGTCGCGTTGTCAAGGCGACAGATGCGCGGTCAACGCGCCGAGGCGTCCTCGCCCGGCAATGCCTCCCGAGCCGCGACCAGGCCGATCAGATAGTCGAGCGCTCCGCCGATGTCCCGGGTCATGGACTGCCGGGCCCCCGGGCCGTCGCGATGCGCCAGCGCCTCGAGCGTCGCGGCGCGGTGGCGGCCACGATCCTGCTCGGCATAGACCGGGAACAGGAGATGGGCGTGCGGCGCGCTGCGCAGCCAGAGCCCTTCGATCATCCGCACGAGCTGAGGCATGCCCGCCGCCGCATAGATGGCGAAGTGCAGCCGGTTGATGCGGGTCATCTTCTCCTTGACGTCGGTGGTGCCACGCAAGGCCACGATGTCCGCTTCCAGCCGCCATAGCCCGGCCATGCCCGCGGCATCGATAAGGTCGGCGGCGCGCTCCGTCGCCCAGCCTTCGACGTGAATCCGGATCATCTTCAGCTCGCGCAGTTCGCCGGAGGAGAGATTCGGCACGCGGATCCAGCGATTGGGAGCGATCTCCAGGGCACCTTCCGCCGCCAGACGGCGCACAGCCTCTCGTATCGGGGTCCAGCTCATGCCGAGGCCATCGGCAAGCCCGCGGATGGTCACCTTCTCGCCGGCCGCGATCCCGCCCCGCATCAGCACCGCACGGATTTGCGCGTAGGCGCGCTCCTGCAGCGTCTCGCGGTCGACGACGTCGAACATCCCGCGCATCACCCCGACCCATGGCCCTTCGCGAGATGGCGTTCCAGGCGTTGGCTGTACCACGACATCGCGGCACAGAACGCGAGGTAGATCGATGCGACGAAAAGGTAGGGCTCCAGATACAGGCCCCACCACGCCGAATCGCTCTTCGCCGCGTTGGCCGACCCGAGCAGGTCGAACATCGCGATGATCAGCACGAGCGAGGTGTCCTTGAAGGCGCTGATGAAGATGTTGACCAGGGAGGGAATGACGATCCGCAATGCCTGCGGCAGGACGACCAGCCCCATGGTGCGCCAGTAGCCGAGGCCGAGCGAGGCGCCGGCCTCGTATTGTCCGGCTGGAACCGCCTGCAAGCCGCCGCGGATCGCCTCGGCCATATAGGCGGCGAAGAAGAGGATGAAGGCGATCTGCGCGCGCGCCAGTTTGTCGACGTCGATGCCGGGCGGCATGATCAGCGGGAACAGCACCGTCGCCATGAAGAGCAGGCCGATGAGCGGCACGCCGCGGATCAGCTCGATGTAGCCGACCGAGACCATACGCACGATCGGCATCGGCGACCGCCGGCCGAGCGCCAGTAGGATGGCGAGCCAGAAGGCGAAAAATGCACCGACAACCGACAGCAGCAAGGTGAGCGGCAGGCCGCCCCAGAGGCGCACCTCGACCGTCGGCAGCGCCAGAGTGCCACCCCGCAGCAGCCATGCGATGAGGGCGAGCGCCAGGACCCACAGCGCGACGAGGCGGCGCGGCCGGCCGGCGAGCCCGGAGGTGACGGGAAACGCGGTCGCCACCACCATCGCGAAGAACACGGCCATCGCAGCCGCGGGACGCCATTGCTCCTCGTAGGGATAGGGGCCGAACAGGATGAGGCGCCACTTCGCCTGAAGGAAGGCCCAGCACGCCCCGTCGCCCCGCAGGCATTGCTCGGCGCTCGCCGGCGCCCACAGGGCATCGACGAAGAGCCAGCGGACGATCCCCGGCACCGTCTCCAGCAGCAGCCAGGCGACGAGAAGCGTCACGATGGTATTGGGAACGGTGCCGAGCAGGTTCCGCCACACCCATGCGACCGGCGCGGGCAGGATGCGGCGCTGGGCGTGGCCGGCGGCGTTGCGCGCGATGGTCATCGCTCGACCACGGCGATCCGGCGGTTGTACCAGTTCATGAACAGGGCCGTGAGCAGGCTCAGCGTCAGGTAGACGGCGATGATGATGGCGATGCACTCGATCGGCCGGCCGGTGTCGGCGGACACGACGGTGTAGACCCGCATCAGGTCCGGATAGCCCACCGCGACCGCCAGCGACGAGCTCTTGGTGAGGCTGAGATACTGGCTGGTGAGCGGCGGCACGATGATCCGCAAGGCCTGCGGCAGCACGACCAGCCGCAGCGTCGCCCCCCGTCCGAGACCGAGCGACCGGGCGGCATCGACCTGGCCGCGACGCACGCCAAGGATGCCCGCGCGCATCGTCTCGGCCATGAAGGCCGCCGAATAGAGGACGAGCCCGACGAGGATGGTCGCGAACTCCGGCGAGACCGTGTGGCCACCCCGGAAGTTGAACCCCGCCAGCGACGGCGTCTCCAGCGCGAAGGGAGCGCCGGCGGCGAGGAACACCGCGAGCGGCGGCCCGGCGATCAGCGCCAGGACGGCCGCCCCGGTCGCCGGCCTGAGGCCGGTCGCATCCTGCCGGGCCCGAGCCCATCGCCGCACGGCGAGCGCGCCGATCAGGCCGATCGAGAGTGCCGCCGCGATCCAGAGATGGGCGGGATCGGGCACCAGCGACGGCATCACGATGCCGCGATTGCTGAGGAAGACACCCGGGATCGGCTGCCACGCCTGTCGCGGTGGCGGCATAGCCTGCGCCAAGGTGATGTGGATGAACAGGAGCTGCAGCAGGAGGGGCGTATTGCGGAACAGCTCGACATAGAGACGCGCTAGACCGGCGAGCAGCCAGTTGCGCGACAGCCGCGCCAGCGCGACGGACAGGCCGAGGAACGTCGCGAGCACGATGCCGAGCACGGCGACGTGGATCGTGTTCGCCATCCCGGCGAGATAGGCCCGCAAGATGCTCTGTCCCGGCTCGAAGCCGATGAGATTCTCGCCGATCTCGAAGCTGGCGCTCTGCTGCAGGAACCCGAAGCCGAACTGGATGCCCATCCGCGGCAGGTTTCCGCGGGCGTTGTCGACGAACCAGCCGAGCGCCAGCACGAGCGCGCCGGCGAGCAGCGCCTGCCAGAACGCCCGGCGTACGCCCCGCCGGTGCCACCAGCGCGAACCGGACGACCGGCGCGGCGATCCTAGCCCGGCTGCAGCCGACATCGCGCGATGTTGCGGACGGGCGAGCCGGAGGCTCGCCCGTCCTTGCCCGTCAGCGCCAGTTCGGCGCCCATTGCAGGCCGCCGTCGCGCTCCAGCGCGTTGATTCCGCGCGGCAGCTTCAGCGGCGATTTCATGCCGAAATTGCGCTCCCACACTTCCCCGTAGTTGCCGACCGCCTTGATGATCTTCACGGTGAAGTCGTCGGTCAGGCCCATCTTCGAGCCGATGTTGCCTTCCAGGCCGAGGAAGCGGCGGATCGCCGGGTCCTTCGACTTCAGCATCTCGTCCACGTTCGCCTGGGTGATGCCCATCTCCTCCGCCGTGACGAGTGCATAGTGGGTCCAGCGCGCGATGCCGCTGAATTGCGGATCGTTGTCACGCACCACCGGTCCCATGTGCGACTTGTAGAAGAGCTCGTTGAGGATGATGTGGTCGCCGGGCGCCTTGAGGCGGCTGCGGCGCGCGGCCAGGAACGGCGGCTCCGACGTGACGACGTCGCAGCGCCCCGCCTCGTACTGGGCGTACATGTTCGTCACGTTGTCGACGACGACCGGCGTGAACGTCATGCCGCGCGGGCGGAAATAGTCGCCGATCTGCGCATCGATGACCGTGCCCGCGAGCACGCAGATCGCCGCGCCGTTGAGGCCTTTGAGGTCGGTGACGCCCGCCCGCTTGTGGACCATGAAGCCATAGCCCGAATAGAGCGTGGGCCCGACGAAGTCGAAGCCCAGCTCCATGTCGCGGCTGATCGTGTAGGTGATCGCCCGCGCGGCGACCTCGGCCTCGCCGGAGCGGACCGCGGGCATGGATTGCGCGAACCCCGTCGGGACGAACTCGACGGCTTCGCCCGATCCGAGGATGGCCGCCGCGAGAGCGCGGCAATAGTCGACGTCGAAGCCTTCCCAGCGTCCCTTGTCGTCGAGCTGCGCGATGGCAACCGAGCCTTCGGCGACGACACATTTGAGCTTGCCGCGCTGCTTCACGGTCTCCAGCGTCGTCGCGGCGCCGGCCGCACCGGCGAACCCGGCGGCGAGCACCGCCGCCAACGCGAACATCGAGAATTTCCGGATCATTCCCCTTGCCCCTTCCCTGGTTTCCATGGCGCGGTCAATAGGTGCGCTCGGTTGCCGCCTTGGCGTCGGCGACGGTGCCCCGTGCTTCGGCGACGGCCTCCCGCAGGTCGCGCAGATAGGGCTCGACCATGACCTCGTGGTTCGGGTTCAGCGCCAGATGGATGCCCGGCGGCTCGGACTGCCGTCCAATCAGCCAGCCGCGGCGGCCCATGGCGTCGGCGACCGCCGCGATGTCGAGGTCAGGATCCGCCGAACGGTAGACGAAGATGCACAGATCGTGCGGCTGCAGCACCTCTAGCCCGGGGATCGCCTCGATGCCCGCCACCAGCCGCGCCTTGGTGTCCATGACGAGCTTCGCGCAGCGCATGTAGCCGTCGGCGCCGAGGTAGTTCAGCACGGCCC
>JBFWXJ010000344.1:0-7189 GCA_050187535.1 Alphaproteobacteria bacterium | reverse complement strand
GCCGCGCAATGGCGCGAGGGCTTCCCGGCGATCCCCGGCGTAGCGGTGCCGACCGGCGTCAACGCCTGCCCGCTGCTCGACTTCGGCCCGCACGCGGCGATCGGCATCGTCAGCACCGAGCCGCCCATCATCCTGAAGCCCGAGGCCTATCCGACGATGGTCCCGTCGGTCGATGCGGACGGCAACGACGTGGCCGGCGTCCGCGCCCCGATGGTGGCCGCACCGCTCGGTACCTATACCGGCTGGAACATCCGTGCCCGCGGCCATGGCGAAGGGGCCATGCACGAATTCACCGGCAGCTACATCCCCTTCCCCGATACGCCCGAGGAGCGCGCCGGCACCGGCGACCCGCGCCCTTCGGTCCTGGAGCGCTACGGCGACGCGACCGGCTACATCCGGGCCATCGAGGCGGCGGCGCGCGCGCTGGTCGCGGACCGGCTGATGCTGGAGGAGGACGTGCCGCGGGCGGCGGCGGCGGCCCGCGATTGGGGCCGGCCGCGCCACGACGTGCGCCTCTGACGGCGCCGTCCCGGGCAGAGACCACAGCCGGCGATGGCCGGGGCGGGCGGGAAGGCACCGGCGAAGCCGCGGCGTAGCGCCGCCGCGGACGCGCTGGTGCCGGCTGCCTTCGACGCGGTGCCCACACCCATTGCCGTCGTCGACCGGCGGCTGCGGCCGCTACGCCGCAACGCCGCCTGGAACGCCCTTCTGCCAGACGACGCCGGCGACCCCGGCACCTGGCCGGACCCGGTCGTCGCCGCCCTGGCCGCCGCCCTGCGCGGCGAGCCGGCGACCGTCCGGCTCGACCGCGACGGCGATGCCGTGACCGAGATACGTGCGCACGCCATCAGGGTCGGCCGCCGCCGCGCGCTGGTCCTGGCCGCGGCGGCCGGCGGCACCGGCCCGGACGCGGAGACCGAGCGGGCGGTGGCGCTGGGCCAGCTTCTCGCCTCGATCGTGCACGAGCTCAACAACCAGCTCGCCACGATCCTGGCGCAGACCCAGCTCGTGCGCCGCGGCACACGCAACGCCGGCCATGGCGAGCGCCTCGACCGGGCGATCGAGGCGGCACGCCAGTCGGCACGAATCGTCACCAACCTGCTCGACCTCTCGCGAAGGCGGCCGGTGCGCCGCGCGCCGCTGGCGATCAATGCCATCGTCCAACGGGCGGCCGGCCTGGTGCAGGGACGCGCCGAGCGTGACGGCGTCGTCTTCGAACACCACCTCGCCGATGCGCTGCCGGCTGTCGCCGGGGATGCGACCGGGCTGACGCAGGTCGTCGTCAACCTGCTGACCAATGCCTGCGATGCGCTGGCCGAGGTGCCGCCGCCGCGGCGCATCCGCCTCACCACGGCGTGCGACGGCGACGCGCGCCTGGTCGAGCTGCGCGTCGCCGACAACGGCCCCGGCATCCCGCCACAGATCGTCCGGCGGATCTTCCAGCCCTTCTTCACGACCAAGCCCGAGGGCAAGGGCACGGGTCTCGGCCTGTCGCTGTGCGTGACGCAGGTGAAGGAGCTGGGCGGCGGGATTACCGTCGCCAACCGGCCGGAAGGCGGGGCGGAGTTCGTCGTGCGCCTGCCGGCCGTCGAGGCAGTGGCTCCTGCCGCGACGGCGGCGAATGCCGCACGGCCCGCCGGCGGCGCGGCCATCCTCGTCGTCGACGACGACGAGCAGCTCGCGCGCTATGTCCAGTCGCTGCTGCGGCGCGAGGGCCATGCCGTTGACCTGGCTACCGACGGCGTCGAGGCGCTGCGCCGCGCCGACCGTCGCCGCTACGACCTGGTCGTCGCCGACATCCACATGGCCGGCATGGACGGGACCGAGCTCTACCGCCGCCTGGAGCGGCAGCATCCGGATCTGGCGGCACGCGTGCTGTTCGTCACGGGCGATGTCGCCAATCCGGAGCTGGAGCAGTTCTTCGTGCTGGCCGGCCGGCCGGTCCTGGCCAAGCCCTTCGCCGACGACCGCTTTCTGGCCGTCGTCACCCACCTGCTCGGACGCGCCTGATCAGCCGAAGAGGCCGCCCCCGTGGAACAGCACGGACGGGATCGCGGCCGGCGGCGGCAGGATGCTGGTCGCGATGACGATCGGCGGCGGCGTGCTCTCGACGACATCGGCCACCGTCTCCACCGCGCCGGCGACATCCTCGACGACCGCCTGCGGCTCGGGTAGCGGCACTTCGAGCGAGAGGTCGACGCCGTCGTCCGGCAGGCCCAGGCTGACGGAGATCACATCCGGCACGGACAGCTCGATGGAGACGCCGCCGGTAGCGATCGTGGCCGCGATTTCGACGGTTGCGACGTCCGCACCCGGCACCGTCACGGCTGCCTCGACTGCGGTCTCGCCGGGCGTGACTTCGATCGCCACGGACGCCACGTCCGGAACAGCGGCCGTCGCCCCGCCGCCGCCGGCATCGACCGTCGCGGCGACCTCGACGGGAGTGGTTTCGACGACGGGCACCGTCGCCCCCACCGCGACATCGATCGTATCGGGCGCAGCGGTCGCCGCGACCGTGACGTCGATCGTGGCCGGGCCGTCGCCGACCGACGCGATCGTGGCCGCAAGCTCTGCGGCAGCGCTCGCCGACGCGTCCGGCTCGTCGGCCGGCAGCGTCAGGGATGCCGATGCGGCGACCGGGACATCCGCGACCTCGGCCGCCACGTCGGCGGAGAACTCCAGCGGCTCGTCTTCCGTCAGGAACGAGAGCGAAGCGCCGACATCGACCGGCCCGGCGGACACTTCCGCCTCGATCGCCACTTCCGCTACGCCGCCGTCGGGCAACACCGCGATCTCGGTGGCGACCGCGGCGTACGCGACGTCGCCGACGGCACCGCCGACAGCGGCATCGGCGATTGCGATGCCATCCTCGTCGTCGAGCTCGAACGCGGCGGCCGCCTCGACGGTGACGGGGCCAGCTTCCACCTCGGCGGTGAGCGCGCTTCCCACGAGCGCGTCCTCGGAGAGGAGATCGAGGCTCGCCGACGCGGCCGCCGCGACGACCTCGCCGACATCGGCAGAGACGGCCGCATCAGTCGACAGGGCCGCCTCGTCGTCGAACAGGGTGAAGGTCGCGGCGGCGGCGACCGTCGCCGGCCCGGCATCGACTTCCGCGGCGATAGTGGCCGAGGCGACCACGTCGTCGGTCAGCACATCGCCGCCGATCATCGCCGCGACGTCTACCGCGTCGCCGAGCGAGGCCGCCAGGCCGGCATCCACGGAGACGACGGTGTCGTCGTCGAGCAGCACGACCAGCGCGTCCGCCTGCACGGCCACCGGCCCGGCCTCGATAGCGACGTTCGCGCTCGCTTCCACAGCGCCGTCGCCCGCCAGCATGTCGACACTGGCCGAGGCCCCGACTTCGGTGATGTCGCCCAGACCCGCCGAGACCCCCGCATCGAGCGCCAATGCGGAACCCTCGGCCAGAAGCGCAACATCCACCGAGGCCTGCACCGTCGCCGGGCCGGCTTCGACACCGACATCCGCACTCACGGCAACCACGGTGTCATCCGTGAGAACATCGACGCCGGCCGACCCTTCGATCGCCACCGCATCGCTCACCGATGCCGCGACCGTCACCGCGGCCGACAGCACCGAATCCTCGGCCAGCAGCGCACCGTCCGCTTCGGCCAGCACTGTCGTCGCGCCAGTGTCGATTCCGGTGATGGGACCGGCGGGGCCGACAGCCTCTTGGGACAGCATGCCGAGGGCAGCGGTCGCTTCGACATCGATCGGATCACCGCCCGGCGCCGCGACGGTCGAGTCTGCCGGGGCGAGCGACACGGTCGCAACCGGGGATACTTCCATCTCGCCGACGGCGGCGAGTGGCTCGCCGGCCTCGCCGACGGTCGCCAGCGTCATCCGGTCGCCCGCATCGGCAGCGATGACGATCGCATCGTCGACCTGCCGGTCGAGGAACGCGAGGGCGGGCGGATCGGCGGCGGGTGAGGCCGGACCGACGACCGTGGCCTCTGCCGCGACCGGAGCATCCGCCGCCGGATCGACGATGCGGCCCATCGCCGCCATGGCGGCATGAGGCGTGGGGCCGTCTGCGGCGGCCGCGACATCGGCCTGGGCCGCCTCGGCCGAGCCGGCCGCAGCGGCGTCATCGTCGCCTGTCGTGACCTCGCCGACCCCGCGATTATCCGGCAGCCCATCCGCGACGGTCACGGCGGCGGGTTCGTAGCGCTCGACCTCCGACGCGTCCGCGACCGCGGGACCCTCGGTGACAGCCACCATGTCCTGCGCGCCGTCGAGGGTGCGCGCGCGGGCATCGGCCGCCTCCAGCACGGTGACGACGAGCGCGGGCGTCACGACCGTCGCGAAGCCGATCGCGCGCGACGTGCCGGCGTTGTTCGCCGCGGCGAGCGGCACGTGCGGCCGATCCGAGGAACGGTTGCGTCGGCCGGCAGGCGCGCCGGGCGCCGGGTTGTCGGGATCGATGAACAGCTCCGCAGCCTCGGCCGCATGCTCGGAGAGCACATGCGCGGCGAAGACCAGCAGGATGGTGAGGATGAAGGGATGCTTGGCGAACGGCTTCTTCCTTCGCGCCATCGCCAGGATGGCCTTGCGCTGGGCGGGGCAGAGCCGCAGCGCCGTCGCGACGATGACCACGGCCAGCTTCGGATGATCGGTCACCAGCGCGTCGGCGATCGCGACCGCATTGTCGGGATCGCGGCGGATCGCCGCGGTCAGTGCCACGACGAGATCGACGGCGGCGGGCTGTCCCGGCTCGACCGCGCGGATGTCCTCGATCGTTCGCTCCAGGACCTCGGCCTCGGCGTCGCGATCGCGCCTGCGCCCCTTGCCGCGCCGGCGGTCGGACCACCGGCCCGACCACTCGCCGCCATGGGGATCGAAGCCGTCGAGCACCACCCGCTGACGCTCGGCGTCGAGGTGCTCGAGGAGCTGACCGACCATCATGCGCGGCAGGATCGACATAACCTCGCACCCGGCAGAACGATAAACTGATATTATGCCGCCCACATGCCGGGCGGATTCAACGATCGGTTATCAAATCGATAACCACTACGAGGCCCGCCCGTTCCGCGATCATGTCACCACCCTGGCGGTGAGATGACCCTCGAACTCGTCCAGATCGACCGGCTTGCGCAGCCATCCGATCTCCGAGAGCTGGTGCGCCTCCGCCAGGATGCGGGCGGATTCCATGACTCCCCAATGGTAGCCGGTCATGACCAGTATGCGCGGGCGTCGCGGACGCCGGGCGAGCGCCAGCAACAGCTCGATGCCATCCACTTCGGGCATGACGAGGTCGATGACGACATGGGTCGGCGCGAAGGTGTCCAGGGTGGCGGCGAATGCCCCGCCGCTTTCCAGCAGAAGGGCGTCGAAGCCGAGCCCGCGGGCGGCTGCCATGAGCGGCTCGACGGCGTCCGGCTCGTCGTCGACGAAGAGGATGCGGCCGGCGGTGCCGAGCGCAGGCTCCGTGCGCTTGTCCGTCCTGCGTGCCATCGATCACACCATAAGCATCGTCAATGTAGCATGTCGACGAACCCATGACGCGGGCGACCCACCCCATTTCGGACGCATTTAGGCTGGAGACGTTCTACGCCGGCCTCGTCCACGGCTGGGGCCACATGATCGACCACCGCGGCGGAGGCGAGCAGGCGCTTTCCGCGACGCTGCGCGGCGAATGGGACGGCACGGTGCTGACCCTCGATCAGCGCTACGAGCCCGACGGCGGCGAGGCTGAGCGGCGCGTGTGGCTGATCCGCCCGACGGAGACGGGCTATACCGGCACCGCGTCGGCGGTTGCAGGCACGGCCGAGGCGCGCTGGGACGGCGAGACGCTGCGCTGGGCCTACCGGATGGACATCGCGGCGGGCGAGCGGAGCTGGCGGGTCGAGTGCGAGGAGGAGCTGACGCGCCAGACGGCGAACGTCGCGCTCAGCCATCTCCGCATCTCGAAGTTCGGGCTGCTGATCGCCGAGATCCGCCTCATCCTGAGCCGCGCGCGGCCGATCGCGGATGCGCCTTCGGAATAGCTAGTGACGGGGCGGCCGTGCGAGGCAGAGGAGCGGGATGCCCAGCGCGGCGATGAGTGCTAGGATCTGGTAGTCGGCGAAATAGGCCATCGCCGTCGCCTGGCGCACCACCTCCGCCTCCAGCCCCGCCAGCCCCTGCAGCGTGTCGGGGTTCCAGGCGTCGGGCATGACGCGCGCCTGCACGCCGGGCGCGAACGGCGTGACATGGGCCACGAGGTCGGACCGGCTGGCCTGCCCGAAGCGCCCCAGCATGAAGATCGAGACCGAGATGCCGACGCTGCCGCCCATGTTGCGCATCATGCTGAAGATGGACGTGCCCTGGGGACGATGCTCGGGTGCCAGCGTCGAGAAGCAGAGCGTGCTGATCGGCACGAAGCAGAAGCCGAAGCCCATGCCCTGGATGAAGCCCGAGATCATGAAATGGTTGATCGGCACCTCCAAGGTATAGGTGCTCATGTCGTAGAGCGTCGTCGACAGGCAGAGATATCCCAGCACCATGATGAGGCGGATGTCGACGCGCCGGATGATCCGACCGACGATGAACATCGCGACCGCCGTGCCGAGGCCGCGCGGCGCCAGGACATAGGCCGACGTCAGGATCGGGTAGCCCAGCAGCTGCTGCATGAACGGCGTCAGCAGCGCCATCGAGCCGAAGAGGATGTAGCCGGTCAGGCAGATGAGGACGAGCCCGGTCGCGAGGTTCCGGTCGCGGAAGACGGTGAGGTCGATGAATGGTCGCTCCGCCGTCGCGACATGGGCGAGGAAGAGGTAGAAGGCGACCCCGGCGATCGCCGCCTCCAGGATGATCTCGCGCGACGAGAACCAGTCAAGATGCTCGCCCCGGTCGAGCATGAGCTGGAACGAGCCGACTGCGAGCGACAGCATCGCGAAGCCGAACCAGTCCATGCGCAGCCGCCGGTCGCGCGCCGGACGCTCGATGAAGGCGACGAGGCCGACGAAGGTCAGGATGCCGATCGGCAGGTTGATGTAGAACACCCAGCGCCAGTGGAAATCCTCGGTCAGCCAGCCGCCGAGCGAGGGCCCGAAGATCGGGCCCACCATGACGCCCATGCCCCAGATCGCCATCGCCTCGCCGTGGCGCTCGCGCGGATAGATGTCGAGCAGCACCGACTGCGAGAGGGGCACGAGGGGCGCCCCGAACACCCCCTGCATCAGCCGGAAGG
>JBFWXJ010000343.1:0-7196 GCA_050187535.1 Alphaproteobacteria bacterium | reverse complement strand
ATCGCGTTGCACGACGATGTTGGCCGGGACACCGATCGCGATCCGGAACGCTCCTCATCCCGAGCATCGTCGAGGGACGCACCCACGCCCGTCCGAGCCTCGGCCTCAGTCATCGGTGTCGCCCGCCAGCGCCGCGGCCTCGGCATGCCGGCGCAGGCCCGCACGGCCGACGCGGTCGCCGCCGGCGGCGACGTCGGCCATCTCGGCCTTGGCGGTGCGCCTGCCGTCCGGGAGGTCCGCGATCTTGACCCGGACCGGCCCCGCTTCCTCCGCCATCGCGCGCGGCAGGATGCGGCGGCGCACCCGTTCCATGCGCAGGCCCAGCGTCGTCGTCTCGGCGAAGCAGCGGTCGGCGACGGCATCAGCCGCCTCGGCGCGAGCCAGCAACTGCACCTGCACGGTCATGCGGCCCTTCTTGCCGAAGGCCGGCGCCTGCAGCACGTCGAGCACGCCCGCCTCCGCGCGCAGCCGGTCGAGGCCGACGGCAAGGTCTTCGGGCGTCTGATCGTCGACCTCGAAGCGCAGTACCGCGATCTCGTCCTCATGGGCCGCCGCGACCGGCTCCAGCACCCGCACACGCAGCACGTTGCTGATGCCGGGGAAGCGCTTCGTCCCGAAGCCATGGCCGACCCGCCCCTGGCGCATCGGCGTCCGGGGTGCGGCAGCAGAAGGCGCGAGGTGGCGAAGGATCGCCGCCCCGGTCGGCGTCACCCGTTCGCCCGGGCGACCGTCGTCGAAGACGGCGAAGCCTTCGAGGAGCAGGGCGACCGCGGGTGCCGGCACCGGCAGCTCCCCATGCGCCGTCGCGACGCGGCCCGAGCCGACCGGCAGAGGAGCCATCGACCACGAGCCCGCATCCGCGCCCTCGATCAGGAAGGCGGCCGCGACGATGTCGACGATCGAATCCCAGGCGCCGACCTCGTGGAAGGTCACGTCGTCGGGCGCGATGCCGTGGACACGCCCCTCGGCCTCGGCCAGCACCGCGAAGATCGCCTCGGCCCGGGCGGCAACGCCGGGTGACAGCCGCGACGACGCCAGCAGCCGGCGGATTGCGCGGAATGACCGGTGATCGTGGCCGCCCGCGGCCGCCGGCGCGGTCACGTCGAACTGGGTGCCGCACAGCACGCCGTCGCCGAACGCTTCGACCGTGGCCGCCACGCCCTTCGGCACG
The DNA here is from genome assembly GCA_050187535.1 of Alphaproteobacteria bacterium. Lineage (GTDB taxonomy): Bacteria > Pseudomonadota > Alphaproteobacteria > ATCC43930 > Allostellaceae > Allostella. The sequence continues at coordinate 6,025 of JBFWXJ010000343.1, read as the reverse complement.
GCGAGCCCGCCCAGGGCCGTCAGCAACGGCTCCCGCCACTCGGGCCAGGCGTCGAGCATCGCCGCGGCGAACATGTCGCCCGCGATGCCGCCGACCGGGTCGAGATGGATGTGCATGGCCGCGCCATCCATAGCCCGAACCCGCCCACCGGGACAAAGGGCGTGCTACGGGGCTTGCATTAAGTGCATATGCACCTATTCTCTCCGCCGTGACCGGCGACGCGCCCCTCAAGGTCGATGCCTGCAACTGCCTCGCCGTGCGCAAGGCGGCGCGTCATGTGACGCAGCACTACGACCGGCATCTGGCGCCGACCGGGCTGAAGACCTCGCAGTTCTCGATCCTGGCCCGCCTGCAGCGCGGCGGGCCGGCGGGCATCGCGCGGATCGCTGCCGATCTCGTCATGGACCGGACGACCCTCGCGCGCAATCTCGGGCCGCTGGAGCGCGACGGGCTGCTGACCGTCGGGCGCGATCCGGCGGACGGCCGCAGCCGCGTGCTGGCGATCACGCCCGCCGGAGTCGCGGTGGCCGCCGAGGCACGGGCGCTGTGGGCCGTGGCGCAACAGCGCTTCGACGACGCCTACGGCGCCGAGCGCGCCGTCGAGCTCCGCCGAACGCTGGCCCAGGTCGTCGCGACCAACCTTCCGAACGCCTCCTGATACTCCGACCCGGAAAGGCACCCTTTCCCATGCTCTCGGGCATCCTGGCACCGGCGCTGGCGCGCCGCGGCATCCACTATGGCTGGGTCATGGTGGCGCTCACCTTCCTGGTGTCGCTGTCGTCGGCGGGCGCGCTCGGCGTGCTCGGAGCCATGCTCCTGCCGCTCCAGCGCGAGTTCGCGTGGGACACGAGCGCCATCTCGGGCGCGCTGGCCTTGCGCCTGCTGCTGTTCGGGCTGATGGCGCCCTTCGCGGCCGCGATCATGCAGCGCTACGGCGTGCGCGCCACGATCACCACCGCGCTCTCGATGGTGCTGGCCGGCGCGCTCCTCTCGGTCGGCATGACCAGGGTGTGGGAGGTCTGGCTCTACTGGGGAGTCCTCATGGGGGTCGGCTCCGGCATGACGGCCATGGTGCTGGGAGCGACCGTCGCCAACCGTTGGTTCACCCATCGCCGCGGCCTAGTGCTCGGCATCCTGACGGCGGCCAACGCGACGGGCCAGCTCGCTTTCCTACCGCTCGCCGCCTGGCTCGCCCAGGAGTACGGCTGGCGGACGGCGCTGATCCCGGGCTTCGCCACCTGCGCCGTCGCCGGCCTGATGGTGGTGCTGTTCGGCCGCAACCACCCGGCCGATCTCGGCATGCCCGCCTTCGGCGACACGACGCCCGCCCAGCATCCGCCGCGGCCCATCGGCAACCCCGTCGCCAACGCGCTCTCGACGCTCGCCTGGGCCTCGCGGTCACGGGTCTTCTGGATTCTCTTCGCCACCTTCTATATCTGCGGGCTGTCGACCAACGGGCTGATCCAGACCCACTTCATCCCGCTGTGCAGCGACTTCGGCATGGCCGAGGTTCAGGCGGCCTCCGTGCTGGCGATGATGGGCGCCTTCGACTTCGTCGGCACCATCGTGTCGGGCTGGCTGTCGGACCGCTACGACAACCGCAAGCTCCTCTTCTGGTACTACGGGCTGCGCGGCCTCTCGCTGCTGTTCCTGCCGATGAGCACCTTCACGCTCTACGGCCTGGCACTCTTCGCGGTGTTCTACGGCCTCGACTGGATCGCGACCGTGCCGCCGACGGTCAAGCTGGCCGCCCAGGCCTTCGGCCGCGAGCGCGCGCCGCTCGTCTTCGGCTGGGTCTTCACCGGCCACCAGCTCGGAGCGGCGACGGCAGCCTTCGGCGCCGGCCTCAGCCGCGACGTGCTCGCTAGCTACCTCCCGGCCTTCTTCATCGCCGGTCTCGCCTGCCTCGTCGCCTCGCTGCTGGCGCTCTGGGCCCGGCCCGCACAGCCGCGTGCGGTGGTGCAGCCGGCGGAGTGACGGCCCGCCGCTTCAGTATGGGCGCTTCGGTGGCATACTCGCCCCAAGCACGGCGATTCCGCCGGGCATCGGGGACGGGAACGCCATGCAGCAGGCCGAGGAGTTCGATTTCGTCGTGGTCGGCGCCGGCTCGGCCGGTTGCGTGCTCGCCAACCGGCTGACCGCCGACGGCAAGACCACCGTCCTGCTGCTGGAGGCGGGCGGCAAGGACACCGATCCCTGGATCCACATCCCGGCCGGCTTCTACCGCAACATCTACAATCCGAAGGTCGCCTGGAAGTTCGAGACCGAGCCCGAGCCGCAGATGATGAACCGCCGCATCCCCTGGCCGCGCGGCAAGGTCCTGGGCGGCTCCAGCTCGATCAACGGCCTCATCTACATCCGCGGGCAGAAGGAGGACTTCGACCTCTGGCGGCAGATGGGCAATGCCGGCTGGTCCTACGACGACGTGCTGCCCTACTTCCGCAAGTCCGAGGACCAGGAGATCGGCGCGAACGAGTTCCACGGCACCGGCGGCCCGCTCGCCGTGTCCGAGCTGCGCAGCCGCCACCCGCTCTACGACGCCTTCATGCAGGGCGCCCAGCAGGCCGGCCACCGCTACAACCGCGACTTCAACGGCGCCGACCAGGCCGGCGTCGGGCCGCTGCAGGTGACCGTGCGCGGCCACCGCCGATGCAGTGCCGCCGTCGGCTACCTCAAGCCCGCGATGCGCCGCCCCAACCTGCGCGTCGAGATCCACGCGCTGACGCAGCGGGTGACGACGGAAGGGCGGCGCGCTACCGGCATCGAGTACATGCAGCACGGCACGCTGAAGCTGGCCCGCGCCCGGCGCGAGGTGCTGCTGTGCGGCGGCACCATCCACTCGCCGCAGATCCTCCAGCTATCGGGTATCGGCCCGGGCGAGCTGCTGCGACGCCATGGCGTCGCCGTCGTCCACGACCTGCCCGGCGTCGGCGAGAACCTGCAGGACCATTTGGGCGGCCGCCTCATCTACCGGGTGAAGCGCGGCAACACGCTGAACGAGATATCCCGTAGCTGGTGGCGCAAGGGCATCACCGGGGTCGAATACATGTTCCGCCGCGGCGCGCTGATGACGGGTGCCGCGCCCATCGGCCTCTTCCTCAAGACCCGGCCCGAGCTGGCCTCGCCCGACATCCAGTACCAGTTCCTGGCCGGCAGCTCGCCCAAGGCGGGCGAGGCGATGCACGACTTCCCCGGCTGCACCATCGTCACCATCCCGTGCCGGCCGGAGAGCCGCGGCTGGCTGCGCATCCAGTCGCCGGACCCGACCGTGCCGCCGCAGATGATGGCGAACTACCTCTCGACCCAGGGCGACCGCGACACGATGGTGGCCGGCCTCAAGGCGGCCCGCGCGGTGTTCGCGACGCCAGCCATGCAGGAGTTCGTTGCGGAAGAGTTCATGCCGGGCTTCGCGGCGGCCACCGACGAGGACCTCCTCAACCATGTCCGCGCCACGTCCGGCACCACCTTCCACCAGACCAGCACCTGCATGATGGGGCCGCATCCGACCGCCGTCGTCGGCACCGACCTGCGCGTCAAGGGCATGGAGCGCCTGCGCGTGATCGACGCCTCGATCATGCCGACGGTCGTGTCCGGGAACACCAACGCGACCGCCATCATGATCGCCGAGAAGGGCGCCGACATGATCCTGAAGGCGGCGGCATAGCCGGAGCGCCTCCCCCTTCGACTTCGCTCAGGGTGAGGACCCTGCCGCGGGTGATGAACGAAGTTTCCTCGTCCTGAGCCTGTCGAAGGACGAGGCGCTCCGTCGCTTCAGGCGGGCTTGCTCATCGCCAGCAGCTTGCCGACCATCTCCTCGGTCAGGTTGCCGCCGGTGACGACGGCGACGGTCTTCTTCGACTGGTCGACCTTGCCCGCCAGGAACCCCGCCGCGGCGACGACGCCCGCCGGCTCGCCCATCACCTTGCCGCGGAACAGCAGCGTGCGGAACGCGTCGGCGATGTCCTGCTCGCGGATCAGCACGACGTCGTCCATGTGCTTCTGCAGGTGGCGGAAGGGGAACTCGCCCGGGCGCACCGCCGAGAGGCCGTCGGCCATGCTGTCCCAATTGTCGATCAGCGTCGGCTCGCCCTTCTGGCGGGAGACGTAATAGGCGTTGGCGCGCTCCGGCTGCACGCCGATGACGCGGATATCGGGGCGCAGCAGCTTGATCGCGGTCGCCGTGCCCGCCGCCATGCCGCCCGAGGAGACCGGCACCAGCACCTGCTCGACGTCGGGCATGTCCTCGACGATCTCGAGCCCGATGCCCGCGTGGCCCAGCGCCACCGGGCGGTCCTCCCAGGTGTCGATTGCGGTCATGCCGCGCTCCCTGGCCACGCGCTCGACGGTCGGCTGGCGCTCCGCGGCGTCGGTGCCGCTGAAGAACACCTCGGCGCCGTGCGCCTTGGTCGCGGCGACCTTGTAGGGGCTGGTGCGGTCGAGCATCACCACCACGACCGGCACCTTCATGATGCGGCCGGCCAGCGCGAAGCCCTGGGCGAAGTTGCCGGACGACGTCATCACCACGCCCCTGGCGCGCGCCTCCGGCGACAGCGCATTCATCACGGCGAAGGCCGCGCGCGGCTTGTAGGCGCCGGTCACCTGGTGCGTCTCCAGCTTGAGGAACAGCTTCTCGGCGCCGATCTCCATCGGCTCGCGGGCGAGCGGCAGGATCGGCGTGCGGCGGATCACCGACGGCATCGACGCCCGCACGGCGCGGATCTCGTCGAGCGTGATGAGCGGGGCGGCGGTGGCCGTATCTGGCATGGGGCTTCTCCGGGCCGGATGGGAGGGCGACGCTAGCACGCCCGCGACGGCGCGTTCTATTCTCCGCCTCCCATGGCACCCATCCGTACCGTCCTCATCACCGGCGCCAGCCGCGGCATCGGGCTGGCAGCCGCGCACCGCTTCGCCGCCCTTGGCCATCACGTCGTAGGCATCGCGCGCTCGACCGTCCCGCCGGATTTCCCGGGCGACTTCCACAGCCTCGACGTGACCGCCCCCGACCTCGACCGACAGCTCGCCCCGATCGTCACCGCCACCCCCGTCGACATCCTGATCAACAACGCCGGTGCCGGCCGTGGCGCGATGCTGGGCGACATCAGGCTGGAGGACTGGGACGCCGTGGTCCGCCTCAATCTCGGCGCCATGCTGACCGTCACCCAGGCCTGCCTGCCGCACATGCGTAGCCAACGTTGGGGCCGCGTCGTCAACGTCGGCAGCCGCGCCGGCCTCGGCAAGGAAGGGCGCAGCGTCTACGGCGCGACCAAGGCCGCAGTCACCGGCTTCACCCGCACCTGGGCGCTCGAGCTGGCCAAGGAGGGCATCACCGTCAACTGCGTCGCCCCCGGCCCGATCGAGACCGAGCTGTTCAGCAAGGCGCAGCCGCCCGGCAGTGCCGCCCGCGCCGCCATCCTCTCGACCATGCCGGTCGGGCGGATGGGACAGCCGGACGAGGTCGTGTCGGCCTTCGTCTTCTTCGCCGGCGAGGATGCAGGCTTCACGACGGGCCAGGTGCTCTACGTCTGCGGCGGGCTCACCATCGGCAAGGATGCGATCTGACGCGGCGCCGGCCACCGTCCCTACGGGTTCACCTCCACGGCGGACATGATAGGTTGACCTGCAGCGGACACGGTTCGCGGAAAGAGCCAGCCTTGCACTTCGCCATCTGGATTTTCTCGATCGCAGCCCTCGCCGCGTCCGGCCCGGCGCTGCTTCTCCCGGCCACCGCGCTGGCGGCGAGCTTCAGCTTCACCTTCGCCAATCACCTCGCCGGCCAAACGGTGCGCGCCGTGATCGAACAGACCGACGGCGGCGGCCAGGAGGGCGCGGTGACGGCGGGCAACCACACGGTGATCGCGAAGTCGTTCGAGATGCGGCAGGGCACCAACCGCCTCAGGGCGTATTTCCGCCCGGCCGACAACACGTCGAACTACTGTTTCTACGACATCACGGTGGAATATGCCCCGACCGACTGGGGCTGGCTCGCCGGCCAGTCGGGCACCTATGCCTGCAGCATGATGCCGAC
>JBFWXJ010000342.1:0-7226 GCA_050187535.1 Alphaproteobacteria bacterium | reverse complement strand
CTTCACGGTGCCCGAGCCCAGCCAACCCGCCAACGTCGTCAACATCATGGACGCGCTGAAGAAGAGCCTCGAGGCCGCGGGCGGCGACGGTGCCGTGCGCCGGCCGCGCGCGCCCAGCAAGACGGCTGCCGACGCGCCGGCCGCCAAGCAGGCGGCGCGCAAGCCGGTGGCGAAGAAACCCGCGGCGCGCAAGGCGGCGCGCGGATAGAGGGAGGCGGCCTTGCCTCTCGCCGCGTCGACGCTCGCCGGCGAGACCCTCTTCCTCGTCGGCCGCATCCAGGGACTGACCCGCCGCCGCCTCGACACGCTGGTGCGCCTGCGCGAGGGGAAGCTGGCGACGCGGCCGGGCCGCAACGTCACCACGATCGCCTTCGGCCATTCGGCGACGGCGCGCGCGCTCGACGACGGCCGCGTGGCGCTGCCGCCCGGCCTGCCGGCGACGGCGGCGCTGATCAGCGAGAACGTGCTGCGCCGCCAGCTCGGCCTGCTGACGCCGCCCGAGGAGGTCGACCGCTCCATGGGCCGCGGCGAGATCGAGCGGCTCGCCGGCCTCTCGCCCAACCTCGTCTCCTGCCTCGTCCTGTTCGACGTGCTGGAGCCGGTCGGCCTGGAATCGTCGAAGTGGCACTTCGCCTGGCGCGACCTGGTGGCGGCACGCGAGGCGGCGCGTCTGCTGAAGCGCGGCGTGGCGATCGGCGACGTGCTCGAAGCGTCGGTCGCGCTGCGCCGGCGCGGCACCAACCTTGCCGAGGCGCGGCTGACCGAAGGCCCGTCGGGCGAGCTGCTGCGCGAGGTCGGCGGCCAGCTCGCCGAGTTCTCGGGCCAGCTCACGATGTTCGGTCGGCGCGACCAGCAGACGCCGCGCAGCATCGACGATCTCCTGGCCGAGGCCGAGGAGGCCGAGGCCACGGGCGACCACGCCGCGGCCGAGAGCCTCTACACCACGGCGATGCGCGCCGACACCGCCGACCCGGTGCTGCCCTTCAACCTCGGCAACGTGTTCCAGGCGCAGGGCCGCGGGCCCGAGGCCAAGGTGGCGTGGCAGATCGCGGTGGCGCGCGATCCGGCGTTCGCCGAGGCCTGGTACAACCTGGCCCTGGCGGCGGAAGACGAGCAGCAGACCGACCTCGCCGTCGCCGAGTACCGCCGCGCCGTGAAGGCGCAGCCCGACTGGGGCGACGCGCACTTCAACCTGGCGCTGCTCCTGACCAAGGCGGAGCGCTGCGTCGAGGCGCTGGCGGCGTGGGAGCGCTTCCTCGAGGTCGAGCCGTCGGGCAGGCACGCCAACACGGCGCAGAAGGCGATCGCGCTCTGCCGCATGAAGATCCAGCAGGACAAGGCGCAGGCGGGCTGACGTGCGCGCGCAAGCACCCCGGGCGATCAGGATTCCGCAGCCTCCCGGGGCCTGATACGATTCTCCGGACGTGTACTCCATCTGCGGGCGGGTGCCATGTATCAACCCAAAGTGCCGATCACGAGTGCCGCCGAGGTCAAGGCGATTCTCGGGCCTGACATTCCGAACCAGGCCGGCAAGGTCATCGATCACATCGATGCGCATTGCCAGGCGTGGATCGAGCGGTGTCCCTTCATCGTGATCGCGAGCATCAATGCCGCGGGCGCCATGGACATCTCGCCCAAGGGAGATCCGCCGGGCTTCGTCAGGATCCTCGACAGGCAGACGCTGGCGATACCCGACCGGCTCGGGAACCACCGCGGCGACACGTTCTTCAACGTCCTCGAAAACCCCAGCGTCGGGATCGTCTTCATCATGCCGAGGCGGCGCGAGGTCGTTCGCGTCAGTGGAACGGCCTCGCTTGCCAAGGATCCGGACCTGCTCGCAGAGATGGCGGTGAAGGGAAAGACGCCCGACCTCGCCATGATCGTCCGTGTCCGGGAGGCCTTCTTCCATTGCGGCAAGTCCATGATCCGGTCGCGCCTGTGGGAGCCGGACGGCTGGCCCTCCATCGACGGCCTGCCGAGCTATGCGCAGGCGCTGAAGGATCACGCGGCGCTGACGGGCCCCCTCGAAGCCGTGCAGGCGGGCGTCGAGTACAACGAGACCGGACGCCTCTATTGAACCTGCTCGCGGTGCACCAGGGGCGGTGCACCCGTCGGGCAAGCACGCCAACACGGCGCAGAGGGCGATCGCGCTCTGCCGCGTGAAGATCCAGCAGGACCGGGCGCAGACGGGGTGAGATCCTCTTCCTCCCCATCGTCATCAGACGATGGGGAGGTGGCCCGAAGGGCCGGAGGGGTCATAGGCCGCACGCCTGTTGCCGCCCATGACCCCTCCGCCCCCTGCGGGGGCACCTCCCCACGCGTAGCGTGGGGAGGAACGTTGTCGGCTCAGTACCCCGCCTTCTGCAGGCCTTCTTTGAGATGCTGCAGGTCCTCCTCGCGGGCGTAGTGCATGGTGGCGAGGAATTTCTCACGGTCGAGGTCGCGGTCGAGCGCGCGCAGGCGCGCGACGTGGGCGGCGGCCGCCGTCGTGTCGCCCAGCCAGCCGTAGGACGCGGCGATGAAGCCGTGCTGCTGGGCGTCGTGGCTCGCCACGTGCATGAAGGCCTCGATCGCCTGGGCGTACTGGCGGCCGACGAAATGCGCGCGGCCGAGATGGGCCCAGAAGCGCGGCGGATGATGGGGGTTGAGCTTCATCGCCCGGCGGATCCAGTCGACGCCCTCCTCGGCCTGGCCCAGCCAGGTGAACAGCTCGCCCATCTGCACGACCACGAGGTCGTAGTTGGGATTGAGCGCCAGCGCACGGTCCTGGTGATAGCGCGCCCGGGTCATGTCGTTGCGCACGATGGCGACGGCGGCCAGGATGCGATGGACGTCGGCGTCGTTGTCGTCGAGCGCCATCGCGCGGTCGAGCGACGCCATCACCTCGCCGAAGACGGCGTCCTTGTCCTCGACCCAGCCGTATCCCCAGGCCTGGCCCAGGATGCAGCCGCGCCAGGCGTGGGCATGGGCGTAGTCGGGATCGAGCGCCAGCGCGCGGTCGATCAGCCGCAGGGCCTCGGCGTTGTCCTCGCGCGTCGACTTGTGATGCAGCACCTTGGCGGCGAGCGCGCATTCGTAGGCGGCCATGACCGACGGCTTCACGCGCGTCAGCTGGTCCTGCTGGGCGGCCTCCAGCCTGCCCGGCAGGGTGGCGACGATCGCCGTCGTGATCTCGTCCTGGACGGCGAAGACGTCGTCGAGCCGGCGGTCGTAGCGCTCGGCCCAGATGTGGCCGTCTGTGGCGGTGTCGATCAGCTGCACGGTGATGCGCAGCCGGTCGCCGGCCTTGCGGACGCTGCCCTCCACCAGGTAGCGGGCGCCGAGCTTCCGGGCGACCTCGCGCAGGTTGGCGGCCTGTCCCTTGTAGACGAACGAGGAGGTGCGCGAGATGACGAACAGCTCGCGGCGGCGGCTGAGCTCGGTGAGGATGTCCTCGGTCAGGCCGTCGGCGAAGAACTCCTGCTCGGGATCGCCGCTCATGTTGGCGAGCGGCAGCACGGCGATGCTGGGCCGGACCACGGCCGCCTTGTGGCCGGCCGCGGCGCCGTCGGCCGGCCGGGCCTCGCGGCCGTCGGCCGGCAGCACGCGGAAGACCCGCACCGGCCGGCTGATGTTCTTCAGCGGCTTTTCGCCGAGGTCCTCGAAGGTCGCCTCGAGCCGGCCATCGACCTGGCTGTGCACCGCTGCGGTCACGCAGATGCCGCCGACCTCGGCGAGCTGCTCGACGCGGGCGGCGATGTTGACGCCGTCGCCGAAGATGTCGCCGTCCTCGAAGATGACGTCGCCGAGATTGATGCCGATGCGGAAGTCGATGCGCCGGTCGGCCGGCACGTCGGAATTGCGCCGCCGCATGCGGTCCTGGATCTCGATCGCGGCGCGCACGGCGTCGGCGACGCTGTGGAACTCGACGAGCAGGCCGTCGCCGGTGGTCTTGATGATGCGGCCGTTGTTCTTGCCGACCACCGGGTCGATGAGCTCGATGCGATGGGTGCGCAGACGCGCGAGCGTGCCGCGCTCGTCCATTTCCATGAGCCGGCTGTAGCCGACCATATCGGCCGCCACGATTGCCGCCAGGCGATGTTCCATCGGCCCAAGAAGACGCCGAGCCACCATCATGGTCAAGGGCGGGAATGTGGCCTTGCCGCGGCGACGGCGGCCGGCCTCGAGCACGCGTTGCAGCGACGAGGCGTAGGCAACAGGGAGTGGGCAACAGGGAAAAGAAAAAGGGGCAGCCGACGCTGCCCCTTTCCTTCATCGATACGGACGGCCGGCGAGCGAAAGGGCGCCGACTACAGGTCGGCCGCCTTCTTCACGGCGTCCTTGGCCTTGCCGACGGCCTTCTGCACGTCGCCCTTGGCTTCCTGCAGCTTGCCCTCGCCCTTCAGCGCCGGATCGTCGGTCGCCTCGCCGACGCCCTGCTTCACCTTGCCGATGGCCTGGTTGGCCGTGCCCTTGACTTTGTCGGTCGTGCTGCTCATGGGGGAATTCCTTCCGTGGGGGATTGAACCCCGTCAACGCGTCGCCGGTGCGCCTCGTTGCATCGGCAGCCGAATCGCCGCAGGGCACGGCGCACGCGAGTCCCGCCGCAAGATGAAACGCCGGGCGCGCGCCCGTGTTCCCGATCACGGAAATCGTTGGCAGTATGCCGGCACGCGAGGAGACGCCCATGAAAACGCAAGTCGATCCCGACCTAGAGAAGATCCTGCCGCTGCTGCCGTTGCGCGACGCGGCGACGCTCAGCCCTGAGCGGGCGCGCGCCGAGCTGGTGGCGCTTGCAGAATCACGCAAGGACGTGCCGCTGCCCGAGCTCGCGTCGGTCGAGGACATCACCGTCGACGGCGCGGCCGGCCCGATCGCCGCGCGCCTGTACGCGACAGGGAGGACGCCGGCGCCGACGATCGTCTATTTTCATGGCGGCGGCTGGGTCGCGGGCGACCTGTTCACGCACGAACGCCAGGCGCGCACGCTGGCGCTCGAGCTCGACGCCGTCGTCGTCAGCGTCGACTACCGCCGGCCGCCCGAAACGCCGTTTCCCGGCGCGTTCGAGGATTGCCTGGCCGCAACCAGATGGGCGGCGGCGAACGTGGGCACCCTCGGCGGCGATGCAGCGCGGATCGCGGTGGCCGGCGACAGCGCCGGCGGCAACCTCGCCGCCGCCGTGGCGCTGGCCTGCCGCGACGGCGGACCGCGGCTCGCGGCGCAGCTCCTGATCTACCCGGCCACCGACCTGCTGGGCCGCTACGGCGTGGCGGCGGAGAACGCCAGGTACCCGTCGCGCCAGGAGAACGCCGAGGGCTACTTCCTGACCGGCGAGGCCATGCGCTTCTTCGCCGGCCACTACCTGCCCCGTCCGCAGGACGGCGAGGACCCGCGCGCCTCGCCGCTGCGCGCCGACAAGCTCGCCGGCGTGGCCCGCGCGGTCGTCTGCACGGCGGAGTTCGACCCGCTGCGCGACGAGGGCGAAGCCTACGCCGAGGCGCTGAAGCGGGCCGGAGTCGAGGTCGCCTATTTCCGCGAGCCCGGGATGGTGCACGGCTATTTCGGCATGGGGGCGGCGTCGCGGGCGGCCAACGCGGCGCGCCAGCGCGCCACCGCGGCGTTCAAGGCGATGCTGAGCGGTTGACCTCGCCGTCGTCGGGACGACGGGAGCTAATGCTTGTGAGATGGCGGCGGATTGCGCTTTTCCGGTGACGGCGGGCTGCGCTTGCGGACCGGCGCCGGCGTGACCGGCGGGCGGGGCGGCGGCGCGATGGGAACCGGTTGCGGCCTGGGCTTCTCCTCCACTTCCTCGCTGAGCTCGGGCGCGCCGCCCGCGCAGCAATGGACGATTATCCCGCGGACTCCGTGGCCGCTCTTGTCCGTCGCCACCGTGATCGTGTCGCGATCGCGGCAGGCGGCGCGGACGACGCGCTCGACGCCGGGCTCGCAGGCCTTGAAGCGGTAGTTCCTTTCGCAGGACTTGACCAGGAAACCGGTGAAGTCGCCGAAACAGTCGTAGAACAGCGCCTCGACCTTGCCGGTGAAGGACGCGGGATGATCGTGGCCGCCGTCGGGCGGGCGGCGCGGCGGGTTGCCGGTCGAGGAGGGTTCGACCGAATCGGGATCGCCGCCCAGGCCGCGCACACGGTCCCCGATGATGCCCAGCCAGCGCTCGAAGATCGGCCACCACTTGTTGGTCTCCGCCATCTTCGACGCGATGTGGCGCAGCACCGCGAGCTTGCGGATCTCCGCCGGCAGGATCTGCTCGGACGTGGTGATCGGGATGGTGAGCTGCACGGTTGCGAGCACGCGGCGGCGGCGGCCTTCGAATTGCTTGACCGTCGCCTTGTAGACCGTGCCCTTCACCAGGTCGGGCGGAAGCTGGATGCTCAACAGCGCCGGGATCGTCCGCGCCCGGCCGCCCGGCACCGGCAGATAGGTGATGCCGCCGACCGTCAGCCGCAACGTATGGTCGTCGACTTTCGCGACCATCGCCGCGCCGGGCCGGCGGGCGACCAGCGCCAGCACGTCGTCCGCGTCGACGTCGGGCAGATAGACCGTGACCTGGCTGCCGGTGGGAACGTTGCCCCAGCTGAAGACCAGCTCATCCGGGACCAGCCGGCCGGTGACCGATGCGGTGGCCGGCGTGACCGGCGGCAGCTGGGCCGGCGTCTTGGACGGCGCGATCTCGAGCGTATGGGCGATCACGCGCGTCGCCGCGTTGGCCGGGTTCGGCGCCTCGTTGATGATGAGGTTTCGCTGCGACAGGTTTTCGTTGGTGCCCGGCGTCGCGCCGTTCGGGATCGGGTCGAGCGCATAGTCGATTTCGGCGATCAGGCACTGGTGCTCGCCCTTCAGGATCTCCTGGATGCTCTTCTGCTCGCCGTCCTCCTCGAATTGCGGCTGGTCCTGGTTGATGTCGAGCCAGCAGCCGAAATAGCGGCGCGATTCGGCGCCCGAGCCGGCGATGGTCTTGCGATTGAGCGGATCGTCCTGCGCGTCGCCTTCGTCGGCGCGCGGGGCGGCGAAGAAGGGGATGGTCGCGATGTCGCCGCCGATCCGGCCGAGGACCGGATAGGCGTCCGCGCCGCTTCCGTCCCGCGCATAGGATTCGGCGCGGTATTCGAAGCCGGTCGACGCGGTGGTGTACAGCCGGAAGAACACGCCGACATCCTCGGCGTCGACCTCGGACGGCGCCGTCATGCGAACCTTGGCGACGGCGTAATTGTAGACCGGCTCGCCATTGG
>JBFWXJ010000341.1:0-7234 GCA_050187535.1 Alphaproteobacteria bacterium | reverse complement strand
CAGCAGAAGCGCCTCCTCGCCGCCTGGGAGCGCCTGCCGCTCGACGGCGCGATCCAGGCCGGCGCCGCCGCCTTCGTCGAGAGCTGGGAGGGCGATGAGCCGCGGCGGATGATGGCGGGCTTCCTCGCCGCCCGAAAGGACGGGTTGCGCGGCGACTGACATCGCGGGACGATGGTCGTGGCATCCCAATGAACGAGCGGAAGGACGAAGCGCCATGTCCGAGACCTCCGGCGACCCGCGGCGCGGCCTCAAGGCCTGGCATCATGTCGCGAAGCTGCCGCCTTTCCCGGTCGATCCGGCGCGTACCGCGCTCTGCGTCATCGACCTCACGCTGCAGCAGGCGTCCCGCACCCATGGCGTGTGCCGGCGCTGCATCGACGACGGCTTCGGCGACGACGTCGCCTACTATCTCGATCGCGTCGAGAACACGCTGGTGCCCGCGGTGGGGCGGCTGCTGGCCCATTTCCGCGCGTCGGGCGCGCCGATCGTGCATACGCGCTGCGTCTCGCTGCGCGGCGACGGGTCCGACCAGACGTGGCGGCACCGCGCCTTCGGGCTGGTCTGCTCGATCGATTCGGAGGATGCGCAGTTCCTGCCGGACGTGGCGCCGCGGGCGGGCGAGATCGTCCTGAACAAGACCGGCTCGGGCATGTTCAACTCGACCAACGCCGAGCACCTCTTCCGCAACATGGGGGTGACGACGCTGATCATGACCGGCGTCTTCACCAACAGCTGCGTCGAGACGGCGACGCGCGACGCCGGCGACCGCGACTTCCGCGTGCTGCTGGCCGAGGACGGCTGTGCCGCCATGAGCCCGATCGGCCACAGGAACGCGCTCGACTACCTCGACGCCAACTTCTGCCACGTCAAGTCGACGACCGAGATCCTGCGGCTGCTGTCGACACCGTCGGCGATGGCGGCGGAGTAGGCGTCACGCCGGCGGCCGATCGCGGAAGAGGGCGTCGCACTCCGCCTCCAGCACGCCGCCGATCAGGCGGCCCTTGTAGAAGCCGGCGGCGGCGGCGACCTGGTCGGCGGTGATCGCGATCTGGCGCATGTGACGTGTCAGGGTGGCGATCGAGGTGCCCCACACGACGGCGCCGATGCCGGCCCAGGCGATGGCGGCCATGCACATCGGGCACGGCTCGCCCGTGGTGTAGAGCGTGCGATCGGCCCAGCCCGAATTGCCGTGGCGCGCGACATAGTCGTTCATCGCCGCCACCTCGCCATGGAATGTCGGGTTGGCGCGGCTGTCGTTGACCCCGGCGGCCACCACCTGGCCGGCGCCGTCGGTGATGACCGCGCCGAACGGCCAGCGCGGGTTGCGGCGCGCCTCGGCGATGGCGAGGCGCATCGCCCGTTCGTGCCGTGCCCGCTCGTCGGCGGGCAGTGACGCCGGCGCCTCGGCTGCAGCCGCCGTGCGCGTCATCGCCAGCGCCGCACCCGCGCCGACGACCCCCGCACCGAAAATCATCGCACGCCGTGTCGCCTCCATGATCCCTCCTTTTGCGGGCAGCACCGATCCTGCGGAACCTGCGATTGCGCGCGGACACGCCATCGGTGCAGAACCGATCGACGTGCGATCGCGACCACCCCGGTACCCCGGAACATGGCTTCGACGCTCACCATACGCCTGCTCGGGCGGTTCGCCGTAGCGATCGGCGGGCTGCCGGTCGAGCTGCCGACGCGCAAGGCGGCAGCCCTGCTCGCAGTGCTGGCGCGCGAGCCGGGGCGGCCGCATGCGCGCGAAAAGCTGGCGGCACTCCTGTGGCCGCTGTCCGACGCGACCCAGGCGCGGGCCAGCCTGCGCCAGGCGCTGGCGCAGCTCCGCCGTGCGCTCGGCGACGTGCTCGCGGGCGTCGCGGATTCGGTGCAGCTCCGTGCGACCGACGTCGATGTCGACGTGGTGCGGCTCGAGGCGGCGCTGGCTTCCGGCGATACCGCCGTCGTCGATCTCTATGCGGGGACCTTCCTCGACGATCTGACGCTGCGCGAGGAGCCTTTCGAGGAATGGCGCCGGGCGGAAGCGACTCGGCTCGGCGACCGGGCGACCGAGCTCATGCGGCGCTTCCTCGACGCGGCCGTCGCCGCCGGCGATGTCGAGCAGGCGGCGGCCGTCGGCGAACGCCTGCTCGCCTTCGATCCCGGTGACGAGGAGGCCCACCGCGCCCTGATGGTGCTCCATATCGGCCGGGGCGCGGCCGGGGCCGCGATGCGCCAGTACGAGCGCTGCCGCGCGGCGCTCGACCGCACCCTCGGCGTGGCGCCCTCGCCCGAGACGGAGGCCCTGCGCCGGCGAATCGCGGCCCCGGCGGCAACGGCTGCGGTGGAGCCGGTCGCGGGGCCGCCGACACTCGCGGTCATGCCCTTCGTCGACCTCGCGGCGGAGCCGGACGACCGCTACCTGGCGCTCGGCATAGCCGAGGACGTGATCGCGGAAGTCTCGCGCTTTCGCCCGCTCAGGGTCATCGCCCGCCACTCGTCCTTCGCCATGGCCGAGCGGGGGCTGGATCCGGCCGAGGCGGCGCGGCGCCTGGGCGCGCGCTACCTCCTGACCGGCAGTGTCCGGCGGCACGCCTGCGCGATCCGCGTCGTCGTCGAGCTGATCGACGGCCAGACCGGCCACTACCTGTGGACCCACCGCTACGACCTGAAGGCCGACGGCATCGCCGACGTGCTGGCCGACATCGGGCGCGCGGTCGCCCTGGCGCTGGTGCCGCGCATCGATGCGGCCCTGCTGCAGGAGGGGCGCCGCAAGCCGATCGACGGCCTCGGCAACTACGATCTGTGGCTGCGGGCGCTGGCGCGCCTGCGCGAGGGCACGCCCGAAGCCAATGTCGAGGCGCGCCGCTGCCTGGAACGCGCGCTCGCCGCCGATCCCGACTGCGCGCGCGCCCATGCCGGGTTGTCGCTCACCTGGTTCAACGAGTGGAGCTGCCGCGCCTGGGACCGCTGGGAGGAGACGGCGGCCAACGCCCAGCGCCATGCGGCCGAAGCGGTGGCACGCGATCCGGCGGACCACATGACGCACGCCATCCTCGGCCGCATCCTGCTCTACCGCCGCGACTTCGCGCGCGCCGAGCGCCACATCGAGCGGGCGCTGGCGCTCAATCCCAACGACGCGGACATGCTAGTGCAGGCGGCGCTTGCATTCGCCTATCTCGGCGATGCGCCGCGCGGCATCGCCGTCGCCGAGGATGCGATGCGCGCCAATCCGCTGCACGAGGACTGGTACTACGTCTTCGCCTTCGCGCCGCGGCTGATGGTGGGCGACTACGCGGCGGCGATCGACCTCGGCATGCGTGCACCCGACGCCACCACCGACATGCGCGCGCTGATCGCCGTCGCCGACGCCGGGCTCGGCCGCACCGGCGCGGCGGCCCGCCAGATGGCGCTCTTCCATGCGGCGTTTCGCGCCAACGTCACCCACGGCCGCCCGCCGGAACCGGGCGAGGAGGCGCGCTGGATCTTCCACGTCAACCCGCTGCGCCGCCCCGAGGACCGCGCGTTCCTGCGCGCCGGCCTCGCGGCCGCCGGGCTGGACGTGCCGCCCGACGCCGGCGAGGCGCCGGCGCCGGGCTGACACCAACGAAGCCGCGGCTCTTCGGCGGCGCTCACCGGGAGGACCCCGGAGGCCGAAGATCGCGCGCGGCTAGGCAGCTTCCGGCAGCTTCTGCGTGCGGCCCTGGAGGAGCCGGGTGAAGGGGCTCTCCGGCCGCAGGCTCGCGCGCTCGGCGATCAGGGCCGTGGCGAGCGCGTCCTCGCCGCCGCGCAGCGCCGCCTCGATCATGGTCAGGTCGATCAGGTCGCGCTGGGCGTGACTGCCGCCGAAGCGGGCGGCGATGTTGCGCACCGGGCGCAGCAGGCGCAGTGACGCCGCGTGGTCGCCGGCGGCGAAGGCGGCGATGCCGAGCGTCACCGGACGGCCGACCTCCTGGGTGAAGCGGGCGTTGTCGCCGGCCCCGCGCATCGCGTCCTCCTGCGCCGTCAGCACGGCCTCCAGCAGGTCGTGCCGACCCGCACCGGCGAAGGCCATCGCCGCATGCGCGTCGTTGAAGGCGTAGTTGCCGGCCCGCGCCAGCGGCGCCCACTGCTCCGAGAGCGGGTGCCAGCGCGCGCCGACATCGACGCCGCGCAGCATCAGCCGCCACAGGAAGGCGGAGGCGTCGATCATGTCGAGGATCACGCCCGACTGCCCGCCCTTGATCTTCGCGGGATCGTCGTAGAGCGCGAGTGCGGCATCCACGTCGCCCAGCTCGAGGTGGAAGAGCGCCTGGTGCCAGTAGTTGTGGACCGAGAAGAAGCTGTCCCGCGACCAGCCCGCCTCGTTGCCGCGCATCCAGGCGACGCCCTCGGTCGGCCGGCACTGCATCTCCAGGACATGGGCGACGGCGTGCTGCGCCCAGCCGTCGCGCGGCTCGGCCGCGATGGCGGCGCGGCCGGTGGCCTCGGCGCGTTGGTAGAGGCCGGTTTCCTCCAGCCCGAAGGCGTGCATGCCGAGGATCGCGTGGTAGCCCGGCATGGCGGCCGACCAGTGCGGCAGCGCGCGGGCGATGCGGTCGCGCAGCATCCGCGAATCGCCGAGGTAGAAGTCGATCAGGTGGCCGGCCTGCAGGGCCAGCGCATCGCGCGGATGGGCGACGGCGACGTCCTCCAGCGCGCGGGCGGCCGCCTGCCAGTTGCCGTCGAGGATCTGGGCGATCGCCTCGAGATGGCCGCGCTCGCGCTCGTCCGCGGCGAGCCGGCGCGCCGCGGCGTAGCTCGCGCGCGCCGGGGCCACCCCCGAGGGCTCCGTGCCGAGCAGGTGGAGGTAGGCGCGCAGCGCATGGGCCATGGTGAAGGCCGGGGCGGCGGCGATGACGCCGTCGACGGCGGCGACCGGATCGTCGACGTAGCACTGGAACTGTCTCAGCGCGGTTTCCCAGCCCTGGACGGCGTCCGCATCGGCGCCGGAGACGGCGAGGCCGCGATGGTCATGGATCGGCATGATCGGGTGCTCCCTCGTTCTCGGATGGCGCGCTTCTATCCGGCCCGCGTTATCCCACCCGTACGCCGGGCGTGAAAGGGCCGTGAAAAGCGACGAGGGAGGGATTTCGACCGTTCAGCCGCCGTTCATGGTGAGCGAGAGGCCGCCGTCGATCACCAGCTCGGTGCCGGTGATGTAGCGGGCCTCGTCCGAAGCCAGGAAGACGGCCGCCCGCGCCACGTCCCAGGCGTCGCCCATGAAACCCATGGGCACCTGCCGGTCGCGCTGCCGGCGCAGCTCGTCGAAGGGCATGTCGGGGAAGGCGCGGGCGACGGTCAGGCGGATGCGCGGGGTATCCATCAGCCCCGGCACGATGCTGACGGCGCGGATGCCCTCGGCCGCGTACTGGGCGGCGATCATGCGCGTGAAGTGGATGGCGGCCGCCTTGGTGACGCTGTAGGCCAAGTGCGGGAAGCCGACATAGCGCAGGCCCGCCACGGAGGAGGTGGTGAGGAACACGCCCGCCCGCCGCGCGCGCATCCCCGGCAGGAAGGCGCGGGCGGCCAGCAGCAGGGCGGTGACGTTGGCGCGGTGCGCGCGGTCCCATTCCTCGTCGGCGGTGTCGAGCGGCCCGCCGACCCGGCCGAGGCCGACATTGGAGTGGACCACGTCGACATGGCCGAAGCGGGCGATGGCGGTCTCTGCCAGTGCCGTGACCGACGCCGCCTCGCCGACATCGACATGGGCGGCCAGCGCCTCGCCGCCCTCGTCGGCGACGATGGCGGCGGTCTCCGCGGCGGCCGTGACGTCGATGTCCGCGGCGACGACCTTGGCGCCTTCGCGGGCGCAGGCGACGGCGGTCGCCTTGCCGATGCCCCAGCCCGCGGCGACCGAGCCCGCGCCGGTCACCACCACGACCTTGCCCGCCAGCCTGTCGACCACGCCCCCGTCCCCGGCGTCAGTGGGCCGCCTGCTCGCGCGTCGCGGCGAACAGCTCGGCCACGGCCATCACGAGGGTGCAGGCCGCCATGAGGACCAGAGACAGGGCGGCGGCGGCCGGGAAGTCCGACCCGCCCTCGGAGATCTTGCTGTAGAGCAGCAGCGGCAGGATGTTGACCTGAGTGCCGACCAGCGCCAGCGCCGTGCCGTAGGCGCCGAAGGCGACGGCCGCCACCAGGCACCACGCCGAGAGCGCGGTCGGCAGCACCTGGGGCACCAGCACGTCGAGAAGGGCTCGCCAGCGCCGCGCGCCCATCGCCTCGGCGGCGGCGATCTGCTGGTGGTCGAAGTTCACCAGCACCGGCAGCAGCAGCATGACGACGCGCGGCACGAGGTAGTAGGCGTAGGCGAAGGCGAGGCCGAACGGGCCGTAGATGAAGCCCGCGAAGGCGGCCGGGTCGACGCCGACCTCGGCCAGCAGCATCGTCACGAAGCCGGCACGGCCGAATGCCAGGATGAAGCCGTAGGCGACGATCAGCCCGGAGAAGGTGAGCGGCAGCGCGATCAAGAACTGCAGCATCAGCCGCGCCCGCTCGCCGAGGCGCGAGAGATGCAGGGCGACCGCGGCACCGACCGCCAGCGACACCGTGGCGGCCGCGGCGGCCAAGGCCGAGGAGCCGGCGAGGCCGCGCCAGAACACCGGGTCGCCCAGCACGCGGGCGAAGGCGCCGCCGTCGCCGCCGAAGGCCTCGGCGGCGACGGTCGCGAGCGGCGCCAGGAAGAAGCCCGCGAGGACGATGCCCCCGGGCGCCGCCAGCCCGGCGAGCAGCCAGCGCGGCATCGGCGATCGTCCCGCGAGGCCTTCCCTACTGCCCCAGGACGGCCTTGGCCCAGCCCTTGTCCACGTCGGCCTTGCGTTCGGCGGCGGCCTTGAGGTCTAGCGGCTTCACCTGCGCGGCGGCCGGGAAGCGGGCGGCGATGTCGTCCGGCAGCTTCACGCCCGGCACCGACGGCCGCACGAAGCCCTGGGCGAAGATGGTCTGGCCCATGTCGCTCATCGTCCAGTTCAGCCACAGCTTGCCGGCATTGGGATTGGGGCCGTTCTTGACGAGGCTGATGGCGTAGGGGGCGGCCACGCTCGCCTCCTTCGGAAGGACGACGTCGATCGCGTCGCCCATGCCGTCCTGGTACTTGGCCTTGAGCCCGTCGTTCTCGTAGCCGATCCAGATCGGGATCTCGCCCTTCAGGAACTTGGCGTAGGGCGTCGTGCCCTCCGTCCGCTGGACGTTCCCGGCCTTGTGCAGCTAGGCGAGATAGTCGAAGCCCGGC
>JBFWXJ010000340.1:0-7250 GCA_050187535.1 Alphaproteobacteria bacterium | reverse complement strand
GCGCCCAGGCGCTGCTCGCCTACCTGGCGCTCAAGGATTCCCGCAGCGAGGCCCGCGAGACGCTGATCGACCTGCTGTGGCCGGACCGCTTCAAGGCACAGGCGCAGGCGAGCCTGAGGCAGGTGCTGTTCGAGCTGCGCGCCATCCCCGGTGTCGGATCCGGCCTGCTGGTCGCCACGCGCGAGCGCATTGCCCTCGGGCCCGCGATCGCCGGATGCGACGCATGGGACTTCGAGGCGGCGGCGGACGGCACCAGCCTCGACGACGCGCGCCTTCTGCTGCAGCTCTACGGCGCCGGGCTGCTGGCAGGCACCACCTTCGGGCCGGATTCGATTGAGCAGTGGCTGGCGATCCAGCGCACGCGGCTGGAAGGCCGGCTGGAGAGCGCCGTGCTGCGCGCCTGCGGCGGCGACCGGCTCGACCCCGCGGACCACGACCGCGCGGTGGATGCGCTGGCGCGGCTGGCCGAGACGTCGCCGATGTGCGCGGCCGCCGTCGCCCGCCTGATGGAGATCGAAGCCGCGCGCGGCCGGCCGGATGCGGCCATCCGGCACTACGATCGCTATGCGGACCAATTGCGCTCGGCATTCGACGAGGAGCCGCCGGCCGAGCTGGCGGCGGCCCGGCGCGAGCTGGCTGCGGCACCGCGAAGCCCCCCGCTCGTGGCAGCGACCGAGAAGCGATCGGTGTTCGCCCAGCGCGATCCCTGGGCGCGCAGCCGGGCCGATGCGCCGGTCGTGGCGGTGCTGCCCTTCCGCTGGCAGGGCCGTGGCGACGATGGTGCCGACGACGCCTCGGCGCTGACCGAGGACATCACCCTGATGCTCTCGCGCTGCCGCTGGTTCAGCGTGCTGTCGCGCGGCGCCACGACGCCGTTCGCCGCCGAGCCGATCTTCATCCCGCGCGAGTTCGCCCGGCGCACCGGCGCCGACTATCTCGTCTATGGCGCGTTGGCCGAGCGTGCCGACCGGTTGCGGCTGACGATCGAGCTGGCCGAGGCGGAGACGGGCTGCATCGTCTGGACCGTCTGCTACGACGGCGAGAACGAGGATCGGCGCCGGTGGTCGGCGCAGATCTGCCCGCTGATCGTGGCCGCCCTCGACCCGGCGCTCGCCGAGAGCGAGGCCGCCGCAGCGGCGCGGTCGGCGATCGCGACGACCGGGTCGGAGCTCGCCTACCGGCAGCTGGTGCTCGGCTATCGCCACTACTACGCGGGCGAGTGGGCGACGGCCAAGGACGCCTTCCGCGCCGCGATCGAGGCCGACCCGCGCTACGCGCATGCCCACGCGATGCTCGCGGTCTCGATCTACATGGCGGGTCAGTTGCGCCGCGACGCGGATTGGTCGACGAACCTGAACGACGCCGAGGCGGCGGCCCGCCGCGCGCTGGAGATCGACTCCTCGGAGGCGAGGGCCTGCAACATCCTGGGCCAGGTGCTCGACTGGCAGGGCCGCCACGACGAGGCGCCGGCCTTCCTCGACCGCAGCATGGCGCTGAACCCGAGCTTCGCGCTCTCCTCGACGGGGCACAGCTATCATGCGCTGATGACCGGCGCCTACGACGCGGCCAAGTCCTACCTCCTGACGGCGATGCGCCTGCGCGTCGGCGACGCGGGTCTCGGCCTCTGCCTGCCGTCGAAGGCGCTGGCCGACCTGCACCTGGGCAATGCCCGCGAGGCGCTGCGCACGGCACATTGGGCCGCGCGGTTGCGGCCGCGCTTCTGGCTGGTGCGGCAGACGCTGGCGGCATGCCTGGCCGCCAACGACGACATGCCGGCGGCCGGCGCCGTCGTCTCCGACCTGCGTCGCGACTTTCCGGGACTGGCGGCCGAGGAGTTCGTCGCCTGGATGCCTTATGCCGGCCGCGCGCAGGCCGCACTCGTCGCCGACCACCTGAAGCGCGCCGGCTGGCGCTGACGCGCCAGGGCCGCGCAACGGCGGGATCGCGGCCGGACGCGGGACGAATCCGTCGCGGTCACCGGATGGACCGATCGGCGCCGGCCCTCCCGTCGCCCCTCGCCGCATCGGCCGCCGCGAAGTGACCGATCTGGTCGGCCCGGGCCTTCGCGAATGCGGGCCGGGCGGTGACGCGGGCGACATAGGCCTCCGACGCCGGCCGATCGCCGAAGGCGCGGACATCGGGAACCCGCAGCACATCGGCCATCAGCAGGTCGGCTACGGTGAAGCGGCCGGCCGCGAGCCACTCGCGCTCACTCAGCACCTTTTCGAGTTGGTCGAGACGCGTGCCCATCCATCCCGCGAGCGCGTTGTCGGTGTCGCCGCACATCTTCAGGAACCACCAGGGCACCGTGACCATCTCGATCGAGTTGAGTGCGGTGATCGTCCACTGGCGGGCCTGCGCTTCGCCGACCGCATCGGTCGGCATCAGCGTCTCGCTCTTTCCGGCGATATGCAGAAGCCCGGCACCACTCTCGAATATCTTCACGTCGCCGTCGTCCAGGAACGGGACCTGGCCGAACGGCTGGCGATCGAGATGGTTCGTCTCCCGGCCGTCGAACGGGACCGTCCGGACCCGGTATGCGAGGCCCGCTTCCTCGCATGCCCATCTCAGCCGCAGATCGCGCACGAATCCACGAGGGCCTTCCGGCACCCAGTCGAGGGTCCAGATCGTCAGTTCGCTCATCGCGGCAAGCC
Source organism: Alphaproteobacteria bacterium (assembly GCA_050187535.1). Classification (GTDB taxonomy): domain Bacteria; phylum Pseudomonadota; class Alphaproteobacteria; order ATCC43930; family Allostellaceae; genus Allostella. Next base: position 4,596 of record JBFWXJ010000340.1, on the reverse strand, counting down.
TTTCCCATCCTGGTTCGCCGGGGAAACGCTCCAGGCCGGCGGGCGCTTCTCCAGGAAGCTCGACAGCCCCTCCGCCGCCTCGGCCGATTGCCGTCGCGCCGCGGCGACGTCCGTCAGCCGTTCCGCCAGCGCGTCGTCGACCGCCGTGCCCGTCAGCGCGCGCGTCAGGCGCTTGGTCTCGGCCACCGCCTCCGGGCCGGCGGCGAGGATGGCATCGACGATGGGAGCGGCGGCGGCATCGAGGCCGCCCGGCGCGCACAGCTCGTGGACGAAGCCCATGCGCTCCGCGCGGCGCGCGTCGAAGCGCTCGGCGGTGATCGCCCAGCGGCGGAGCTGCGGCAGGCCCATCGAGCGGGCGAGCTGCATCACCATCGGCAGCGGGCTCACGCCGAACTTCACCTCGGAGATGGCGAACTGCGCATCTTCCGTCGCGACCGCGATGTCGCAGGCGGCGACGAAGCCGGTGCCGCCGCCGAAGCAGCCGCCATGAACCAGGGCGATCGTCGGCCGCGGGAAGGCGTCGATCGCGCGCATGGCCGCGATCGTCAGGCCCGAGAACGCGTGGTTCTCGGCCGGCGTCAGCGCCGCCACGCGCTTCAGCCAGCCGAGGTCGGCGCCGGCCTGGAAATGCCGCCCGGCGCCGCGCAGCAGCAGCGCGCGCACGCGCGCGTCGGCCGCCAGACTTCCGCAGGCGTCGACGATGCCACCCAGCATGCCGTCGTCATAGGCGTTGCCGACCTCGGGCCGGTTCAACGTCAGGGTGGCGACGCCGCGATCGTCGATCGCGGTGAGGACGACGGGCATGCGCGGGGGCTCCTCGGATGCTGCTGGATGCTCGGAATTTACTACGGCGGCGGACCCGATCGGCCCGGCCGATCAATCATTGACGCTCGCGCGAGGCGACGCCTACCGTTCCGGGCAAACGCAGCCTCCAGAGGAAACCCCACCCAAGTGTCGCAGCCGTTGCCGCTGGCCGGCGTCCGGGTCTTCGAGATCGGGACGAGCGTCGCCGCGCCCTATGCCGGGCTCATCCTCGCCTCGCTCGGGGCGGACCTCGTCAAGGTGGAGCGCCCGGAGGGCGACGACGCCCGCCACTGGGGCCCACCCTTCTGGCACGGCACCTCGTCGATCTTCCAGGTGTTCAACATCAACAAGCGCTCGATCGTCGTCGACTTGAAGGACGCGGGCCAGCTCGCCGACCTGAAACGCCTGATCCTGGAGACGGGCGACGCGGTGCTGCAGAACCTGCGCCCCGGGCAGGTGGACAAGTACGGTCTCGACGCGGAGACGCTGCGCGCCGCCAAGCCCGACCTCGTCTACTGCAACATCGGCGCCTTCGGGGCAACCGGCCCGCTCGCCGCCAAGCCCGGCTACGACCCGCTGATGCAGGCCTTCGGCGGCCTCATGATGATGACCGGCGAGGAAGGGCGCCCGCCGGTGCGCGTCGGCACCTCCCTGATCGACATGGGCACGGGCATGTGGTGCGCGCTTGCCATCGTCTCGGCCCTGCTGCGGCGCGAACGCGGCGGCACGGGTGCCCGCATCGACACCTCGCTCTACGAGACGGCACTCGCCTGGATGACCTACCACGCGGCCGACTTCCTCGCGACCGGGCAGCCGGGCAAGCGCAACGGATCGGGCACGCGCGGCATCGCCCCCTACCAGGCCTATCGCTGCAGCGACGGCTACCTGATGGTGGCGGCGCCCAACGACGGGCTCTTCCGCAAGCTCTGCACGGCGCTCGGCCATCCCGAATGGCCGGCCGACTCGCGCTTCGCCGACAACCCCGCGCGGGTGCGCAACCTGGCCGACCTCAACGCCCTCATCGACCCGATCATGGCGACGCGGCCGCGCGCGGAATGGCAGGCGGCGCTCGAGGCCGCCGGCATCCCGACGACGCCGACCCAGACCATCGACGAGGTGGTGACGCATCCGCAGACGGCCGCACTCGGCATGCTGCAGAAGACGCCGGACGGGCGCATGGACATCTTCGGCCTGCCCATGTCCTTCGACGGCGAGCGACCGGCGATGCGCAACGCGGCACCGGCGCTGGGCGCCGACAACGCTTCCGTGCTGCCGACCGGAAAGGCCTGAGCCCATGGGCAAGACCTACGAGACGCTGCTGGTGGACGAGATCGAGCCGCACCTGCTGAAGGTGACGCTCAACCGCCCGGCCTTCGCCAACGCGCTCAACACCCAGATGGGCCGCGACATGCTCGACCTCTGGCTCGGGCTGGTGCTCGATCCGGGCGACACGCGCTGCATCGTCCTGACGGGCTCCGGGACCAAGGCGTTCTGCGCCGGCGGCGACCTCAAGGAACGCAACGGCATGACCGACGAGGCGTGGCAGAAGCAGCACGCCATCTTCGAGCAAGCGGTCTACCGCATGATGGACTGCCCCGTGCCGGTCATCGCCGCGGTCAACGGGGCGGCCTATGCCGGCGGGCTGGAGTTCGTGCTGGCCGCCGACTTCGCCTATGCGGTGCGCGCGGCCCGCTTCGCCCTGACCGAGGTCACGCTCGGCATCATGCCGGGCGCGGGCGGGACCCAGACGCTGCCGCGCGCGGTCGGCGTGCGCCGGGCCAAGGAGATCATCCTGACCGGCACGCCCTTCGGCGCCGAGGAGGCGCATGACTGGGGCATCGTCAACAAGCTGTGCGACGAGGCGACGCTGATGGACGACGTCCTGGCGACGGCGCGGCGCATCGCCCAGAACGCCCCGATTTCGGTGCGCCAGGCCAAGCGGTCGATCGACGTGTCGACCCAGGTCGACCTCAAGAACGGCCTCGCCTTCGAAATCGAGGCCTACAACCGCATGGTGCCGACGGCGGACCGCCAGGAAGGCATCCGCGCCTTCAACGAGAAGCGACGGCCGGTCTACACCGGCCGCTGAGCCGCACCGGCCGCCGGCAACATGCGCGGCCTCTTCACCATCGCGGTCGGGCTGCCGGTGCTGGCGACGGTGGCGGCCCAGTCGGTCATCACCATGTCGGGCCTGGCGGTGCCGGTGATGGCGCCGGCCGCCGCGGCCTCGATCGGCGTCGATGCGCGCAACATCGGCGCCTTCACCGCCTTCGTCTATGCCTCGGCCGCCGTCACCAGCCCGATCGCGGGCGGCCTGCTGGCGCGCCATGGCGGCCTGCGCATCACGCAGGTGGCACTCCTGGCGGCGGCAGCCGGCCTCGTCCTCTTCGCGCTCGGCCATCCGCTGGCCGTGCTGGCCGCGGCCATCTCCGTCGGCTGCGCGGTCGGCCCCTCGACCCCGGCCAGCTCGCACATCCTCGCCCGCCAGACGCCGCAGCCGCTGCAGCCCATGGCATTCTCGATCAAGCAGACCGGCGTGCCGCTGGGGGGCGCCCTGGCCGGCCTCGTCGCCCCGCCGCTCGTGCTGGCGCTGGGCTGGCAATGGGCGGCACTGGTGATAGCCGCGATCGGATTCGCCGGCGTGATCGCCCTGCAGCCGCTGCGCGGCTGGCTCGATGCCGACCGCCGACCCGACGGGCCACGCGCGACGATCCGCATCGGCGGGCCGCTGCGCCTCATCCTCGGCGACCCGGCGCTGCGGCGGCTCGCCATCGCCTCCTTCATATTCTCCGCGACGCAGCTCTCGGTCAGCGCCTTCCTCGTCGTCTACTTCGCCGAGGTGATCGGCCTCGGACTGACCGAATGCGGCATCGCCTATGCGGTCGCCCAGGGAGGCGGTGTCGTCGGGCGCATCATCTGGGGCGCGCTCGCCGAGCAGGTGCTGCGCACCCGCACGCTGATCATCCTGGTGGCACTCGGCACCGGCGCCAGCCTGGCCGTGCTGGCACATGCGGATGCGAGCTGGCCCTTCTGGCTGCTGGCGGCGATCGCGGCGGTGCTGGGATCGACCGCGATCGGCTGGACCGGCCTCTATCTGGCCGAGGTCGCGCGCCTCGCCCCGGCCGGCCGCGCCGGCGAGGCGACCGGCGGCGCCATGTTCATGACCTTCGGCGGGGTCGTCGTGGGACCGCCGCTCGTCACCGCCATCGTGGCGGCCAGCGGCTCCTACCCCGCCGCATTCCTGACGCTCGCGACCTTCACCGTGCTCGCCGCCGTGTGGCTCGCCATCGCCCCGCGGAATTAGAAAACAGCAGAGGGAGAAGCGCCATGTTCGACCTCGTCATCCGCGACGCTTCGATCGTCGATGGCACTGGTGCGCCCGCCGTGCGGGGCGACCTCGCCGTCAGCGGCGGCCGCATCGCCGCCATCGGCCGCGGCCTCGGCCCCGCGCGCGAGACGATGGATGCCGGCGGCCTGACGCTGATGCCGGGCATCATCGACGGCCACACGCACTACGACGCGCAGCTCACCTGGGACGCCTGGGCCGATCCCTCGGCGCTGCAGGGCGTGACCACGGTCGTCATCGGCAATTGCGGCTTCACCATCGCGCCCTGCCGGCCGGCCGACCGCGACCTGACGATGCGCAACCTGACCCATGTCGAGGGCATGTCGCTGGACGCGCTGCGCACGGGCGTGCGCTGGGAGTTCGAGCAGTTCGGCGAGTATCTCGGCATGCTGGAGCGCCGCGGCGTCGGCCCGAACGTGGCGGCCTTCGCCGGGCATTCCTCGATC
>JBFWXJ010000339.1:0-7257 GCA_050187535.1 Alphaproteobacteria bacterium | reverse complement strand
GATGCCGGATTCCCTGCTTCACGAACGTCCAACGACCGGCGTCGCCGGCAAGCTCGAGACGCTGTTCCCGGCGCCGGGCGACACCGCGCCGCCGATGCAGCCGACGATCGAGCTGGAGCGCCTCTACCGCAAGCAGCGGCTGGCCGCCTCCTACCGCCTCTTCGCCCGCTACGGCTTCGAGATGGGCGGTGCGGGCCATATCACCGCCCGCGACCCGGAGCTGACGGACCATTTCTGGGTCAATCCCTTCGGCGTGCATTTCAGCCGCATCCGCGTCTCCGACCTGATGCTGGTCAGCCACGAGGGCGAGATCGTGGTGCCGCCGGCGAACGCCAAGCCGCGGCTCAACCGCGCCGCCTTCGCCATCCATTCCGAGCTGCACAAGGCACGGCCGGACGTCATGGCGGCCGCCCACTCGCACTCTCTCTACGGCAAGGCATGGTCGGCGCTGGGCCGCCTGCTGGAGCCGCTGACCCAGGACGACGCGGCCTTCTTCGAGGATCACGCCCTCTTCGCCGAGTTCTCGGGCGTCGTGCTCGACACCAGCGAGGGCGCCAAGATCGCCGAGGCGCTGGGGCCGATGAAGGCGGTCATCCTGCAGAACCACGGCATCCTCACCGTCGGCCGCACGGTCGAGGCCTGCGTGTGGCGCTACCTCGCCATGGAGAACGCCTGCCACGCCCAGCTCCTGGCACGCGCCGCCGGCCCGACCAGGCCGATGCCGGACGACGTCGCGCGCCTGACCCACGGCCAGGTCGGCAACGACATCGGCAACTTCTACTCGTTCCAGCCCTACTGGGACGTCGTCACCGAGGACGAGCCCGACCTCTTCGACTGATCGGTTCACCCACTTCCGGCCCGGCTTCCGGTTCGTGGCGGCACCCACTATGGTGCCGGCACGAACCGTCTCCCGGGAGGAATTTCCATGAGCTTCGTGCGTAGTCTCGCGCTCGCCCTTGCGGCGGGCGCGGTGGCCCTTGCCGCGCCCGCCGCGGCCCAGACGACCGTCCGCATCGGCTATGCGCTCGCCACCAACTCGCACTACGGGGCGGGCGGCGCCGCCTTCGCCGAGGAGCTGGCCAAGCGCACGGGCGGGCGCCTCAAGGTCGAGCAGTTTCCCTCGAGCGCGCTGGGCGGCGAGCGCGAGATGATCGAGAGCGTGCAGCTCGGCACGCTGGACGCGGTCATCACGTCGAGCGGGCCGGTCGGCAACTTCGTGCCCGAAGTCGCGATCACCGACATCCCCTTCCTGTTCCGCGACACCGCGCACGCCCGCGCCGTGCTGGACGGCCCGATCGGCGAGGAGCTGCTGGCGAAGTTCCCGGCCAAGGGCATGGTGGCGCTCGCCTGGGGCGAGCAGGGTTTCCGCCACCTGACGAACGGCAGGCGTCCGGTCGGCGCGCCCGAGGACATGAAGGGCCTGAAGCTGCGCACCATGGAGAACCAGGTGCACATGCTGGCCTTCCGCACGCTGGGTGCCAGCCCGACGCCGATGGCGTGGCCCGAGGTCATCCCCGGCCTGCAGCAGGGCACCATCGACGGCCAGGAGAACCCGATCGCGGTCATCGTCTCGGCCAAGCTGGCTGAAGTGCAGAAGCACCTGACGCTCACCCGGCACGTCTTCTCGCCGGCCCTGATCATCGTCTCCAAGCGCCTCTACGACGCTCAGCCCGCCGACGGCAAGGCGGCCTTCAAGGAGGCCGGTAAGGCCGCCGCCGTCGCCATGCGGCGCTTCGTCGACGACGTCGAGACCAAGGGCGTCGAGGCCCTGAAGGCGCAGGGCATGCAGGTGGTGACGGCGGTCGACACGGCGAAGTTCCAGGCGGCGCTGGCCCCGGCCTACGCCGAGTACGCCAAGCGCTTCGGCCAGGAGCGCATCGACCGCATCCGCAACTGGAAGTGAGCGGCGGAGGGGCGGCCCGGCACCGCCGGCCCACCCCTCTTTCCCCCATGCTGGCCCGGATCGACAGCGCCGTCCTGGCGCTCAACCGCCTGCTGCTGATGGCCGCGCTGGCGGCCATGGCGGCGATCGTCTTCGTCAACGTGGCGCTGCGCTACCTGACCGCGGATTCGCTCGTCTGGGCGGAGGAGGTCGCGCGCTATCTGATGATCTGGCTGACCTTCCTCGGCATCGGCCCGGTGGCGCGCGTCGGCGGCCACATCGCAATCGACAACCTGCAGGACGCCCTCCCCGCCCCCGCCGCCCGCGTGCTGCGCGCGGCGGTCATGGCGCTGCTGCTCGCCTTCTGCGCCTTCCTCGTCTGGGTCGGCGTCGGCTTCGTCGAGCGGACCTGGATCCAGACGACGCCGGTCATGGAGATCCCTTTCGGACTGGTTGCGACCACCATGCCGATCGGCTTCGCGCTGGCGCTGTGGCACTTCGGCGCGATCGCGGCCGGCTATGTGCGCGAGCGCCGCTTCGAGGCGGAGGAGGCACTCGACCCGAACGCGGCGGGATCGCTGTGATCACCGCGACCCTGTTCGGATCGCTGATCCTGCTGCTCGCCGTCGGCGTGCCGGTCGGCTTCGCGATCGGCATGGCGACCGCGGCCACGATGCTGACCCAGGGACTGCCGGCCGTCAGCCTCGTGCAGAAGCTGTTCACCGGTATCGACAGCTTCCCGCTGATGGCGATGCCCTTCTTCCTGCTGGCGGCCGAGCTGATGACCGGCGGGGCGCTCGCCCATGTCCTGCTGCGCTTCGCCGCGATGTTCGTCGGCCATCGCCGCGGCGGGCTCGGCCACACCAACATCCTGACGATCACCTTCTTCTCGGGCATCAGCGGCTCGGCGCTGGCCGACGCGGCGGGGCCGGGTGCGCTGCTCATCAGGATGATGCGCGAATCCGGCTACCCGCCCGCCTATGCGGCGGCCCTGACGGCGACCGCCTCGATCGTCGGCCCCATCATCCCGCCCTCGATCATCATGATCATCTATGCGCTGCAGGATCAGCGGGTGTCGGTGCTGGGGCTGTTCTGGGCGGGCGTCGTCCCCGGCCTCATGATCTCCGGCGCGCTGATCGGCTGGAACGCGTGGATCAGCCGGCGGCGGAACTATCGCGGCACCGGCGCGCCGCCGACCCCGCGCGAGATGGCGGTCACCACCTGGCGGGCGCTGCCGGCCCTCTTCCTGCCCGTGCTGATCGTGGGCGGCATCCACGGCGGAGCCTTCACCCCGACCGAGGCCTCGGTGGTGGCGGTGTTCTATGCGCTCGTCGTCGGCCGCTGGGTCTACGGGACGCTCACCTGGGCGATGTTGCCCGGCATCCTCGTGCGCTCGGCGCTGATGACCGCGGCCGTGCTCCTGATCGTCGCCATGTCCGCGGCCTTCGCCTGGGTGCTGACCTTCGCGCGGGTACCACAGGAGATGGCGGCGTGGATCGGCGGGCTCGAGCTCTCGCCGCTCGCTTTCCTGATCGGCGTCAACATCCTGCTGCTGCTCTTCGGCATCTTCATCGAGCCGCTGCCTGGCGTCATGGTGCTGGTGCCGATCCTGGCGCCGATGGCGGCCACGCTCGGCATCGACCCGACCCATTTCGCCATCGTCGTCATCGTCAACCTGACGCTGGGGCTGGTGACGCCGCCCGTCGGCGGCCTGCTCTTCATCACCGCCATGGTGGCGAAGGTGCCGATGTCGGCCCTGTCGCGGGAGCTGATGCCGATGCTGGCATTGCAGCTGGGCGTGCTGCTGCTGCTGACGCTGATCCCGGAGCTTTCCACCTTCCTGCCGCAACTCATGGGGCGCCATTGACGTGGTGCCGCTTCCGGGCGCCGCCCGCCTCGGATATCCTGCAGTTTCGTGACCCTTTCGACCGCATCGCAGCCCGAAGGACCGCCGCCCGCCCACTCCGTCGTCTACGCCGCCCTCGACCTCGGCACGAACAATTGCCGCCTGCTGGTGGCGCGGCCGACGTCGGGCGGGTTCCGGGTCCTCGACGCATTCTCCCGCATCGTCCGCCTGGGCGAGGGACTCGCACGCTCGGGCTGCCTGTCGGACGCGGCGATGGACCGGTCGATCGCCGCGCTCGCCGTCTGCGCCCAGAAAATCCGCTCCCGCCGTGTCGACCAGGTGCGCGCGGTGGCGACCGAGGCATGCCGGCAGGCGGCGAACTGCGGTCATTTCGTCGAGCGCGTGCGGCAGGAGACCGGCCTCGTCATCGAGACGATCGCCGCCGCCGAGGAGGCGCGCCTGGTCCTGGCCGGCTGTGCGCCCCTGCTCGACCCCTATGCCGAGTACGCGCTGCTGTTCGACATCGGCGGCGGCTCGACCGAGCTCCTGTGGGTCCGGCAGGACCGCTACGAGCCGGAGATGCTGGGCTATGCCTCGATCCCGCTCGGCGTGGTGACGCTGGCCGACCGCTACGGCGGCCGCGAGGTGACCCGCGGCCTCTACGCCGCCATGCAGGCCGAGGCGTCCGCCCATCTGGAGACGTTCGACGCCGAGCACGGCATCGCCGAGACGATGGCCGAGGGCGGCGTGCAGATGCTGGGGAGCTCGGGCACCGTCACGACGCTGGCCGGCGTCCACCTGGAGCTGCCGCGCTACAACCGTGCGCAGGTCGACGGCATCGTGCTCGACTGCGACGCGGTCGCCGGCGCGTCGGCGCGCCTGCTGGACCTCGATTATGCCGGCCGGGTCGCCCATCCCTGCATCGGCCCGGAGCGGGCCGACCTGGTGCTGGCGGGCTGCGCCATCCTCTCGGCCATCCTCGAGCGCTGGCCGACCCGGCGCCTGCGCGTCGCCGACCGCGGCGTGCGCGAGGGCATCCTATACGGCCTGATGGCGCGCAACGGCCGGCGCGGCCGCGGCCGTCACCCGTGACCCGCAAGCCCAAGAGCGGAGCCGCCGGACGCGGCCCCGGCGGCACCACGTCCGGGCGCGGCACCTCGGGCCGCGGCACGCGCGACCTCGCGGTGCGCGTGCGCGCGGCGGGACGCAGCACGTCGTCGCAGCGCTGGCTGACCCGCCAGCTCAACGATCCCTACGTCGCCGAGGCCAAGCGGCTGGGCCTGCGCTCGCGGGCGGCCTTCAAGCTGATGGAACTCGACGACCGCCTCCACCTGCTGCGGCCGGGCCTCGTCGTTGTCGACCTGGGGGCAGCTCCGGGCGGCTGGACACAGGTCGTCGTCGAGCGGACGCGCAGCAGCGGCAAGGTCGTCGCCCTCGACATCCTGGAGATGGTCGCCCTGCCGGGTGCGATCGCCATCCAGCTCGACTTCCTCGACGAGGCGGCGCCACTGCGCCTTACCGAGGCGCTCGGCGGCAAGGCCGATCTGGTGCTGAGCGACATGGCGGCACCCACGACCGGCCATGGACCGACGGACCACCTGCGCGTGGTGGCGCTGGCCGAAGCCGCCCACGCCTTCGCCGTGGAGGTGCTGAAGCCGGGCGGCACCTTCGTGTGCAAGGTCTTCCAGGGCGGCACCGAAGGCGGGCTCCTGGCCGCCCTGAAGCGCGACTTCGCCGAAGTCCGCCATGTGAAGCCGCCGGCGAGCCGGGCTGAATCGGCCGAAGTCTATGTCGTCGCCAGGGGATTTCGAGGCGGCGCGGCGGCCGGTTGACCGATATCGCCGATCCGGCAAGGCCCCGCGCGGGAGCCGGGCACGCACAGTCTTTCCGGGATGCGATATCCGCATGGCGCCGTGAGGCGCCACAAGAATTTGCCAAGGCGATCATCAAAGGCCGGGCGATTTAGCCTTGGCTATTCCTGCACCGGCGATTGCATAGTGGGAAATTCTTCGCGAGGCGTGCGCGAGGTTGCAACCTGAGCCGTCCCAATGGGCGCGCTGTCGGGAGGGCTGCATGGCCACCGTCCTTTTTGCCGCCACCACCACGGCCGTGGGCCGCGAGTTGTGGAGGACCGACGGCACCTCGGACGGGACCGCGCTCGTCCGGGACATCAATGTCGGCGGCGACAGCTTTCCGCTCAGTCTGACGGATGTGGGCGGGACGCTGTTCTTCCGGGCCGAGGACAGCACGGTCGGCCGCGAGCTGTGGAAGTCGGACGGCACCTCGGACGGTACCGTGATGGTCAAGGACATTGCGCCGGGCGCCGGCCACAGCACTCCCGGAGACTTCACGGACTTCGGCGGGACGCTGTTCTTCTCGGCCACCGACGGCACGAACGGCGTCGAGCTGTGGAAGTCGGACGGCACCTCGGCCGGGACCGTGATGGTCCGGGACCTCAATCCCACGGGCTCCAGCAGCCCCAGCGACCTCACGGTCGTGGACGGAACGCTCTATTTCACGACGAACATCAGGGCGACCGGCATCGAGCTGTTCAAGACGGACGGCACGTCGGACGGTACCGTGATCGTCAGGGACATCCGGCCGGGGATGGCCAGCGGCAACCCCTCGGAACTGACGGACCTGAACGGGACGCTGGTCTTCTCGGCCTCCGACAGCATCGCCGGGGCCGAGCTGTGGAAGTCGGATGGGACGTCGACCGGCACGGTGATCGTCAAGGACATCAATCCCGGCACCGCCGGCAGCTCCATCTCGGCGACGGAGGTCGTGAACGGGACCCTGTTCTTCAAGGCGACGGCACCCTCGATCGGGAGCGAGCTGTGGAAGTCCGACGGCACGTCGGACGGCACGGTGCTCGTCCGCGACATCAATACCGGCACCGCCGGCAGCGCCATCCTCTACCCGACACCCATGGGCGGGACGCTCTTCTTCCGGGCCGACGACGGGACGCACGGCGTCGAGCTGTGGAAGTCGGACGGGACATCGCAGGGCACCGGGCTGGTCAGGGACATCAACCCCGGCAGCCTCGGCAGTGCCGTCTCGGAACCGGCGGTCGTGGACGGGACCCTGTTCTTCACCGCCGACGACGGGACGCACGGCGTCGAGCTGTGGAAGTCGGACGGGACGTCCGACGGCACCATGCTCGTCCGGGACATCGCTCCCGGCGCCGACGGCAGCACGCTCTCGTCGCTGACGAATATCAACGGTACGCTGTTCTTCAGAGCCTACGACACCACCGACGGATCGCAGGTGTGGACGTCGGACGGCACCTCGGAAGGCACCGTGCGCGTCGCCCGCTTCGACGACCCGGAAAACAACGGCCACCAGTTCGTGGTGCTCTCCGACACGGTGCCACCCGTAGTCTCCGCACCGGACCTCGTTGCGGCCGACGACAGCGGCACGTCGGACCACGACGACCTGACGAAGGAGACGACCCCCACCTTCGTCGGCACGGGCGAGGAGGACGCGGTCGTCCTGCTGCTCGACGGGACGGACACGCTGGGCACTGCGA
>JBFWXJ010000338.1:0-7297 GCA_050187535.1 Alphaproteobacteria bacterium | reverse complement strand
GGGGCACGTCGGGCGTGTCGATGAAGCCGAAGTGCATGGTGATGCGGACGAAGCCGGTCGCCAGGAACTCGATGGTGGCCCGGTCGGCCGGGGCCACCCGGGGCACGTCGGCTATCGTCACCGTCAGCAGGACGATGCGCTCGTGCAGCACCTTGTTGTGCTTGAGGTTGTGGAGGAAGGCGTAAGGCACGACGGCACCGTTCCCGGTCATGTAGACGGCGGTCCCCGGGACCCGGTGGTAGGGCCGATGGGTCAGGCGCTGCAGGAAGATGTCGAGCGGCAGCGCGCTTTCGGCCAGGCGCTCGCGCAGGATCGAACGGCCGTGGTGCCACGTCGCCATGATCGTCCAGATTGCCGCGCCCACGAGCAGCGGCATCCAGCCGCCGTCGTCGACCTTGAGCAGGGTCGCGCCGAGGAATGCCCCGTCGACCAGCAGGAACATGCCCGAGAGCGCGGCCGCGGCGGGCAGCGGCCAGTTCCAGCGATGGCGGATGATGATGAACGAGAGCAGGCTGGTCGCAACCATCGTCCCAGTGACCGCGACGCCGTAGGCGGCCGCCAGCGCACTCGACGACTGGAATTCGAGCACCAGCACGACGACACCGATCAGCAGCAGGCCGTTGACCCGCGGCAGGTAGATCTGGCCGATCTGGTGCTCGGAGGTGTGCAGGATGGCCATGCGCGGCAGGAAATCGAGCAGGACAGCCTGCTGCGTCAGGGAGAAGACGCCCGATATCACCGCCTGCGACGCGATGATCGTGGCCGCGGTCGCCAGCACGACGAGCGGCAACAGCGCCCATTGCGGCGCCATCAGGAAGAACGGGTTCTCGATCGCCGCCGGGTCGTCCAGGATCAATGCGCCCTGGCCGAGATAGTTGAGGACGAGTGCGGGCAGGACGCAGCCGATCCAGGCGACACGGATCGGGCGGCGGCCGAAATGCCCCATGTCGGCATAGAGCGCTTCCGCGCCCGTCACCGCCAGGACCACCGCGCCCAGGATCACGAAGCCGAGCCAACCGTTCGCCGCGAAGAACGCGACGCCCTCCAGCGGGTCGAAGGCGCGCAGCACGCCCGGATGGCGCGCGATGCCGAGGAGGCCGAGCGCCACCAGCGTCGCGAACCACACGGCCATGATGGGCCCGAACCAAACGGCCACGTTGCCGGTGCCGTAGCGCTGCACCAGGAACAGCGCGACCAGGATCACGAGCGCGATCGGAACGACATAGGGCTCGATCGCGGGGGTCTCGATCTTCAGGCCCTCGACGGCGCTGAGCACCGAGATGGCGGGGGTGATGATGCCATCGCCGTAGAACAGCGCTGCGCCGAACAGCCCGACGGCGATCATCCACAGCCGGCCCGGACGCCGCCGCTGGGCCAGCGCCATCAGGGCCAGGATGCCGCCTTCCCCACGGTTGTCCGCACGGAGGATGAAGGTGACGTACTTGACCGTCACTACCAGCAGCAGCGACCACACGACCAGCGACAGCAGGCCGACGACGTTCGCCGGCGTCGCCGGCAACCCAGCCCCGTGGAACGCCTCGCGGATCGTGTAGAGCGGGCTCGTCCCGATGTCGCCATAGACGACGCCGATCGCCCCCAGCGCCAGCTTCGCCGTGCCGGATCGTTCGCCTTGCTCGCTCAACCGCCACCCGTTCCAGGCCGCGCCGGCCCATTCTCGGCGCGCGTCCTATAGCGGCGGCCGGCCTCACTCACAAGGATGACCCAGGCCAGTCAGGCCGCGGCGCGACGCCACGCCCGCTCGTGGAAGAAGAACACCACGGTGTTGATCATCGGCTCCAGCAGAGCGATTCCGGATGCGATGGCGACCGAGCCGGTGAGCGCATAGGCGACCCCGAAGCCCACGGCGAAGTGCAGGGTCGCGAAGCTGGCGGTCTTGAGCAGATCACGGATCATATTTGCGAACCATTCTTAGAATGATTCTTATCTAAGCGCTCCGCTGCGTTCGGCAAGGGGTTTCGCGCCCGCCGCTGGCGGCGCTTTCAGCCGAGCGTCGCCAGCGCCTTCGTGAAGAAATCGGGGCCGCCGAAGTTGCCGGACTTGAGCGCCAAGCAGAGTGGCGGATCGCCGATGCCCTGTACCCAGGGTACGCCGGGGTCGATCTCCGGCCCGATCGCCAGCGCCTTGAACGACAGTGCCCCCATGACGGCCCCCGCCGTCTCCCCGCCGGCAACGACGAGCCGGGTAACGCCGGCCGCCACGAGCCCCGCGGCGATGACGGCGAACGCGTCCTCCAGCACGGCAGCCGCCCGGTCGCGTCCCAGGCGGTCCTGGGCGATCCGAACCTCCTCGGGCGCTGCGGTCGAATAGATCAGGACCGGGGCCCCGGGCGCCTGTGCTGCCGCCCAGGCGGAGGCGGCATCCGCGGACTGGCGGCCCTCGGCAAGCTCCAGGGGATCCAGGCGCAGCGTCGGCCAGCTTCCGGCGACCGCCGCCACCTGCCCCTGCGTCGCTGCCGAGCAGCTACCGGCGAGCACGGCCGCGCGCCCCGGCCGGGGCGCCAGCTCGGTCGGCGCGGTAGCGGCGAGCAGCCCCCGTCGACGGAAGTTCTCCGGCAGGCCCATGGCGATTCCGGAGCCGCCGGTCACCAGCCGGGCATCCGCCACCGCGGTCCCGATCGTCCGCAGGTCGGCGTCCGCCACGGCATCGACGACCGCGAAGCGGCCCCCCTCCCCGTGGATGGCGGCGAGGGCGGCCGCGACGGCCTCGGCTCCCCGGCTGACAGTCTCCCATCCGACGAGCCCGACCGAGCGCGGGTTCCGGACCTGACGGGCGAGCACCCGGACGAGGCTGGGATCGGTCATGGGGGTCAGCGGGTGGTCGCGCATGCTCGATTCGGAGAGCAGCACGTCACCGACGAAGAGATAGCCGCGGTAGATCGTCCGGCGGTTGACCGGGAAGGCCGGGCACACGACGGCGATGCCGCCGAGCCGGTCGAGCAACGCCTCGCCCACCGGCCCGATGTTGCCGGCATCGGTGCTGTCGAAGGTCGAGCAGTACTTGAAGACGATCTGCCGGGCGCCCTCGGCCAGCAGCCAGTCGAGCGCTGCCAGGGACTGCGAGACGGCATCGGCCGCCGGAATGGTGCGGCTCTTCAGCGCCACGACCACGGCATCGGCGGCATAGCGGGCACCCGGGGCCGGGACGCCGACGGTCTGCACGGTGCGCATGCCGTTCTTCGCCAGCATCGAGGCGATGTCGGTCGCCCCGGTGAAGTCGTCCGCGATCACCCCCAGCAGCATCGGCCCGCTCCCTCCCGGTCTTGACCTCGTGCGCGGCACCGTATCCGCTGGCCCGGTCCACCACCAGCGCCGAGCCCGCAATGCCGACCGCCGAAGACACCGAAGCCGAGCTCCGCCGCGCCATCGTCCGCCACGGCCGGTCGCTCTACGACCGCCGCTATGCCCATGGATCCAGCGGCAACATCAGCGCGCGCCTCGGCGACGGCATCCTCATC
Source organism: Alphaproteobacteria bacterium (assembly GCA_050187535.1). Lineage (GTDB taxonomy): Bacteria > Pseudomonadota > Alphaproteobacteria > ATCC43930 > Allostellaceae > Allostella. The sequence continues at coordinate 3,822 of JBFWXJ010000338.1, read as the reverse complement.
ACGCCGACCAACTCCTGCATGGGCGATCTCGACCCCGTCCGCATCGCCAAGGTCGCGGCCGACGGAAGCCATGTCGACGGCGACCCGCCGTCGAAGGAGGCTTTCCTGCATCTCGCGATGTACGCGGCCCGGCCGACGGCGCAGGCGGTGGTGCATCTCCACTGCACCCACGCGGTCTGCGTGTCCTGCCTCGCCGACGTCGATCCGGCGGACGTGCTGCCGCCGATCACCGCCTACTACGTGATGCGGATCGGTAGGTTGCCGCTCGTCCCGTACTACCGCCCCGGCGACCGCAAGCTGGCCGAGGCCGTGGGCATCCTCGCCCACGACCATCATGCGATGCTGCTCGCCAACCACGGTCCCGTCGTCGCCGGCAAGTCGCTCGAGGACGCGGTCTACAACGCGGAAGAGCTGGAGGAGACCGCCCGCCTCTTCCTGATGCTGGAGGGGCGCCGGGTGCGCTGGCTCACCGCGGGCCAGATCGACGATCTGGCCCGTCACTTCCCGAACTGAGGGCCGGCTATCGGCCGCCGTCGCGGGCGTAGATGCGGCACATGTCGAGCAGATACAGCACGACGAACATGATCAGGAACACCTCGATCATCTCCTTGATGCTGTGCAGGATCGGGCCGCGCAGGCCCGGCACCTTGGCCCATACGAGGCCGCGCTCGAAGATGCGGATGGCGAGCGCGAAGGCCGCGGCCGGCCACAGGGCGGGATTGGGCCAGATGAAGCGAAAGGGGGTCGCCGCGACCAGCCACGGCGCGGGGTGACTTCGCGCCCAGAGCGGCCAAACGACGCCCGTGACGAGAACCGCGACGGTCAGGGCAGCCTTCGGAATCTGCTCGGCCCAGAGCGAGAGGTTGTGGAGATTGGTCTCCTTCTCGATGTTGATCGCCTCCCACCCGGCGGGCGTGGCCCAACGGAACCAGATCTGGCCCCAGTTCACGTCTTCGCCGGCGAACACGAAGCACCCGACCGCGAAGAACCCGAACCAGACAACCATCCAGGCGCTCGGGAAATTGCGTCGGTGGCAGAGCAGCCGCACCGCCAAGGTCATTCCGTAGAGCGCCATGATCGGCGTGCCGACCTCGAGGAAGCCGAACGGCCCGTCCACGACCTGCGCATAGACGGGCAGCCACGGGAGGCAGGCGAGCGAGACCGCGGCGATAAAAACGAATGCCGCCATGGGCGCGCGCATGAACAGAGGATCATTGCGCCATGTGTAGGGCAGGACGGTAGGTTCCACCGGCCCGAATGGGCGCACGCCGGCGGATGGGACGGCCATGGGCGACTCCCGAGACTGAATGTCGCCCGAATGTCACTATTCCGCCTCTAAGTCGCAAGCGCGACGTAATCGAACCGCAACTAAAATGAAAACTCCGAGAAGCGTGCGAGGAACGTTCGCAAGCGCTCCTCCCGCGGCGCTTTCATCACCCGGTCCGGCGGCCCCTCCTCGAGGATGTGTCCGTCGTGGAGGAAAAGGACCCGCGAGGCCACGTGGTAGGCGAAGCCGAGCTCGTGCGTGACGAGAAGCATGGTGCGCCCCTCCTCCGCGAGGTTCCTGATGACGCGCAGCACCTCGCCGACCAGCTCCGGGTCGAGTGAGGAGGTCGGCTCGTCGAAGAGCAGGACATCGGGCTCCATCGCGAGCGCCCGGGCGATCGCGACGCGCTGCTGCTGGCCGCCGGAGAGGCGCGAGGGGTGCTCGGCCGCCTTGTCGGCGAGGCCGACGCGGGCGAGATGGTCGCGGGCGGCAGCCTCAGCCGCCGCGCGCGGCCGGCGCAGCACGGTCAGCGGCCCCTCCATGACGTTCTCCAGGGCCGTCATGTGCGGGAAGAGGTTGAATTGCTGGAAAACCATGCCGACACGGCGCCGCAGCGAAGCCAGATCGCGCTCGCGATAGCGAATGCCGCCGCGCCCTTCGCTGCCGACCGCCTCGCCGCGGAAGCGGATTCGCCCCTCGCTCGGCACCTCCATGAAGTTCAGACAGCGCAGCAGCGTGCTCTTGCCCGACCCGCTGGAGCCGAGGATCGCGATGCGCTCGCCCTCGCCGACGGCGAGATCGATCCCGCGCAGGACATGCAGATCACCGAAGCGCTTGTGCAAGCCCTCGGCCGCGATGACCGCAGTCATCCGCGCCGCCCGAGCCGGGCTTCCAGGCGGTAGCTCAGCAGCGTCCCCGGATAGATGACGACGAAGTAGATGATCGCGATCACCGTGAACACCTCCAGCGGCCGGAAGCTGGAGGCGCTCAGCAGCCGCGCTTCGTACATCAGCTCGTGGACGGCGATGACGGACGCGATCGCCGTCATCTTGCCGAGCTCGATCGCCCTGTTGGTGAAGGCCGGCACCATGCGGCGGATCGCCTGAGGCAGCACGACGCGGCGCATGAGCGGGCCGTAGCGCATGCCGAGCGCCCGCCCGGCCTCCCACTGGCCCGACGCGATCGAACGGATGCCGCCGCGGTAAATCTCGGCGCAATAGGCCGACGTATTGAGGCAGAGGCCGAACGCGGCGGCGGCGAACGCCGACATCTGGATGCCGGTCAGCACCGGGAAGGCGTAATAGAACCAGACGAGCTGAACCAGCACAGGCGTATTGCGGAACACCTCGACATAGGCGGCCGCCGTCCAGGCGAGTGCGGGATGGCCCGCCGTCCGCACCAGCCCCAGCACGAGCCCGGCCGCCAGCCCGAAGGCGAAGGCGAGCGCCCACAGCGCCAGGGTCAGCCACGCGCCCCGCGCGAGCAGGTCCACGTTGGCGATGATGTCGGTGAAATCCGGCTGGTAGATCATCGCCAGCCCGCTCAGCGCCGGTCCGCGCGCGCGACGACCGCCTCGACCCGGCGCATGGCGAGGCTGGCGGCGAACAGGAGGGTGAAGTAGAGGGCGGCTACGGCCGTATACACTTCGAGCGGCCGGAAGCTCTGACTGACCACGACCATCGCCTGATAGAGCAGCTCGCCATAGGCGAGCGTGGCGGCGAGCGCCGTCGTCTTGACCAGCTCGAAGGCGCGTTCGACGAAGGGGGCGACCATGCGGCGCAGCGCCTGCGGCAGGATGATCCGGCGCATCAGGGCCGGCGGCATCATGCCGAGGGCACGGCCGGCCTCCCATTGCCCGCGCTCCACCGAGACGATGCCGGCGCGGTAGACCTCCGCGAAGAAGGCGCCGGACTGGATCGAGAGCGCCAGCGCGGCGGCCTGGAACGGGCTGAATGAGATGCCGGCGACGATCGGCAGCGCGTAGAAGACCCAGAAGAGATGGACGAGCGGCGGCGTAGCGCGGAAGAATTCGATGACGGCGACGGCCGGCCAGGCCGCCCAGCGTCGCCCCGAGAGCCGCATCAGCGCCAGGGCGAGGCCGATGGCCAGCCCGCCGAGAATCGCCGTCGCCGACAACCGGATCGTCTGCCCCAGCCCCTCCAGTAGATGTGGCAGGCTGCGCAGGACCGGCCCGAAATCCCACTGGTACTCCATCGGCAGAAGCCGCCGCCGGTCACCGTCTCCCCGCGGGCCGGCCTCCGGCCGTCCCGGCTACGACTTCCACATCTCGCGCATGATCGCCGGTGCGGTCTTGGGGTCGATCTGACGGGAGACCAGGAACTCCTCGTAGATGCGCTGCGTCTGACCCGTCACGTAATAGTAGTCCAGCGTCAGCCCGAGCCAGTCCCGCCAGGTCTTGTCCGTCTCTCGGCGCACGCCGGCGCTGGTCGTCGAGAAGCGGAAAGGCTCGGGCAGCACGACCGTCCCCTTGCGCACGCGACGCTGCTGCATGACGAGTGCGGGATGAAAGAACGACATGGCGTCGACGCGCCCGG
>JBFWXJ010000337.1:0-7315 GCA_050187535.1 Alphaproteobacteria bacterium | reverse complement strand
GCGATGCGCATCTCCGGGTCGGGCACGTAGTCCTCCGGGTTGCCATCGGCCTTGTCGTGGCGGAACTCGGGCACGTAGTCGCCCTCGACCGCATCGCCGGCGGCGCGGCGCTTCGCTCGGTCGAGGACATGGCGATAGAGATCGACGCCCAGCAGCGCCATGTGCCCGGCCTGATCCTCGCCCAGCAGGTCGCCGCCGCCGCGCAGGTCGAGATCGCGACGGCTGACGACGAAGCCTGCGCCGAACTGGTCCGCCTCCGTCAAGGTCGCCAACCGCTCGGCGGTCGCCGGCGCCAGCGGGCGGTCCGGTGCGGTCAGGAGATAAGCGACGCCCTCGCGCTCGCCGCGGCCGACCCGGCCGCGGAGCTGGTGAAGCTGCGCCAGCCCGAAGCGGTCGGCCCGCCACACCAGCATGGTGTTGGCATTGGGAATGTCGAGGCCGCTCTCGACGATGTTGGTCGTGACGAGCACGTCGCCCCGGCCCGCCGCGAAGGCAGCCATGCGTTCCTCCATCTCCGCCCGCGGTATCCGGCCATGCAGCACCTGCATGTCGAGGTCCGGCACCAGCGCCCGAACGCGCTCCGCGATCGCCGGAATGTCGCCGATGCGCGGGCAGACGAGGAAGCTCTGGCCGCCCTGCCGTCGCTCCCGGCGAAGCGCTTCGGCGACCAGCGAGTCCGAGAACGGGGCGGCGACGGTGCGGACGCGGTGGCGGTCCGACGGTGGTGCGGCGACGACGCTGAGATCCTGCAGACCGGCCAGCGTCGCCTGCAGCGTGCGCGGAATCGGTGTCGCCGTCAGTGTGAGCGCATGGCCGGCGCCGGCGATGCGCCGCAGCCGCGCCTTGTCCTCGGCCCCGAAGCGATGCTCCTCGTCGATCACCACCAGGCTGCCGGCGACGAGCCGCAGGCCATCGACGAGCAGCGCGTGGGTCCCGACCACAAGTCGCCGCCCCCCGTCGGCGAGAGCCGCGCGGATACGGCCTGCCTCCGCGGGCGGGGTCGATCCGGCGAGATAGGCGACTTCGACGCCGACCGCGCGGAAGCGCTTGGCAAAGGTGTGCCAGTGCTGACGAGCCAACACGGTGGTCGGGGCCACCATGGCAGCCTGGCGGCCGGAGAGCACGGCGATGGCGACCGCCCGAAGCGCCACCTCGGTCTTGCCGAAACCGACATCGCCACAGACGATTCGGTCCATCGGATGACCCGACGCGAGATCGCGGCGGATCGCCCGGATGGCGGCGGCCTGATCGTCGCTGAGCGGGAAGGGGAAGCCGGCGCAGAAGCGCTCGTAGGCCGCATCGTCGGCCTCCAGCCGCGGCGCTCGCCGTCGGCGGCGGGCGCGGACGAGCTTCAGCAGGTGCGCGGCCGTGTCGGCGATCTCTGCCTCGAGCACGCGGCGGCGTCCTGCCCATTCCTCGTCATCCAACCGGTGCAGCGCCACTCCATCCGCGGCGCCGCCATAGCGCCACACGGCGGCAAGCTCGGAAACCGGGACGATCAGGCGGCGCTCGCCGGCATATCTGAGGCGGATCGCCTCGCGGAAGCGGCCGGGCAGCCATTCGACGCGGTCGATCCCTTCGAGTTGCCCCAGACCATGGTCGAGATGAAGCAACAGGTCGCCGACCCGGAATCCCTCGGAGCCGCCGGGCAGGACCGGCTCGCTCGGGGAGTCGCGACCGATGATGGCGCTGCCGATGACGTCGCCCGCCGCCACTACGACTATGCCGTCATCGGGGATCTGGAAGCCGCGGTCCACCGGCAGGCGGATGGCAAGTTGGGCGCCGGCGGGCGCCGCCGCCACTGCCGGCGACTCGGCTTGCTCCGTCTGCTTCCTGGTTGCGCGCCGCACCGTTGCCACGAGCGCCTTCTCCGCCGCCGCATCCGGTGCCGCGAGGACGATCCGCCAGGTTGGCGGCACGCCCGCAAGAAACCGTGTCAGCAGTGAGGTGGCGCGCGGATGCTCGACGAAGCGCGGTACCGGCTGCCAGCGCGGCCAGTGCCAGTCCTCCCAGGACAGCGCCAGCCGCGCCATGGCGTCAGCCCATTCGGCCGCGGTCACTGCGTCCGCTTGGCCCTCCGACTGGTCCAGCAACCGCGCCGCCTCGGCCTGTGCTGCGGGCTCCACCAGCAGCCGGGCGCTGGGGAGATAGTCGAAGACCGTCTCCGAGGTCTCGCCCGGTGCATCGCCGATGGCCTCCGCCGCCGGGTCGACCAGCAGGGTGGTGGCGGTCGCGAGTGAGCGTTGCGTGCGCGGGTCGTAGGAGCGGATCGCGACGATGGCGCCGTCGTCGTGCTCGATGCGGCAGGGCATCTCGGCCGCCGCCGGGAACAGGTCAATCACCTGGCCGCGCAGCGCGAACTCGCCCGGGACGTCGACGCGCCCGTCACGGAAGTAGCCGAGCCGCTCGAGTGCACCGGCGATGGCCTCGAGATCGATGCGCTGACCGGCGCGGAATTCCAGCCGCCCGCCCACCCACGCAGAGCGCGGCGCCACGCGACGCAGCAATGCCGGCGCCGTCGCCAAGACCAGGGCTGGACATGCCTCCGCATCCAGCAGCCAGCGCAGCAGCCCCATCCGGCGCCCGACGACTGCCCGCGACGCGGACACCGTGCCGTTCGGAAGCCCGTCCCAAGCGGGATAGAAGCCGATGACGAGATCGGGGCGCATGGCCGCGACAAGCCCTTGCAGCGCCCGAGCCCGGCCCTGGGACACGACGACATGGACGAGCGGCGGGGCATTGCGGCCGATCGCGCGGGAGAGCGCCAAGGCGGCGACGACGTCGGGCCGGTCCGGCGCCGTGCCGCTCTCGATCTGCGCCCCACGACGCTCACTGATGAAGGACACGACCGCACAAGTCCGGCCGGGCACTTTCGTTCCACCTCTTGCCAATGACGGGAGGCCAGGCCGCCTGGTGCTGATGCCCTCGAGGCGCGGCGGTGCCGCTGGAGCGACGGCGGCGGCGGTTCCCAGGCTGACAGGCGCCGCAGCCTCCGCTCAGGCGTCCCACGCCGAGAGCAGCCGCTCCGCGTGATCGTCTCGACCTGCAGCCCGAACCGTCGCCGGTAGAGCCCGACGATCGCTTCGTGGCCCTCGTCGGACGAGCTGCAAAGCGCATCCGTCACCAACACCACCCGGTACCCGCGATCGATGGCTCCTATCACGGTCGCGAGCACACAGACGTCGGATTCCGCGCCCGTGATGACGACTGCATCGGCCGCGCGCTGGCGGAGGCGCTGACCCAGCGTGCTCGCCGTGAATCCCGAATAGGCCGGGCGGTCGACGACCTCGGCCGGCGGCACCAGCCGCCGAAGCGCCGGCAGCAGCTGCAGCGCTGCGGGATCGAGCACGCTCCGCGTGACTTCCCGCCAGCGCTCGTAGAACCGTTGCCACGCTCCGGGCATATCGCTGGGGTGCGTCGGCGGAATGAACCGCGTGAAGATCGTCCTTTCCCTGTGGCGATCCGCGATGGCCTCGACCACCGGGAGGACCCGCGCCATCCATGTCGTCGCCCAGATCGACCCTGGCGCGAACAGCTCCTGCATGTCGACGCACAGATGGACCGATCGCGCGGTGAGCGGGCCGAACCGCAGGCCGGAGTCATTCATGTCGGAGGAACCGCACGAGAGGGCGGCTGTTCCGCGGTGCTCCTATGAAGATGAAGACCGGGAGAACGATCGCAGGAAGCTTGGCCCGTGACTCCGGAGCAGGTGATCTGCGGGCGCCTCGATCTCATGGCGGGCCGGCGCGGAGGAACGCTGGGAGCCGACGGCCGTCCGGCGACACGGCATCGCGGGACGCGGCAGGGGCCTGGGGCACGCAACCTCGGCCGAAGGTGCGCCGCCCTCGGCCTCCAGCGGCCTCGCCGTGGCTGGTTCGCACAGGGAACGCATGTATCCATCCGGCGGTTATCCGCCGGACGGAGAGGCGCCCCGCGTGGCGTCTCGGACGGCTTCGCGAGCCGAGGCGGAACCCCGAATGGAGATGGGCGAGAGCAGTGTCGCTGCCAATCGAGGACTACGCGCTCATCGGCGACTGCCGGACGGCGGCTCTCGTCGGCGCCGACGGGTCGATCGACTGGCTGTGCCTGCCCCGCTTCGATTCCCCGGCATGCTTCAACCGGTTGCTCGGCGAAGCCGAGCACGGACGCTGGCTGATCGCACCGACAACCCCCGGCCACCGGGTGCGGCGGAGCTACCGCAAGGACACCCTCGTGCTCGACACGGTCTTCGACGGCGAGGGGGGAAGCTGCCGGATCACGGACTTCATGGTGGTGGGCGCCGCGGGGGCCACGGTGGTCCGGCTCGTCACCGGCCTGCGCGGCAGGGTCGATCTGCGGCTGGAGCTCGTCGTGCGTTTCGACTACGGCCACATCATCCCCTGGGTCAGCCGTTCCGATCACGAGCTCATGGCAGTGGCCGGGCCCGACGCATTGGTCCTTCGGACGCCGGTTGCCCTGCGCGGCGAGAGCCTGCGAACGGTGGCGGAGTTCTGCGTAGAGCAGGGCGAGGAAATTCCATTCGTGCTGACGCACGGGCCGTCGCATCTCGAGCCGCCGCCCCCCGTGGCGGCGGCCTCGGCACTCACCGATACCGAGAAGTTCTGGCGCGGGTGGGCAACGCAATGCAACTACACGGGCCCCTGGCGCGAGGCGGTCGTTCGCTCGCTCATCGTGCTGAAGGCCCTCATCTACGAGCCGACGGGAGGGATCATCGCGGCACCCACTACGTCGCTGCCTGAAAAGGCCGGTGGCGAGCGGAATTGGGACTATCGCTACTGCTGGCTGCGCGATGCCACCTTCGTGCTGCTCACGCTGATGCAGGCCGGCTATCGCGCCGAAGCCGAGGCATGGCGGAGCTGGCTCGTCCGGGCAGTCGCGGGACACCCGTCGCAGGTCCAGCCCCTATACGGCGTTTCCGGGATCCATCGCATCGACGAATTGGTGCTTCCCTGGCTCCCCGGCTATGGGGGCGCGAAACCGGTGCGGATCGGCAACTCCGCCTATGCCCAACTCCAGCTCGACACGTTCGGCGAGGTGCTCGATGCCATGCACCACGCCCGACGCATAGAGCTCGGGCCGAGCGAGGCGAGCTGGGCGCTGCAGAAGGCGCTTCTCGGGCATCTCGAGAGCCTGCTCGACGCGCCGGACCGCGGCATCTGGGAGATGCGCGGACCCGAGCAGCACTTCACCCATTCGAAAGTGATGATGTGGGTCGCCTTCGACCGGGCGGTGTCCGCCGTGCGCGATTTCGGGCTCGACGGCCCGGCCGAGCGCTGGCGGGGAATACGGGACGCGCTGCATGCCGAAGTGTGCGCGCGCGCGTTCGATCCCGATCTCGGCGCCTTCGTTCAGTCATACGGCTCGCGGCAGCTGGACGCCGCCACGCTGCTGATGCCGATCGTGGGATTTTTGCCGCCGGGCGATCCCCGGATCGTCGGCACGGTGGACGCGATCGGGCGCCGGCTTCTGCGCAACGGCTTCGTCCACCGCTACGACACCGCCAGGACCGATGACGGCCTCCCCCCGGGAGAAGGCGTCTTCCTCGCCTGCACGTTCTGGTTCATCGACAATCTCGTCCTGCAAGAGCGCTACGACGAGGGTCGCGCCATGTTCGAGCGACTGCTCGACATCCGCAACGACGTAGGATTGCTCGCCGAAGAGTACGATGCCGAGGCCGGATGCTTCCTCGGGAACTTCCCGCAGGCCTTGTCGCACCTGGCACTCGTCGGCACCGCCTACAACCTCCAGCAGCCGCGCGGCCCGGCACGCGAGCGGACCAAGCACCAGCGCAACGAGTAGGACGGCGGCCCACCGGCGCGGCGACCAGCGGCCACCGCGCCGCGAAGGGGAACCATTCCCAGGGCGCGCGGTTCAGGGTCGAGTGGCCCGAGAGCGAGGGCGCGAACCATGCCGCAGATCTTCACGGCCTCGGCCGACACACGGCTGCGGGCTTCGCTGCTCATGGCCGCTCTCGCCCTTCTGGCAGCCGGTCTCTTCGTCGGGGGTTACATGGACTCGAGCTATGTCACTCTCGTCGGCTGGGTTCGTCATCAGCCGGTACCGTTCAGCCACCAGCATCATGCGGGCGAACTCGGAATCGACTGCCGCTACTGCCATACGAGTGTCGAGACCGCGCCGCACGCCGGACTTCCGGCGACGCACGTCTGCATGACGTGTCATTCGCAGGTCTGGACCGGCGCCCCGATGCTGGCGCCGGTGCGCCACAGCCTCGCGTCCGGCGAGCCGCTGCAATGGCAACGCGTCGCCCGGCTACCGGACTACGTCTACTTCGATCACTCCATCCATGTCTCGCGCGGCGTTCCCTGCGTCACCTGTCACGGCCGGGTCGACCGGATGCCGCTCACGGCACGCGCCGCACCATTCGAAATGCGCTGGTGTCTCGATTGCCATCGTGATCCTGCGCCGAAATTGCGGCCTCCCGCCGAAGTGACCCGCTTGGATTGGTCGGAGTGGGAAGGCGCGCCCGATCGTCATCGGCAATACGGGGAACTGATGATGAAGGCCTACGGGATTGAGCCTTCACACCTCGATGACTGCGGCATCTGCCACCGGTGACGGCATGAGCGGCAGCCGATCGACCGCGGCGGAGCTGGCGGGAAAGCTGCTCTCCGGGCGTACCGGGCGGGCCTTCTGGCGCTCGCTGGACGAGTTGGCGCGGATGCCGGAGTTCGATGCGGCGCTGAGCCTGGAATTCCCCGGCCTGGCATCTCCCGCGAGCGCCATCGACCGACGATCGGTGCTCCGCGTCATGGCGGCCTCGCTGGCGCTCGCGGGCCTGACCGGTTGCGATGGAGGGGCGGACGAAACGGCGCTGCCCTATGTGCGGCAACCCGAAGGAGAGCTGCCCGGGAAAGCCAGGTGGTATGCGACCGCGGTCACCCTCGGCGGCATTGCCCAGCCGGCGGTCGGCCGGACCTACGCCGGGAGGCCGGTCAAGCTCGAAGGCAATTCCGATCACCCCGCGACCGCCGGCGCGACCGACCCGTTCCTCCAGGCGGCACTGCTCGGCCTGTACGACCCCGAGCGTTCCCAGACGCCGCGCCATCTCGGCCGTCCCGTCGCATGGCAGCGGATCGAGGGCACCCTCGCGCCCGAGATCGCGGAGCTCGACCGCCGCGGCGGGGCAGGGTTCCGGCTCGTCATGGGGTCGGTCACCTCGCCGACGCTCGCACGGCAGCTTGCCGCGCTGGCCGCGCGCTGGCCGGAATCCCGATGGCACGCGTTCGAGCCGCTGGAAGATCGCGCCCGGCACAAGGCGACGGCACGGATCCTCGGAGCCGATCTCGATCAGCAC
>JBFWXJ010000336.1:0-7323 GCA_050187535.1 Alphaproteobacteria bacterium | reverse complement strand
GGGTCCGTTATGATCCGCCGCCCGCGATTCGCCCCATGACCAAGCGCCGCCCCACCGTCCGCCGACGTCGCGCTCCGCCGCGAGCCGCTGCCTGGCATCCGACGCGGCGAAGCCTGACGGTTCTCGGGCTGGCGGTCGTGGCGGCCATGGGCATCGCGGCCGGCGCGCTGCTGCTGCGCGACGATCCGGCGCCGCGGACCACTCATGTCCTCCCGACGCTCAAGCCGGCGCTGCCGGAGCCGATCGCGCTGCCGGCGGCACCGCCCCCGCAGCCTTCGCGGGCGGAGGCGCCGGTGCCGCGTGCCCTGCCGGTGCCCCCCTCCGTCGCCGCTCCGGCAGCGGCCGCGGAGCGGCCCCAGGTCGCCCTCGCGCCGCCGGAACGACCGCAGGTCGCGGCCCTCCCGCCGCCGGTGGTCCGGCCGCATCACCCCGGGGGATCGCCGCAGTGGCGGCGCAATGCCGTGGCGGTGGCGCCGGTCCCGGCCGGCACGCCGCGCATCGCCATCGTGATCGACGATCTCGGTCCCTCCCAGCAGGGAACGGCAGGCATCATCGCGCTCCCCGGCCCGCTGACGCTGGCCTTCCTGCCCTACGCCACGGACCTCGCTCCGGTGGTATCCCGCGCCCGCGCGGCCGGGCACGAGGTCATCGTCCATATGCCGATGGAGCCAACCGGCGGCTCGGTCGATCCCGGCCCGGGTGCGCTGCGGGTCGGTCTAGATGCCGACGAGCTGCGCCGCCGCATCGCCCACGGCCTCGGCCGCTTCGACGGCTATGTCGGCCTCAACAACCACATGGGCAGCCGTTTCACCGCCGACCGCACGGCCATGGCGGTGCTGATGGACGAGGTCGCGCGTCGCGGCCTGCTGATGCTCGATTCCAGGACCACGGCCGAGACGGTGGTCGAAGGGGCGGCCCGCAGCCACGGCGTGCCCTTCGTCGCGCGCGACGTCTTCCTCGACAACGATCAGCGGGCGGATGCGGTCGGCGCGCGCCTGGCCGAGACCGAGGCCGTCGCCCGGCGGAAGGGCCAGGCGGTCGCGATCGGGCACCCGCATGCCGCCACACGGGCGGCGCTGGCCGAATGGCTGCCGCGCGTCACGGGACGCGGCTTCCGCCTCGTCCCCATCAGCAACCTCGCCCGCGTCGCCGCGGAAGGCGAGGCGCGACGCTGAGCCTCAGCCGCGCCGCGCGAAGCGGACGGCTTCCTCGGCCGCCCGGAACAGGGCACGGGCCTTGTTCACGGTCTCCTGGTATTCGGATTCGGGGTCGCTGTCGGCGACCACGCCGCCGCCGGCCTGGACGTACATGGTGCCGTCCTTCACCAGCGCCGTGCGCAGCGCGATGCAGGTGTCCATGGCGCCGTTGGCGGCGAAGTAGCCGACACAGCCGGCATAGATGCCGCGGCGCTCCTCCTCCAGCTCCTCGATGATCTCCATCGCCCGGACTTTGGGGGCTCCTGACACCGTGCCCGCGGGAAACCCGGCCACCAGGGCCGACAGGGCGTCGTAGTCCGGCGAGATGGTCCCCTCGACGTTGGAGACGATGTGCATGACGTGGGAGTAGTACTCGACCGCGAACTGCTCGGTCACCTTGACGGTGCCCACGCGCGACACCCGGCCGACGTCGTTGCGCCCCAGGTCGAGCAGCATCAGGTGCTCGGCCAGCTCCTTTGGGTCGGAGAGAAGATCGTCCGACAACTCCTTGTCTTCCAACGCATTCGCGCCGCGCCTCCGGGTCCCCGCCAAGGGACGGATGGTGACCGTCTCGTCGCGCAGGCGGACCAGGATCTCCGGGCTCGACCCGACGATCGCGAAACCGCCCAAATCGAGGTTGAAGAGGAAGGGCGAGGGGTTGAGGCGGCGCAGCGCCCGGTAGAGCGCCATCGGCGGCAGTCGGAAGGGGACCGAGAAGCGCTGGGACGGCACGACCTGGAAGGCGTCGCCGGCGGCGATGTAGTCCTTGCAGCGCTCGACCATCCAGCGGAAGCGCTCGGGCGTCATGTTCGAGCGCGGGGCCGGCACCTCCTCGGCGCCGCCCGCGGGCTCGCGGCGATGGGGAAGGCTGCGCTCGAGGTCGGCCAGCACGTCGGCCAGCCGCTCACGCGCGCGGTCGTAGGCGGCGCGCGCGCCCACCCCGTCCTCGACCCGCGCCGGAGTCACGATGGTCATGCGGTCGAGTACGTTGTCGAACACCGCGACCACCGTCGGGCGCAGGAAGACGCTGTCGGGAATCCCGAGCGTGTTCGGGTTCTTCTCCGGCAGCCGCTCCATCAGCCGGACCATGTCGTATGCGAGGTAGCCGAAGAGGCCGGCCGCCATCGGCGGCAGCGACGCCGGCAGGTCGATGCGCGATTCGTCGACGACGAGGCGAAGCGCCTCCAGCCCGCCCTGCGGCATCGCCTCGAAGGCTTCGGGATCGAACCGGGCGCTGCGGTTGATCTCCGAGCGGCCGTCGCGGAAGCGCCAGATGAGGTCCGGCTTCAGCCCGATCAGCGAATAGCGGCCCCGCGTCGCGCCGCCCTCGACGGATTCGAGCAGAAAGCTCATGGGCCGTCCGTCGGCCATCTTGAGAAAGGCGGAGACGGGGGTCTCCAGGTCGGCCACGAAGTCACACCAGACGACCTGCGGCCGGCCGGCGTCGTAGGCCGCCTCGAATGCCTCGAAGTCGGGGGATGCGCGCATCGACCCCGCCTCAGATCAGGCTGTCGATCAGCGCGCGGTCGATCTCGACCGTCACGTTGCGGCGCAGCGCCTGCGTCAGCTCGGACGACAGGTCGCCGGCCAGCTCGCGCTGCAGCGTCTGGCGCAGGGTGTCGACGGCCGCCTGGTCCTTCGCCGGGTCGACCGGCTCGATGGCGGTGAGGCGCGCGACGACCACCCCGTCGTTGGTCGGTCCCTTGGCCGCCGTTCCGACCGGGCCCTGGAAGAGGCTGGTCACCACCGGCTGCGGCAACGGTGCCGCTTCGCGCCCGCCGGTGCGGATGAACGGCCCGATCTCCTTCGGTTCCAGCTTCAGGTCGGCGGCGGCCTCCGCGAGCGGCTTGCCGGCCTTGAGCGCTTCCAGCATCGCGTCGGCGGCCTTCTCGGCCGCCTCGGTCTGTCGCTCCTCGGTCCACTGGGCCGCGACCGCCTCGCGCACCTCGGCCAGAGGACGCACCTTCTCCGGCACGACTTCGTCGACGCGGATGGCGAGGTAGCCGCCCTCCTGCAGCTCGACCAACGGCGCGGTCTCGCCGCTCGCCGTGTCGAATGCGATGCGCACCATCTCCTGGCCGCCCGGGAGCGGCGTCACCGGTTGCCCGTCCGCGCCGCGGCCGCGATTGTCGACAGGCGGCAGGGAAAGTGGCGTCAGGCCGAGCGAGGCCGCGGCCTCTTCCAGCTTGGCGCCGCCGGCCAGCGCGTCCTCGAGCTTGGTCGCCTGATCGGCGAGCGCGTCGAGCGCCCGCTCGCGTCGCAGGCTCTCGGCGATCTGATCCTTGACCTCGTCGAACGGCCGTACGCTCTCGGGGATCACCTCGATGACCTTCAGGATGTGCCAGCCGAGCGGCGACTGCAGCGGGCCGGTGGTCTTGCCGGCGGGGACGTCGAGGACCGCCGCCAGCTCCGCCGGCACCGAGTTGCGATCGAAGAGGCCGGCGTCGATGCCGGACGGGTCCATCTTCGCTACATCCCGGGCGACGCCGGCGAAATCGTCCGTCTTCTCCGCCGCCTCCGCGACCGCCTTCGCCGTGGCCTCGTCGGGCACCATGATCTGCTGCACACGGCGCTGTTCGGGCTTCGTGAAGTCGGCCTTGCGCGCCTCGTATTCGGCGCGGATCTGGGCGTCATCCAGCTTGATCTCTCCCGCCAGCGCATCGGGGGAGAGTGCGACGGCCGTCATCCGCCGCAGCTCGGGGACGGAATAGCGTTCCTTGTGCTTTTCCAGCGTTTCGGCGAGCTGCTCGTCGGTCGGCGTGCCGACATCGGGGAAGAGGCTGCGGGCGATCACCACCGCCTCGGCGCGCCGCTTCTCGTTGCGCTGGCGATAGAGGAGCTCGGCCAGGGCCTTGGGCGCCGCGGCGCCGGCGCTGACGGGGTCCGTCATGGCGATGCGCGCGATGTCCTGGCGCAGCGAAGCGACGTAGAGGCCCTCGGTCGTGCGCATCTGCTGCAGCGCCGCCTGAAAGACGCGGGGGTCGAACTGGCCGGCGCTGCGGAACTGCGGGTTGGCAGCCAGCGTGCGGCGCACCGCGTCGTCGCCGACCACCAGTCCGAGATCATCGGCGGCAACCGAGAAGAGGCGGCGCTGGACGAGCTGTTCGATCGAGCGGTCGACGATGCCCAGCTGCTTGGCCTGCTCCATGTCGAGCGAACCGCCGAAGATCGGCCGCAATTGCTCCATGTCGCGGCGCACCTGGTCGACCACCTCGAAGCCGGTGATCTTGCTCGGTCCGACTCGGATCGCCGTCGCGTCGGCGCCGGGGCGCCGGAAGATGTCGCCGATACCCCACACCCCGAAGCTCAGGATGAGCAGGAGGAACAGGATCTTGACCACCCAGGAGGTGGCCTTGCTGCGGATTGCCTGGAGCATCGGTGCGGTACGGCGTTCCCGAGGGTCGATAAGGGCGGCGGATCATAGGGATCGGCCGAAACCCCGGCAAATCCTATTCGGGCGGGCGTCTGGCCGCTCCCGGCGCCTCGTGGTAGAGACCCGGCCATGATCGCCGAACGCCGCCCGCTGATCGCGGGGAACTGGAAGATGAACGGCCTCAGGGCCGACGGGGAGCGCCGCGCGGCCGCGCTCGCGCAGCGCGCGACGCAGGCCGACGCGCCCCCCTGCGACTGGCTCGTCTGCCCGCCGTCGCCGCTGCTGGCGCTGGTCGCGGCCGCGGTCGCGGGCTCGCCGGTCGCCGTCGGCGGGCAGGACTGCCATGCTGCGGCCGCCGGCGCCCATACCGGGGACGTGGCGGCGGCGATGCTGGCCGACGCCGGTTGCCGCTACGTCATCGTCGGGCATTCCGAGCGGCGCACCGACCACGGCGAGGACGATGCGACCGTCGCGGCCAAGGCCGCCGCCGCGCATGCTGCGGGTCTCGTCGCCATCGTCTGTGTCGGCGAGACCGAGGCCGAGCGCGACGACGGCCGCGCGCATGCGGTCGTCGCCCGCCAGATCGCCGGTTCGATCCCGCGCGGGGCCGGCGCGACGGACACGGTCATCGCCTACGAGCCCGTCTGGGCGATCGGGACCGGGCGCACGCCGACGCCGGACGACGTCCAGGCGATGCACGCCCATATCCGGTCCTGCGTGCCGGCCGGGATCGACGCCGGGGTCGTGCGCATCCTCTACGGCGGATCCGTGAAGCCGTCGAACGCCGTCGCCCTGCTGCGACTGCCCGACGTCGACGGCGCGCTGGTCGGCGGCGCCAGCCTGGCGATCGACGACTTCTGGGCGATCGGCGAAGCCTGCCGCTGACGCAGGCGGACCGCGGCCGCGGCAACTCCGCTCTGGCGGAAGCGGGCGCGAGCCATTACATAGCCGCCGGTCTCCAAGATCGGCATCCGGGAAAGCCGCCATGGCGCAGGTCCTCCTCGTCGTCCACATGCTCATTGCGCTGGCGCTCGTCGTCATCATCCTGCTGCAACGCAGCGAGGGCGGGGCGCTCGGCATCGGCGGAAGCTCGGGGAGCGGCGGCATGTCCGGATTCCTGACCGGCCGTGGCCAGGCGAACCTGCTGACCCGGACCACGGCCATCCTGGCGGCCTGCTTCATCGTCACCAGCCTCGTGCTGGTCCACCTGACGGGCGGCGCGACACGGCCGCGGTCGATCGTCGACCAGCCGCCGGCCGCACCCGCCGCGCCGGCCCCGCCGACCGCGCCTGCGGTCCCGCAGGCGAACTGACCCTCGCCGCCCGCCCGGCGGGCGACATCCTCCGACAGATCACGCGGCTGCCGCGAAAATGCGGGCAGCCGGCATTTCCGGGTTTGGTGACTCGCGTGCGCACGGTAATCTGAGGGCCCATGACGCGGTTCATCTTCATAACCGGCGGCGTGGTCTCCTCACTGGGCAAGGGTCTCTCGGCGGCGTCGCTGGGCGCATTGCTGCAGGGTCGCGGCTTCTCGGTCCGCCTGCGCAAGCTCGACCCCTATCTCAACGTCGATCCGGGCACGATGAGCCCGTATCAGCACGGCGAGGTCTACGTCACCGACGACGGCGCCGAGACCGACCTCGACCTCGGCCACTACGAGCGGTTCACCGGAGTGCCGGCCCGGCGCAGCGACAGCGTAACGACGGGCCGCATCTACTCGACCGTGATCTCGCGCGAGCGCAAGGGCGAGTACCTGGGCGCGACGGTGCAGGTCATCCCGCACGTCACCGACGCCATCAAGGCATGGATCCAGGCCGATACCGACGGGGCCGACTTCGTGCTCTGCGAGATCGGCGGCACGGTCGGCGACATCGAGAGCCTGCCGTTCCTGGAGGCGATCCGCCAGCTCGCCAACGAGCTCGGCCGCGAAAGGACGATGTTCGTCCATCTGACGCTGGTCCCCTGGATCCCGTCGGCGGGCGAGCTCAAGACCAAGCCGACGCAGCATTCCGCCAAGGAGCTGCTGGCGGTCGGCATCCAGCCCGACATCCTGCTGTGCCGCTGCGACCGGCCGATCCCGCCCTCGGCCCGCCGCAAGATCGCGCTCTTCTGCAACCTGCGCGAGGAGCGGGTGATCCCGGCGATCGATGTCGGGACGATCTACGAGGTGCCGATCACCTATCATTCCGAGGGCTTCGACGATCAGGTCTGCGCCCATTTCGGCCTGACGGCGCCCGACCCGGACCTCGGGCGCTGGCGCGAGATCACCGAGCGCATCCGCCACCCCGAGGGCGACGTGACGGTGGCGATCGTCGGCAAGTACACGCACCTGACGGACAGTTACAAGTCGCTGGGCGAGGCGCTCGTCCATGGCGGCATCGCCAACAATGTCCGCGTGCACCTGAACTGGATCGATTCCGAGATCTTCGAGCGCGAGGACGCCGTCCATCACCTGGAGAACGTCCACGGCATCCTGGTGCCGGGCGGCTTCGGCGAGCGCGGCTCTGAAGGCAAGATCGCCGCCGCCCGCTTCGCGCGAGAGCGCAACGTGCCCTATTTCGGCATCTGCTTCGGGATGCAGATGGCGGTGATCGAGGCCGCCCGCAGCTTGCTCGGCCTCAACGGTGCCGGCTCGACCGAGTTCGGCGAGTGCCCCGACCCGGTCGTCGGGCTGATGACGGAATGGATGCGCGGCAACGAGGTCGAGCAGCGCGAGGCCGGCGGCGATCTCGGCGGCACCATGCGGCTCGGCGCC
>JBFWXJ010000335.1:0-7331 GCA_050187535.1 Alphaproteobacteria bacterium | reverse complement strand
GCAGCTCGAGCTGGAGGGCTTCGTCGCACGCGCCGAGACGGGCCGCATCTACGTCCGGCCGCTCAGCCTGGACGAGGCCGAGCAGCTCTTCGTGGTGCGCGCCAACCTCGAAGGCCTCGCCTGCCGCCTGGCGGCGGACAACGTCACGCGCAAGGACATGCTTCGCCTGGAGGCCAATGTCGACGGCATGGAGGAGGCGAGCCGACGGCGCGACTTCCACGCAGCGCTGGCGCTGGGGGCCGAGTTCCACCGCACCATCATCGACGCCTGCGCCAACGCGCCGCTGGAGGACTGTCTTCGCAGCTTCCGCGCCCGCACCACGCGCTACCGCTTCATCGTGGCCGCGCTGGAGGAGTTCAGCGAGAAGCGGGTCAACGAGCACCGCGCCATCCTCTCGGCGATCCGTGCCCAGGACCCCGAGCTGGCCGAGCTTGCGATGAAGGGGCACATCGTCCAGTCCTCGCGCGAGACGCTGGCGGCGCTGCGGGGCTTCCTCGCCCAGGCGCCGGATTCGTCGGTCGTCGACGCTTGACAAGAACTGTCGACCAAAAGGAATATCTGTCGACCAAATGAGGGGCGGATCGACCAGCCCCGATGGGAGGACGGAATGAAGCGCTTCCTCGGGCTCGGCATCGGCGGCCTCGCCGCATGCCTCGCCTTCGCGCAGCCCCCCGCGCCGGCCGCGGCCCAGACGACGCTCACCATGTGGACCTTCTTGAGCCCGACCGGCACGACGCCGCGCGACAAGGCGCTGCAGCGCATCGTCGCGGACTTCGAGGCCAAGAACCCGGACGTCAAGATCAAGGTCGAGAGCCAAGTCTGGTTCACGCTGGCCGAGAAGTTCGTCATGGCGCACCGCTCGCGCAGCGCGCCCGACATCGGCTGGGTCAACGGCGAGAACATGGGGCTCTTGATCAACTCGGGCGTGGCGGCCGATCTGGGCCCGCTCGTCACGGGCAAGTGGTCCGACGCCATGCGCGGCGATCTGATCCTGCCGCAGGCCTATGACTGGCTGAAGATCGACGGCAAGCAGCACGCCGTGCCGATCATGGCGCTGTCGCTCGTGCTCTTCTATCGCGCCGACCTGTTCCGCGAGGCCGGCATCGACCCTGCATCGGTGAAGACCTGGGACGACTTCGCGGTGGCCGCCCGCAAGATGCAGAAGGAGGCCGACGGCCGCGTCGAGCGCTGGGGGGCCGGCGTCCATCTCTCGACCGACAAGACCACCATGTCGTTCGCCGCCAATGCGCTGATCGGTGCCCAGGGCGGCCGGCTCTTCGGCAAGGACTGTAAGGCCGAGCTCGCCAACGCCGACGGCGTGCGGGCCATCGACATGCAGGCGGACCTCATCCGCAAGCACAAGGTCGCCAGCCCCGAGAGCTTCGCGCATACGCTGGACGACGTGATCGAGCAGTTCATCGCCGGCAAGGTCGCCATGGCGAGCAGCGGCAACGGTCGCTTCGGCAACATCGAGCAGAAGGCCGCCTGGAACAAGGCGGAGCTCGGCATTCTCCCCTGGCCCAGCATGGACGGGAAGAAGCCGGGGCCGCAGCTCATGTCCGGCTGGTTCGCCGCGATCTCCAGGGACTCGGGCAACAAGGAGGCCGCCGCCCGCTTCGTCTCGTACATGACCGGCCCCGAGGGGATGGTCGCGTGGACCGAGCTCGGCGGGCTGGTGCCGCTCTTCAAGTCGGTGTTCGCAAAGCCCGAGTTCCAGGGGCCGGACTATCTATGGGTGCGCCGGCTGGCGGCGATGTGGGCCGAGAGCGAGGTCTGGCTGCCCGCCGCGTGCAACGCGTCGCGCACCTTCGTCGACCTGAACACGGCCACCCAGCGCGTCGTCCTCGGCAACGTGCCGACCATGACGGCGCTCAAGGAAGCAGAAGCCGCGACGGCGGCGCGCCAGTGACCAGCGGGCACGGGCAGGGGGCGGCGATACCGCGATGAACGGCACATTTGCCGGCCGTGGCGCCTATCGCTACCTCCTGCCCGCGCTCGTCCTGGAAGGGCTGCTGGTCTTCGTGCCGCTCGGCTCCAGCATCTACTACAGCCTGCACAAGGTGCGCTTCTTCCAGCTCCAGGAGTTCCACTGGTTCCGGAACTACGTGGACGTCCTGGCCCATCCGCTCTTCCTCAACGCGATCCTGGTCACGCTGGCCTTCAGCATCGCCGCCCTGCTGCTGACCTTCGCGGTCGGGTTCGGGCTGGCGCTCTTCCTGAACCATGACCGCCTGCACTCGACGATCCTGCGGACCATCGTGCTCGTGCCCTACGTCATCGCGATGCTGGTCGGCTCGATGCTGCTGAAATGGATCTTCTCGACCGAATCCGGGCTGGTGACGCTGGCCGCCGCCTGGCTCGGCCTCGGCTCGGTCAGCATCCTGGCCGACCCGGTGAACGCCTTCGCCGCGCTGGTCGCCAACGGCATCTGGCGCGATTCCGCCTTCGCCATGGTGCTGCTGCTGGCCGGCCTGCGCAGCATCCCGCCGCAGCTCATCGCGGCCGCGCGCATCGACGGGGCGCGGCCCTTCTTCATCTTCCGTGAGATCGTCGTGCCTCTGCTGGGGCCGATCATGCTGATCACGATGGTCCGCCTGCTGCTGCACTTCGCCAACGTGCTGACCTTTCCGCTCATTCTGACCGGCGGCGGCCCGAACGGCGCTACCGAGACCCTCGCGCTCCGCATCTTCCGCGTGGGCTTCGAGGACTACGACCTCGGCCGGGCCAACGCGATGGCGGTGATCCTCTGCGTCTTCAATGTGATCGCGGTCTCGCTGCTGTTCGGGGTCTTCCGCTGGCGCGCGAGGCGCTCCCATGCCTAGGCCGCTCCGCCTCGTCCTGCGCTGGCTCGTATCGGCGGTCATCGTCGTGGCGGCGCTGTTCCCGATCCTCTTCGGCCTCTCCTCGTCGCTGAAGCCGTCGGCGGAGATCCTGGCCTTCCCGCCGACCCTGCTGCCCTCCGCGCCGACGCTGCAGCACTACCGCGAGATCTTCGCGTCGGGCACCCTCGGCTATGTCTGGAACAGCCTCTTCGTATCGGCCGCCACGGTCGTGCTGTGCCTGGGCATCGGCGCGCTCGCCGCCTATCCGCTGGCGCGCTTCCGCTTCCGCGGCAAGACCGCGATCATGGTGCTGATCGTCGTGGTGATGAGCATCCCCGTGGCGTCGCTGCTGATCCCGACATACACGCTGATCGCCGATGTCGGGCTGGTGAACACCCACACCGGCCTGATCCTGGTCTACGCCGCCTACCAGCTCCCGATCGTCATCTGGATCCTCGCCGCCTACTACCAGAGCCTGCCGGAGGAGCTGGAATGGTCGGCCCTCATCGACGGCTACTCGCGGCTGCAGGTGCTGTGGAAGATCGTCATGCCGCTCGCCCGTCCGGGCATGATCGCGGCGACGCTCTTCGTGGTGACCTTCGCGTGGAACGACTTCGTGGTGGCGGTGACGCTGCTCTCCTCGGACGAGAAGCGGACGCTGCCGATCGGCATCTACAATCTCCTCGGCTTCTACGGTCGCGAATGGGGGCCGCTGCTCGCCTCGGCGATGGTGGCGACCGTTCCGATCCTGGTCCTGTTCGTCTTCCTGCAGCGCTACTTCCTGGCCGGGATGACGGGCGGCAGCGTGAAGGGATAGGGCGATGACGGAGGAGGTGGGCGCCCCGATCGAGTTCCGGGGCGTCTCGAAGCGCTACGGCCGGACGGTGGCGCTGGCGGGGCTCGATCTCAGGATCGAGGCCGGCGAATTCGTGTCGCTGCTCGGCCCGTCGGGGTCGGGCAAGACGACGACGCTCAACATCCTGGCCGGCCTGCTGGAGCCGGACGGCGGCACGGTCGAGATCGGCGGGCGCGACGTGACGCGGCTCAGCCCGGACCGGCGCGACATCGCCATGGTCTTCCAGAACTACGCGCTCTATCCGCACATGACGATCGCCGAGAACCTGGCCTTCCCCTTGCGCGCCCGCGGCCGGGCGCTGCCGGCCGACGCCATCGCTGCCAAGGTACGCGCGGTGGCCGATGCGCTCGGCATCGGCCATCTGCTGGAGCGCCAGCCGCGCGAGGTTTCGGGCGGCCAGCAGCAGCGCGTGGCACTCGGCCGCGCGATGGTCCGCGACCCCAAGGTCTTCCTGCTCGACGAGCCGCTCTCCAACCTCGACGCGCGACTGCGCCTCAGGATGCGCCACGACCTGAAGGCGCTGCACCAGCGCCTGCGCTCGACCGCGGTCTACGTCACCCATGACCAGGGCGAGGCGATGAGCCTGTCGGACCGCATCGCGATCTACAGCGGCGGCGTGCTGCAGCAGTTCGCCCCGCCGGTCGAGATCTACCGCCGCCCGGTCAACGCCTTCGTCGCCAACTTCATGGGCGAGCGTGAGATGAACAACATCGCGGGCGAGATCGGGGACGGCCCCGTCTTCCGCGGTGCAGGCATGTCCCTGGCCCTCGATCCCGCCGGCCCGTGGGCGCGTTTCGTCGGCCGGAAGGTCGTTCTCGGCATCCGGCCCGAGGGCGTGCGCCTGGATGATGCGGAGGCGACGGCGGCGATCCAGGCGCGCGTGCGCCTGATCGAGCATGCCGGTGCGGAACTGGTGTTCTTCGCCGCGGCGGGCGACGCCGAATTCTGCGGGCGCGCCGCCGCGGATTCGGCGATCTTGGCCGGCGACGTGCTGCGCCTCGTCCTGCCGTCGCGCGAGCTCTACCTTTTCGACGCCGCATCCGGCCGCGCCCTGGTGCACGGCGGCGAGCCCGTACCGGGAGCATCGTCGTGAAACTCGCCGTCCATTCGCGCCTGCCGGATCATCTGCGCGGCAGCCCAGGCAACCGTTGGGCCGAAACGCGTCGCCATGTCGGCGGGTGCGACTGCTTCCTCGAAGGCCCGTGCTGGAGCCCGGCGGGCGAGCTGTGGTGCGTCGACATCGCCAACGGCCGGCTGCTGACGCTGGATGCCGCCGGCGAATGGCGGGTCCGGCTCGAATACGACGGCTGGCCGACCGGGCTGAAGCTCGACGCCGAGGGCAGGGCGCTCGTCGCCGACAACCGCCTCGGCCTCGTGCGCTTCGATCCGCGGACCGAGAAGCTGGAGGTGCTGGCCGACCGCTACCGCGGCGACCCGCTGATCGGCCCGAACGACCTCGCCATCGCCGCCGACGGTGCGGTCTATTTCACCGATCAGGGCAACTCCGATCTCGTGCGTCCCTATGGCCGGGTCTTCCGCTGGACGCCGGCGGCCGGGCTGGAGCTGCTGACGGACGGGCTGCCGAGCCCAAATGGGATCGTCCTGACGCGCGACGGAAGGATGGTCTACGTCGCGGTGACGCAGGCCAACGCCATCTGGCGGATCATCATCAGAGCCGACGGCACCGTCGGGAAGGTCGGCCATTTCATCCAGCTCTCGGGCGCCTATGCGGGCGGGCCGGACGGCATCGCCATGGACGATGCCGACAATCTCTGGGTCTGCCACGCGCTCGCCGACTGCATCCGCGTCTTCGACCGGATCGGCGAGCCCGTTATGCGCATCCCGACGGCCGAAGGCACGATCCCGACCAATCTCGCTTTCGGTGACGCGGATCGCCGCACGCTCTGGGTGACCGAGGCGGAGACCGGCACGATCCAGCGGCTGCGGGTCGACCTGCCCGGCCGCGCCGGCGTCGCCATGGGGGTGCCGTGATGCCGGGGGACGGTGCGGGCGCAATGGCGGGGCGGGTGGCGCTGATCACCGGCGGCGCCACCGGGATCGGCCTCGCCGCGGCGGAGCTGCTGCTCGAGCGCGGCGCGGCCGTGGTCCTGACGGGGCATCGTGCCGACCAGCTCGAAGCGGCGGGGGTGACCCTGGCCCGCCACGGCGACCGTCTGATCCGCCGCGCGGCGGACGTGCGCGACCTGGCGGCACTGGAAGCCGCCGTCCGGGCCGGCGAGGAGCGCTTCGGCCGTCTCGACCGGCTCGTCTGCGCCGCGGGCATCCAGATTCCGGGCACCGTGCTGACAGCGGCCGAGCAGGACTGGCTCGGCGTGATCGACGTCAACCTCTCGGGCGCGTTCCGCGCCTGCAAGGCGGCGGTGCCGGCGATGCTGCGTGCGGGCGGTGGCGCCATCGCAATCGTCTCGTCGATCCAGGCGCTGCTCGGCAAGCGCAACGGCGTCGCCTATGTCGCTGCCAAGGGCGGTCTCAACGCCATGACCCGGGCGCTCGCCCTGGACCACGCCGAGGCCGGCATCCGGGTCAACTCCGTTTGCCCGGGCGTCGTAGACACCCCCATGCTGCGGGAGGCGGCCGCCCGTGTCCCGGGCGGCAACGCCGACCGACTCGTCGCCGACTGGGCGCGCGCCCAGCCGCTGGGCGCTCATCACGCGACGCCGTGCTCGCCGGCGGACGTTGCGCGCCTGATCGCCTTCCTGCTCTCCGACGAGGCGGCCCACATCACCGGCTCGGAGTTCCGGGTAGACGGCGGCCTGGGGGCCAAGCTGGCGCTTTAGCGATTGCCAAAAATTGCCAATTATGAGCAGTTATGTCTCGCCGACCGAGGAGGGACGTTGCCGACACGGAACATCAATCTTACGGACCATTTCGACGCGTTCATCGAGGGCAGCATCGCCGATGGGCGCTACCAGAATGCGAGCGAGGTCGTGCGTGACGCATTGCGTCTGCTGGAGCAGCGCCGCGAAGAGGAGGTGTTGCGCCTCCTGCGCCTGAAGTCGGCCGCCGCTGCCGGCTTCGACGCGGTCGATCGCGGCGAGTTCGAGGAACTGGACGAGCCCGCCTTGCGCACGCTTCTTGCCGATATGGGACGGTCGCGACGCTCGGCGTAGGACATGCTGCGATATCGGCTTTCACGCCCTGCACGACAGGACATTGAGGCCGTGCTCGAATGGACCGAGGCAAATTTCGGAGCGCTCGCCCGAGAACGCTACGCATCGCTGATCCTGGCGGCATTGCAGGACCTCGCCGCCGACCCTGAGAGGCCCGGCAGTCGCGCGCGGCCCGAGTTGGGGTCGGATATTCGCAGCTACCACTTGCGGAGCAGCCGCGGCCGGATGTCCCGCCCAAGCGAGCGGGTGCAGCGGCCGCGGCATTTCGTGCTGTACCGGAAGGACGGCGTCGCTGCGCTCGTCATCGGCCGCATCCTCCATGAGGCCATGGATGCAGAGCGCCATGTCGGAGATTGGTGACGCGCACTGCGCGTCAGCCCTCGGCCAGGCTGTAGCGGATGCGCCGGGCGGGGAAACCGGCGGCATCGAGTGCCGCCAGCAGGGCGTCGGCATGGGCGAGGTTGCGGGTCTCGACGACGGCATCGACCTCCGCATGCTTGACCGGCACGTCGAAGAACAGAC
>JBFWXJ010000334.1:2298-7380 GCA_050187535.1 Alphaproteobacteria bacterium | reverse complement strand
GCCAGTAGCGGTCGCGGACGAGGCGGCGCTGGATCTTGCCGGTCTCCAGCCGCGGCAGCGCGTCGACGAAGTCGATGCGGCGCGGCACCTTGTAGTCGGCGATGCGGCCGCGGCAGAAGGCGCGGATGTCCTCAGCCAGCTCGGGCGACGGGACGTGCCCCGCGCGCGGCTGCACGACCGCCACCACCTCCTCGCCCCATTCCTCGTTCGGCGCGCCGACGGTGGCGACGTCCTCGACCGCGGGATGCTGGTGGAGGGCCGCGTCGATCTCCGCCGGGTAGATGTTGACGCCGCCCGAGATGATCGTCTCGGCACTGCGGCCGGAGAGATAGAAATAGCCCTCGGCGTCGACGTAGCCGACGTCGCCCATGGTGAACCAGTCGCCGTCCCAGGCGGCCGACGTCTTCGCCGCATCCTTGTAGTAGGTGAAGCGGAAGGGCGGCGGCGTGTGCACGAAGATGCGCCCCGGCTCGCCGGTCGGCAGCGCATGGCCGGCGTCGTCGCGCACCTCCATGCGCGCGCCCGGAACCGGCCGCCCGATGGTGCCGGGCCGCGCCAGCCACTCGTCCGAGGCGACGAAGGTGCCGCCGCCCTCGGTGCCGGCGTAATACTCGTAGACGACCGGGCCCAGCCACTCGATCAGCCGCCGCTTGAGGGCGACCGAGCACGGCGCCGCACCGTGCAGCACCCAGCGCAGCGTGCCCGTCGCGTGGCGCGCCCGCTCCGCCTCGGGCAGCGACAGCAGGCGGTGGAACATGGTCGGCACCATGTGGGTGTGCGTGACGCCGAGCCGCTCGACGAGCGTCAGCGTCTCCTCGGGCGTCCAGCGGTCCATCAGGTGGACGCCGACCCCGGCGTTGAGGAATAGCTGCAGGTTCAGGCGCAGGGGTGCGGCGTGGTAGAGCGGCCCGGTGTTGAGCGCCAGGTCCTCGCCCGGCACCAGTGCTGCGCTGCGCAGGATGGCGGCACCCAGCTCCAGCGGCGCCTGGGTGCGGTGGACGCCCTTGGGCCGCCCGGTGGTGCCCGACGTGTAGAGCATCGACGAACCGAGGACGGGATCGTCGAGGTCGTGCCCCGCCTCGCCCGCCAGCGCGCGGTCATAGCTCTCGAAGCCCTCGATGGCGCCGCCCACGGCGAGCTTCACGGCGAGCGGCATCGCCGCGGCGACGGCGCGCGCGGTGGCGGCGAAGCGCACGTCGGCGATCAGCGCCTTGGCCTCGCAGTCGCCCACCACATAGGCCGCCTCGTCGGCGACGAGATGCCAGTTGAGCGGCGTAACGCGGATGCCCGCGCGCAGGCCGGCATAGATGACCTCGACGAACTCGGGCCGGTTGGGGATCAGGAGAGCGACCGCGTCACCGGCGCCGATGCCGCGGCTGCGCAGAAAGCGGGCGAGGCGATTGCAGGCGTCGTTCAGCTCACCGAAGCTACGCCTGCCGAGCGGCCCGTCGACCGCCATGCGGTCCGGTGCCTCGGCGGCGTGCAGGGCGATGGTCATGCCGGTCGCGGCGGCGGCCGCGGCCGGTGTAATCGGCTCTCTCGGCTCGTTCATCAACCGCCCTCCCGACGGCGGCCGGCATTCTGCTCGTGCCGGCCGCCCCCGGGCAAGGGAGACTGCGTCGCCGTGAACACCCTCTCCGCCCATCGGGGGGAGAGGGAGGGGACCCGCCGCGAAGCGGTGGGGAGGGTGAGGTGGGAGGCCGCCGGTGCGCACCCTTCCTCACCCCGACCCTCTCCGCCCCCACGGGGCGGAGAGGGGGGTGAGTGACCGCCGATGCCGCCTCAGTTCGTCTTGGGCTGGGTCATCTTGATGGACTTGTCGAGGAACTCGTTGGTGTAGACGGTCTTCACGTCGAACGGTTTGTCGAGCTTGAAATAGGTCGCGGCCAGCTCGTAGTCGGCCGCCATGCGCTTGTCGTCGTGCCAGCCGAGGGCGACCGTGCGCGAAATCTCGTCGCTCATCAGCACGGTGACGAGGCTCCAGTTGACCATCTCGTTGTCGAACTTGAGCGCGCCGTTGGCCTCGACCAGCGCCTCGACGCAGGGCTTGGGATCGGCGACACAGTCGGCGAAGGCCTTCTGCGTGACCTTGGTGAAGGCCGCGACCACCGCCTTCTTCTCGGCGAAGAACTTGGCGTTCGCCAGCAGCGAGTTGCCGTACGGGTTCACCCCCGCCTCGCGCCACGGCAGGAAGCCCATGTCGTCGCCGAGCTCGCGCTGGAAGATGTGGTGGATGTTGTAGAACGACGTCGTCGCATCGATCGCCTTCGACTTCAGCGCCGCCAGCTTGCCGTTGGCGTCGATGTTGACCCAGGTGACGCTGGCGGGGTCGATGCCGACCGCCTTGGCGAGTGCCGGAAAGACGACGCGCGCGGCGTCGCCGGGCGGGTTGCCGATCTTCTTGCCCGCCAGGTCCTTGGCCGACTTGATGCCCGAGCTCTTCAGCCAGTAGAGGCCCTGCGGCGAGTTGGCGTAGACGTTCATCACCGCGACCGTCTCGGCACCCTTGCCGCGCGCGATGAGAGCCGCCCCCATGTCGGCCAGGCCGAGCTGGCTGGCGCCGGCAGCGGCGCGCTGGATGGCGACGGCAGAGCCCTTGCCCGGCTGGATGTCGAGGTCGATGCCCGCCGCCTCGTAGCGCTTCATCTTGCGGGCGAAGTAATAGGGGGCGTGGTCGCCGCCCGGGACCCAGTTGAGGAACAGCTCGACCTTCTCCAGCTTCTGGGCCGACGCCCCGCCGGACATGCCGGCCAGCGCGGCCGCCGCCGCGGCCGCTGCGATCACGATCCGCATCCCGAACCTCCCTTCGCAATGTCGTGGTGGGTCTGCCGCCCGGCCGGCCCTCGCCATCGGGGCGGCTTTCCGCTATCGCTGTAACCGTTTGGTTACCGGACGGTATTCGCGCGTGTCGCCCCCTGTCAATCGACGGCGCCCTCAGGCCCGGCCGCGCGTGCGGCGACCCGAAGAGACGCGCGCCCGGTTGCTGGACGCGGCCTGGGCCGAGTTCTCGGCCAAGGGCCTGGGCGGCGCCCGCGTCGACGCCATCGCCGACCGGGCGCATTCCAACAAGCGGATGATCTATCACTATTTCGGCAGCAAGGCCGGGCTCTACCTGGCCGTGCTGGAGCGTGCCTACGACCGCATCCGCGGCCATGAGCGCACGCTGGCGGTCGAGGACTGCCCGCCCGAGGAGGGCATCGCCCGCCTCGTCGCCTACAACTTCGACTTCTGCCGCGACAATCCCGACTTCATCCACCTGCTGGCGAACGAGAACCTGCACCGCGCCCGCCATCTCGCGAAGTCGACCAGCGTGCGCGCGACCAACCTGCCGGTCATCGCGACCATCGCGCGCCTGCTGGAGCGCGGCGCCGCGGCGGGCGTGTTCCGCAACGGCATCGACGCGCTCGACCTCTACCTGACGATCGCCGCACTCGGCTACTTCTACTTCTCGAACATCCACACGTTGTCGGTGGTGTTCGGCCGCGCGCTCGCCGACCCGGACGCGGCCGTCCGTCGCTGCGCCGTCAACGTCGAGGTCGTGCTGCGCTACCTCCGGCCATAGCCGCTCACACCGCGATCTCGAGCCCGTCCTCCGCGACCTCGACGCCGGCCGGCGGCGCGCGGCCCAGCATGTCGGCGGAGAGATGGGTCAGGACCACGCGGCGCGCGCCGATCGCCGGCAAGTGGCGTTCCAGCGTCGCCCAGTCGAGGTGGTACTTCATGCGCTTGTCGTGGAAGTAGGCCTCGGCGACGAAGAGGTCGGCACCCGATGCCGCGTCGACGATCGCGGCCGTCCACTCGGTGTCGCCGGTGTAGGTCAGCACCTTCCCGTCGACGGCGACGCGCAGCGCATAGGGCGGCGCGCCGCACCAGTGCACCATCTCGTAGGGCGTGACCGAGACGGCGCCGACCATCGACGGCGCGCCGGGCGGCAGCTCGACCACGTCGAGCGCGAAGGGCCGCCTGGCGGTCGACGAGCCGGGGAACATCACTTCCATCGCCTCGGTCAGGCGCGACGCCAGGCCGGGCGGCCCTGCCACGACGAGCGGCCGCGTGCGCCGGCTGACGAGCTGTGCGTCCAGCAGCAGGAACGGCAGGCCGCAGAAATGGTCCCCGTGCAGATGCGTGACGAGCACCGCGTCGATGGCGTTGGGATCGACCCCGAAGCGGCGGATCGCGATCATCGACGAGGCGCCGCAGTCGACGAGGAAGGTCGCGGACGGCGCCGTCACCAGGAAACAGGTCTGGAACCGCCCGCCCGAGCCGAAGGCGTCGCCGCAGCCGAGGAAGCGCAGGCGCACCATCGTCGTCAGACCCGCGTGAAGCGCAGGTCCTTGATCCGCCCGCTCGACACGCGCAGGCCCCGTACCGCGCCGCCGCCGTCGCGCTCGACCGCGGCGACCACGGTCGAGGCGAGCCAGCGCGCGGGCATGGTGATCTCGACCACGTCGGCGGCCACCGCTTCGATCGGCCACGGGCCGGCGGCGGCGAGCGGGCCGCGCGCCCGCACGGCGAGGCCGCCCGCTCCCTCGGCGATCGTCCAGGTCGTGTCGAGCTCGTTGGCGCGATAGGTCCCGGCGAGACCGGACGGAGCCGGCGAAGGGCCGACCTTGGCCAGCCCGACGATGCGGCCGGCGCCGATATCGGCCTCCAGCCCGTCGCCCGCGGCACGCACCGAGACCTCGAAGGCGCCGCGGAAGGCGCGCAGCCAGCCGTCTGCGGTCGGCAGGAAGGCGAAGGAGGCGCCGTTCATCCGCCCCGTCGCCTCGCCGCCCGCGACGCCCAGTTCCAGCACCGACAGGTTCGCCGGGTCGACCCAGCGCCCGGCATGGCCCGCGACCCAAGCGGGCAGCGCCGGCTCCGCCGGCAGCCCCTCTTCCGCAAGGACGGCATCAATGGCACGGCGCGCGATGCGATGCGGGTCGAGCGCATCGACGTTGGCGATGACGACGACCGCCAGGTCGCGCTCCGGCACGCGCACCAGCTCGGTGCGGTAGCCGGGCCAGAGACCGCCATGGCCGACGGTGCGCAAGCCCCGCCAGCGCCCGACCTCGAGCCCACGGGCATAGGGCTGCGCGTGGC
>JBFWXJ010000334.1:0-2198 GCA_050187535.1 Alphaproteobacteria bacterium | reverse complement strand
GCCAGGTCGCGCTCCGGCACGCGCACCAGCTCGGTGCGGTAGCCGGGCCAGAGACCGCCATGGCCGACGGTGCGCAAGCCCCGCCAGCGCCCGACCTCGAGCCCACGGGCATAGGGCTGCGCGTGGCCGCCGGTCGTCGACAGCTCGTTCTGCAACGCGGCGGCGAGATGCCCGCCGCCGACGAAGGGCCGGTCGAAATGCCTGGCCCAGCGCAGCAGGTCGTCGACCGAGGAGACGAGGCCGCCCTCGCCCATCGTCGGATAGGCCTGGGTCGCGCGCAGGAAGCTGCCGTCGGCACGGCGCAGATAGGGGGTGGCCAGCCGCGGCACCACGTCGAACGGATCGCGCACGAGGCGCGTGGCCGTCATGCCCAGCGGCCGGAAGAAGCGGCGCTCCAGCACCGCCTCCAGCGGCGCCTCCTCGATCTTCTCGACGACAAGCCCGAGCAGCAGGAAGTTGGTGTTGCTGTAGAGGAAGCGCGAGCCGGGCGGAAAGTTGAGGCCGCCCGCCCGCGCGATCGCCGCCACGAGGTCGGCCTCCGAGGCCGGGCGGTCGAGGCCCATGCCGCCCCAGCGCGTCAGCTCCAGGTAGTCGCGCAGGCCCGAGACGTTGTGCATCAGCAGGCGCAGCGTCAGCGGCACGCCCCAGTCCGGCAGCCACGGCAGGTGCACCCGCGGGTCGTCGTCGAGGCCGAGCCGGCCTTCCAGTGCCAGCGCGGAGACGGCCGCCGTCGTGAACTGCTTCGTTACGGAAGCGATCCGGAACACGGTGCCCGTGTCGATCGCCACGCCGTGCTCGATACTGGCGCGGCCGTAGCCCTTACGCAGCAGCACCTCGCCGCCCCGCGCGATGCCGATGGCGCAGCCGGGCCCGTCGCCCTTCGCCCAGGGCGCGATCAGCGCGTCGATGCGCCCTTCGAGGGCCAAGGCTGCGGTCGATGTCATGGAGGCACTCCGGAAAGCGGGGACCGGGACCCTAGCGCCGGCCCCGGCGGGACGGAAGCGGCCGTCCCTTGACAGCCTGCGGACGGCGACGGATTAGTAACCGTCCGGTTACCTGGGGAGGACGACCGAATGGCGCTGACCGACATCGAGCGGCGGTTCTATGCCGCCGCCGGGCATCTGACGGTGCCGCAGGTGTTCGCGCCCGAGGACATGGACGGCGCCATCGCCGATGCGGAGGCGTGGGGCGAGAGCTTCCTCGCCGACCTCGCCCCCGACCAGCGGCGCTGGTACGTCGACGGCGGCGTCAAGGCGCGCACCGTGCTGCGCAAGCTCGACAACCCGCACGCGGCGCGACCGGCCTTCCTCGCCCTGGCATCCGACCCGCGCCTCGTCGGCCTGGTCGAGGAGATCATCGGGCCGGGCGTGACGATCTGCTTCAGCCAGATCTTCTTCAAGCCGCCGGAGGGCGGCGGGCCCAAGCCGATGCACCAGGACAACTTCTACTTCGGCCCGGCCGACCCCGACCGGCTGATCACCGCCTGGGTGGCGCTCGACACGGCGACGGTCGACAATGGCTGCCTCTTCTTCGGCAACGGCAGCCACCACAAGCCGCTCCTGCCGCACGCCGCACCGGCCAATGAGCCGTTCAATCTCCAGGTCCCGACGGCGATCGCCGACACCATCGAGATGACGCCGGCACCCGTGCCCAAGGGCGGCGTCTCGTTCCACCACGGCGGCACGCTGCACCAGTCCGGCCCCAACAACTCGACCCGGTGGCGCCGCGCGGTGGCCTTCCACTATGTTGGCAACGGCAATGCGTTCACGCACCCCGCCCTTCCCTATGACGAGGCGGCATACGTGCGTGTGACGTGAGAAGAACGCGCGACAGCGGGGAGCGGAGATGAGCGGCGGGGAAAGCGCCTGGCGGATCGGGCTGGCGACGATGGCGCATGTCGCGGTGATCCTCGCCTGGCATCTCTTCACGACGCTCGGCGACGTGCCGAAGTTCGTCATGCCGACGCCCTGGGACACGCTGCAGGCGCTGATCCAGCCGGAATACCGCTGGTGGGACAACATCGTCGTCACCGCGACCGAGATCTACGGCGGCTACCTGCTGGCGGTGGTCGGCGGCGTGTTGGCCGCGCTCGTCTTCACCTGGTCGCGCTGGCTCGACGCCGCGTTCATGCCGGTGCTGGTCAGCTTCAACATGATCCCGAAGGTGGCGCTGGGGCCGCTCTTCATCGTGTGGTTCAG
>JBFWXJ010000333.1:0-7444 GCA_050187535.1 Alphaproteobacteria bacterium | reverse complement strand
CCGCCCCGGGGGCAGCCCGCTTCTTGCGACGCACAGCCTCCACCCGCCGGTCGCGGGTGCGGCTTGATCCAGGTCAAATTGAAGGACCCGTGCGACAGTTTGGCCCGGCCGGAAGGGATGCTGCCGGACGACCGCATTGACAGGCGGGCCGGGCACCTCCAGCATCCGGATCGTTCCCAGGGGAGCCCCGGCAAGGGGCTGAGATACCGCTGTCTGCGCGCGGAAACCCTTCGAACCTGATCCGGGTCGTACCGGCGTAGGGACGAGGAACGTGCGGCGCCACCATCCCCGATCCGGCGTCGCCTCCGCTCCGAGCCAGCCACCGCATCTCCCGGGTCTCCCGCCTCTCTGACGAGCTGGAGATCGCCATGCCCGATACCCTCTCCCCTCCCGCCTTCGGCGTCACCACCGGGCCGTTGCCGGCCTCGCGCAAGGTCCATGTCGACGGCCGCCTCGCGGTCGCCATGCGCGAGATCGACCTGTCGCCCGGTGCGGGCGAACCGCCGCTCCGGGTCTACGACACGTCAGGCCCCTACACCGACCCGGCCGCCCGCATCGACATCGCGGCCGGACTGGTCGAACGACGCCGGGCCTGGATCGAGGGGCGGGGCGACGTCGCCGCCTATGACGGCCGTGCCGTGCGCCCGGAGGACGATGGGCTGGCACCGGGGGCGACCAGCCCGGTGCCCGTGTTCGATCGCGCCGGGCGCCGGCCGCTGCGCGCCACGGGCGGTCGCGCCGTCACCCAGCTCGCCTATGCGCGCGCCGGCATCGTCACGCCCGAGATGGAGTATGTGGCGATCCGCGAGAATCTCGGCCGCGAGCGTCTCCTGGGTGGCGCACGCGATGGCGAGAGCTTCGGGGCGGCGATTCCCGACTTCGTGACGCCGGAGTTCGTGCGCGACGAGGTGGCGCGCGGGCGGGCCATCATCCCGGCGAACATCAATCATCCCGAGAGCGAGCCGATGGCGATCGGCCGCAACTTCCTGGTCAAGATCAACGCCAACATCGGCAACTCGATCGTCACCTCGTCCGTGGCCGAGGAAGTCGAGAAGATGGTCTGGGCGATCCGCTGGGGTGCCGACACGGTCATGGACCTGTCGACCGGCCGCAGCATCCACACGATCCGCGAATGGATCATCCGCAACGCCCCGGTGCCGATCGGCACGGTGCCGATCTACCAAGCGCTGGAAAAAGTGGGCGGCCGCGCGGAGGAACTGACCTGGGACATCTACCGCGACACCCTGATCGAGCAGTGCGAGCAGGGCGTCGACTACTTCACCATCCACGCCGGAGTGCGGCTGGCCCATATCCCGCTGACCGCGGGGCGGGTCACGGGCATCGTGTCGCGCGGCGGCTCGATCATGGCGAAGTGGTGCCTGGCCCATCACCGCGAGAGCTTCCTCTACGAGCGCTTCGCCGAGATCTGCGAGATCATGCGCGCCTACGACGTCGCCTTCTCGCTCGGCGACGGGCTGCGCCCGGGGTCGATCGCCGACGCCAACGACGCGGCCCAGTTCGCCGAGCTGGAGACGCTGGGCGAGCTGACGAAGGTCGCGTGGGCGCGCGACGTCCAGGTGATGATCGAGGGGCCGGGCCACGTGCCCATGCACAAGATCAAGGCCAACATGGACAAGCAGCTCGCCGTCTGCGGCGAGGCGCCGTTCTATACGCTCGGACCGCTCACCACGGATATCGCACCCGGCTACGACCACATCACCAGCGGCATCGGTGCCGCGATGATCGGGTGGTTCGGTACCGCGATGCTCTGCTACGTCACCCCCAAGGAGCATCTCGGCCTGCCCGACCGCGACGACGTGAAGACCGGCGTCGTCACCTACAAGATCGCGGCCCACGCAGCCGACCTCGCCAAGGGGCACCCGGCCGCCCGCGCCCGCGACGACGCCCTCAGCCGCGCGCGCTTCGAGTTCCGCTGGCGTGACCAGTTCAACCTGTCGCTCGATCCGGAGACGGCCGAGCGCTTCCACGACCAGACCCTGCCGGCCGAAGGCGCGAAGCTCGCGCATTTCTGCTCGATGTGCGGCCCGAAGTTCTGCTCGATGCGCATCAGCCGGGAGGTGCGCGACGCGGCGAGCGGCATGGCGGAGAAGGCGGCCGAGTTCCGCGCCGGCGGCGGCGAGATCTACAAGGTCCTGTCCGGCGCACCCGTCGCCGGGATCGACTGACGGGTCAGTCGAAGGAGTCGTAGTCGCCGTTGCAGCGGAAGCCGGGGAGGCGGTTGCCGGGGGTGGCGGCCCGGCACTCGCCGTCCGTCGCGAGCCGCGTCCGTTCCTCCGCCGGAATCTCCGCTGTGGTGAAGGCGGCGGCGCACGCGGCCGCGAGCAGCGGCAGGGCCAGGGCGGCGAGGCGGAATGGCGAGGGCATGGCGAAGACATAGGTGGTCGGGCCGGCGCTGCCAGTGGTGCCGGCTCGACAGGGGCGGGCCGCCGCCGCATTCTTTCGCGGTGGTCGCGTGAGGCGAGGGATGACGGGAATGGCGGCGGACGGAATCGGGACGGCGGCGGCGAAGGTCGACGAGGCGCGGCTGTGGCAGCGGCATGTCGACATGGCGAAGCTGGGCGGCACGCCGAAGGGCGGCGTCCGGCGGCTGGCGCTGGACGGCAACGACATCCGCGCCCGGGCGCTGCTGGCGGACTGGGCACGGCCCTATGGCTGGGCCGTCTCGATGGACGACATCGGCAACCTCTTCATCCGGCGCCCCGGGACCGACGCCGATGCGGCACCTGTGCTGTCCGGCTCGCACACCGACACCCAGCCCTCGGGCGGGCGCTTCGACGGCATCTACGGCGTGCTGGCGGCATTCGAGGCCATGGAGGCGCTGGAGGCGGCCGGCGTCGCGACGCGGCGGCCGATCGAGACCGTGGTGTGGACCTGCGAGGAGGGCGGCGCGCGCTTCCCCATGGGCACCATGGGATCGGGCGTGTTCGTCGGGCGCACGACGCTGGAGGCGGCACTGGCGGTCGCCGACTACGACGGCACTACGGTGCGCGCGGCCATGGAGGCGACCTGGGCCGGCCTGCCGGGGATCGCCCGGCGCCCGATCGGCTTCCCGATCGCCGGTTATGTCGAGGCGCATATCGAGCAGGGACCGATCCTGGAGGAGCGCGGCCTGCCGATCGGCGTCGTCACCGGCATCCAGGGCTCGCGCCGCTTCCGCGTCGAGGTCGAGGGTGCCGACGCCCATGCCGGGACGACACCCAGGGCCCGCCGGCGCGACGCGCTCTCGGCCGCCGTCGCCATGGTCGCGGCCCTGGAGGCGCTCTTCCACGACGATCCTTCCGACACGGTGCGCTTCACCGTCGGCCGGTTCGTCGTGACGCCGAACGCGCCGGCCGTGGTGCCGGGCCACGTCGCATTCACGATCGACTTCCGTCATCCCGACGAGGCGGTGCTGACCCGTCTCGGCGACCAGGTGGAGGCGATCTGCCGGGCGAACCGCAAGCAGTGCGACGTCACGGTGGAGCAGACGTCTCGCGGCCGGCCGGTGCAGTTCGTCGACCGGGTGCCGGACGCGGTCGAGGCCGCCGCCAAGGGCCTCGGCCTCGGCAACATGCGCATCTTCTCCGGCGCCGGCCACGACGCGGGCCCGCTGGCGGCCGTCGCGCCGAGCGGCATGATCTTCGTGCCGTGCGAACATGGCATCAGCCACGCCGAGGCGGAGAACGCGACGCCGGCGGACCTCGCCGCCGGCGCCCGCGTGCTCGCCGAGTCGCTGGCGATGCTGGCGCGCTGAGGCCTATCGGAGGGCGATCCGCGCCGGAAGCCCGGCGACGAGCGCCTCGATCCGCTCCATGAACGGTCGGGGCCCGTGCTCGGCACGCCAGCGCGCCGACAGCGCCATGGCACGGGACCCGAGAGCGGCCAGCCCGTCGTGCGCGGCGGCGACGGCCGACGCGTAACCTTCCGGCGACTGGTCCTCGGCGACGATGCCGGCCGCGCGGCCATCGGCGATGCGCTCGGCCATCCAGGTGCCGGGGGGCACCACGAGGACACAGCCGGCGGCAGCCGATTCGACGAACATGCCGGACACGCGGCCGCGGTACTGCGCGGGATCGTAGGGCAGCACGACGATCGCCGCGCCGGTCAGCGTCTCCACGTAGGCAGCGTCCGGCAAGGCGCCGACATGGAGCTGGAGCCGGTCGTCCTCGCGGTGGCGGGAGCCCGACTGCGGCACCTGGACGAGCAACCGGACATCCGGCAATCGGTCGCGCACCGCGGCTACGACATCGTCCAGCAGGTTCACGCGCTTGCCGGTGCGCGGGATGCCGGGGAAGGCGACCAGGGGTGCGCGGCCACCCGTGGCGCGACGGTCCGCCGATGCCCTCGCCGCGAAACGCTCGACCGCGTTCGCCACGGGGACGATCCCGATCGGACGGTCGACATGGCGGCGCAGGGCGCGCGCCAGCTCGATGGTCGTGGCGGCGAGCACCAGGCGGTCCGGCACCACCACGCTGGCGAGCGCGGAGAGGCCGAGCGACACCATCGCCTCGTCCAGCGACGGCGCGCCGCCGTCGCCGGCCAGCATGCCGGGCGCCTCGTGCAGCACCGCCGCCACCCGCGGCCGACGCGACGCCGGCTCGCGCCGGAGCCGGGTCGAGAGGCCGAGCATCAGCCAGGGATAGGCCGTCGGCAACACGACGAGGTCGTCCGCTCCGAGGCGGGGTCCGGCAGCGGATTCGAGATCGGCGACGACATCGGGCGCGGAGAGGACGAAGCGCGCCAATGCCGATCCTCCCGGGGTCGCCGCCCAGCTCGGGAGGGGCGGCAGGCGGAACAGCCGCGTGACCGCATCGTCGCCGACGGTGAGATCGGCCGGTGTCAGCGTGCTCCCGAAGATCGCGACCTCGACGCCGCGCTCGCGCGCGAGGGCCGGAAGCGCTTCGATCAGCGCCCGCTGATGGCCGATCCACGCGGCCAGCGTCGGCTCCAGCACCACCCAGCGCCGCACCCCGGTCATCGCAGGTCTCCATCGCCGAATGCGGCCGTCGCGGCGTCGAGCCACGCGCGCATGCCGTACCGTCGGTGCCAAAGCGGTGCAGCCGCGCGCGCGCCCTCGCCATCCTGCTTCAGGGCGGCGACGGTCGCCTCCGCCATGGCCACGGGGCCGCCATCGCGGGCGACGGCGCCGACGGCGCTTCCGGACGCCACTTCGGCCGCCATCTCGCCGCCCGGCGGAACGACGACCACGGTGCCGGCAGCAGCGGCCTCGACGAACGCGATCGTCATGCGTCCCGGGCGCTCGGCACCCGCCAGGATCGCCACCGCGGCCGATCCCACGATCTCCTGGCGGAGCATCGCCCCCAGCGCCGGGGAGACGCTGCGCACCAACGGCCCGTTCGGCGCCGCCTCGTCCTGCACGATCATCGAAGCTTCCGGTACACGCTCGCGGATCGCCGCGGCCACCGCGGCTACGCTCGTGCCCGGACGGGCGACGCCGGTATCGAGCACCGCGATCCGTGGCGCACCGCTGCGGCTCCGCCGCGCGGAGGGCGGCAGCGACGCGGCCAGCCCGTCGATCGGGTGGGGTGCGGGCGAGACACGGCAATCGAGGCCGCCCACCGCGGCGATCGACCGGGCGACCGGCGTGGAGGTCGCGGTGGCGGATATGCGGGCGGCCGGCAGCGTGTCCGTCAGCATGCGCAGGGCGTAGGCGGTCGTCGATTGCGGCAGGGACGGCGGTTCCTGACTGCCGAGATCCGGGCCCCGCTGGAAATGGATGACGAGGCCCGGTCGACGATCGCTCGGCATGCCGCCCAGCCAACGGGCCAGCGCGCAGAGCATGGCCGGTTCCGTGTCGGGCACGAGCAGCAGGTCGCCCGGCCCCACCTGCGGCCCGTCGGGCCCCGTCAGGTCGTCGCCCCATTGCCGGGAGAGCATGACGAACCGCGCGAGCGGCGCGGCGCGGCGATCGACGGCCCAGCTCGGCGCGCGCAACGGTCGGAAGAGCGGCGTGACCCCGGCGACCATCTCGGCCTCCGGCCCGGCCCGGCCATAGGCGCTCAGACTGCTGGAGCGGCCCTCCGCCAGCGACGAAAGCTGCGTCACCATCAAGGCGCGGTCGTCGTCGGAACGCCGTGAGCGGGGGTCGAGGAGTACCCAGCGCCGACGCCGTTCGAGGGGCGGTGCGCTTGCGATCGCCGCCGGCGCTCCGCCGCCGATCTTGCCGAGCGCGCGCTCGATCGCATCGAGATAGGGTCCGACACCGACCATCCGGGGCCAGCGCGCGGACTGCTCCAGCGCCCGCCGGCCGTCGCCGGGCAGTGCCGCAACCGCTCGATCCACGGCGTCGGCGATCGTCTCCGGCCGGTTGTCGGCGAACACGGTGCCGCTCGCCAGTCCGATCGCGATGGTCCGTGCCATCCAGGTACCGGCGGGCACCGCTGCCAGGCACCCTGCGGAGGCGGCATCGACGAAGATGCCGGACACCCGTGCCCGATAGCCGCCGCCCTCGTAGGGAAGCACCACGACCGCCGAGCGCAGCAGCGTGTCGCGATAGGCTTCGTCCGATAGGGCTCCGGGATGGAGCTCCATGTCCGCTGCCGTCTCGGCTGCCGGCAGATCGGCCGCGGGGTCGAACGAGCCCCAGACCTGGACGAACAGCCTGGCCTGCGGCAGGCGCCGGGCGATCGCGGCGGCGATCGGCAGGAGATTGCGCAGCGGCGCCTTGTCGGTCCGGGGAATTCCGATGATCGCCACATGGGGGCGGCCCTCGTCGTCGCGGCGCGCATCGGCAGGGATGTCGCTGCGGTAGCGCTCGACGGGATTGGCCACCGGCGCCAGTGCGACCGGCAGGTTCACGACGCCTGCGATGCGGCGTGCGAGAGCCGCCATCGTCGCGGTGATCAGCAGGCGTTCCCGCGGCACCACTTCCAGCAGGCTGTGCGCGCACAGGCGCAGCGTGGCGGCCTCGAGCGTGAGCTCGGGCTTGTCGGAGGCGAAGAGGGCGCCCGCCTCGTGATAGGAGACGACGACGCGTGGGCGCTGGGCGGGCGGCACCGTGCGCAGCCAGTCGGCGACGGCGAGCTGCAGCCAAGGATAGGCGGTGGGGAGGACGAGGACGGCTTCGGCGTGGACCTGCGGTCCGGCGGGGCCGGCGAGGTCGCCCGCCATCATCCGCCGCTGGGTCATCAGCCGGTAGAGCGGCCCCGAGACCAGGTCGCGATGCGGATCGGGAACGTCCAGATGGCGGAACAGGGGAACGATCCCATGGCGGCGGGCGAACTCGCCCGGAACCCGCTCGCTGCCGTAGATGCGGTAGGCGATCCCCCGCGCGCCCGCGCATTCGGTCAACGACGAGGCGAAGGCATGGGCGTGCCCGGTGCGGTGGTCGATCCCGGGCTCGAGGATCGCGAGGGGGCGCATGACGCTAGCGACGCGGGACCGGGGGCGCCGCGAACGAAGCGAGGACCGCGTCGAGATAGGG
>JBFWXJ010000332.1:0-7467 GCA_050187535.1 Alphaproteobacteria bacterium | reverse complement strand
CATGACCTTCAAGGCCGCCTGCATCCAGATGACCGCGGCGCGCGACCAGGCGCCGAACGCCGCGACCATCCTGCGCCTCGGCCGCGAGGCGCGGGCGGCCGGAGCCGACCTCGTGATGACGCCCGAGGTCTCGAACATGATCGAGCCGAACCGGGCGGCACAGCTCGAGAAGGTGCGGTTCGAGGGCGAGGACCCGGTGCTGGCCGCCGGCCGCGACCTCGTGCGCGAGACCGGGCTGTGGCTGCTGCTGGGGTCGATCGCGGTAAAGGCGGAGGGCGAGACCCGTCTCGCCAACCGCTCGCTGCTGCT
The DNA here is from genome assembly GCA_050187535.1 of Alphaproteobacteria bacterium. Lineage (GTDB taxonomy): Bacteria > Pseudomonadota > Alphaproteobacteria > ATCC43930 > Allostellaceae > Allostella. Next base: position 7,158 of record JBFWXJ010000332.1, on the reverse strand, counting down.
GGCGCCGTCGGGCGACATCGTCGCGCGCTACGACAAGATCCATATGTTCGACGTCGACCTGGCGGGCGGCGAGAGCTACCGCGAGTCGAACCGCTTCCGCCCCGGCGAGGCGGCGGTCGTGGCGGACCTGCCCTGGGGCCGGCTCGGCATGACGATCTGCTACGACATGCGTTTCCCGCACCTCTACCGGGCGCTCGCCCATGCGGGTGCCATGTACCTGACGGTGCCATCAGCCTTTACGGTGCCGACCGGCCGCGCGCACTGGCACGTGCTGCTCCGCTCGCGCGCGATCGAGACGGGCTGCTACGTCTTCGCGCCCGCCCAGACCGGCAAGCATGCCGAAGGGCGCAAGACCTACGGCCACTCGCTCATCATCAGCCCGTGGGGCGAGATCCTGGCCGATGGCGGCGAGGCGGAAGGCTTCGTCATGGCCGAGATCGACCCGGCCAAGGTCGCCGAGGCGCGCCGGATGGTGCCCTCGCTCGGCCACGACCGGCCCTACGCGGCACCGGCCGCGCCAATGCCGATCGACGACGCCCGCGCGGCCGAGTAGCGTCCTGCCAATCCATTGAAATCGCGGCGCGACCTGCCATGTTACGGGGTCATGACCCGCGGACCTGACCTGCGATGATCCTCTACAACCTGCGCTGCGCCCAGGACCACGAGTTCGAGGGCTGGTTCCGCAACGGCGACGCCTTCGACCGCCAGGCGAAGGCCAGGTCGGTGACCTGTCCGATCTGCGGCATCGCCGAGGTCGAGAAGGCGCTGATGGCGCCTCGCATCGCCAAGGGCGCGGGGCGGAAGGACGAGGGCAGGGAAGTGGCTGCCGTCCCCGAGGTGCTGCCGCCCGACAAGGCCGAGGTCGCGAAGGCCGCGGAGATGCTGCGCGTGCTGCGCGAGGCGCGGCGGATGGTCGAGGCCAACCTCGACTATGTCGGGCCGAACTTCGCCGAGGAGGCACGCAAGATCCACTACGGTGAGACGGAGAAGCACGGCATCTACGGTGAGTCGACCGCCGAGGAGGCCGAGGCGCTGCGCGAGGAAGGGATCGAGTTCGGCCGCATCCCTTGGGTTCCGCTCGCCGACCAATGAGGCCTTGCGTGCCGTCGCCGGCCGGACTATCTGTCGAGCCGTCATGATCGTCCGTCGCGCATCCCGCCGATTTTACGGCCGCTGGTTCAGACCGGCGGCCTAGGCAGCGCGCGACACCGTAGCAAGCCGAAGCCGCCCGGACCCTCCGAGGCGGCTTTCGTGTTTCTCGACGAACTTCTAGGAAACCCGAACCAGCCGCCCGATAGGGCGCCGGACGGCCTCCACACCCGAGGAGGCAGTCCCATGTTCGATTTCGACGTCGTCACCGGCCCGACCCACGGCAAGCCGCAGCCCCAACCGGAGCCGGCCGCGGCCGTCGCCGCGAACCCGGCACCCAAGCCCCGACCGCCGGAGCAGGGAGAGCGCGATGCACGCCGCGCCGCCTGACGCCGCGGCGCTGCGGCCGGTCGTCTCCGACTTCTCGCCGATCGCCCATCGCTACGACGCGACACGCGACGTCCCCGCCGCCCTGCTCGATGCCGCCTACGATCGCCTTCGGGCGGCGGGGCTGCTGGCCGAGGGTGCCGCGGTGCTGGATGCGGGGTGCGGCACCGGCCAGATGTCCATCCCGCTCGCCGCGGCGGGCCACCCGGTATCCGGCTACGACATATCCGCGGCGATGGCCGCGATCGCCCGCGGAAAGTGCCGGCCCGGATGGCGGGCCCGCTACGCGACGGCCGACGTGCGTGCGCTGCCGGAGGCCGGCGGGGCTTTCGATGCCGTCGTCGTCTCGAAGCTCTTCATGCACGTCGCCGATTGGCGGGCTGCCTGCCGCGAGACGCTGCGCGTCCTGCGCCCGGGCGGCACCTTCGTCCACCTCGCCGAACGCGGCGCCTTCGCCAACCCCGTTCGCCGATATTTCGCTGCTGCGGCCGATGCGCTGGGCTTCGTCGAGCGCTTCCCGGGCCTGCGCGATCGGCGGGTCCTCGTCCGCTTCCTGGAGGAGGCCGGCTGCACGACCGTCGCCGTCGACCTCGCCGATCTGCGCTGGGAGAAGCCGGTCGTCTACGGCGACGTGCTGCGGCAGTTCGAGGAACGGCTGTTCGCCGAGTTCTGGTACCTGCCCGACGACATCTACGCCTGTCTGCTCCGGCGCACCGCCGCATGGGTCGACGGGCTTCCGGAGGGCCGCGCCACGACTGCGACACTGACTCCCTGGCTGGAGGCCGACGTGTTGGTCCGCGCCTAGTTGCGGCCGGCGCGTGGTCCGACCAGCAGCCAGAACAGCCAACCCAGGATGGGGAAGAAGATGACGATGGCGAGCCAGACCAGCTTGGCGAGGAAGCCGCGGGTGCTCTGGATGATGTGGTAGGCGGCACAGAGGAACAGGATCAGTGCGAGGATACCCAGCAGCCCGCCGCCGAGCTGCAGCTCCAGGCCGAACCCGGTCAGGCGCCCCTCATCTCCCATTGGCGTCACCGCTCATCGCGCGTCGCCGCCAGCATATAGTTGACGTCGAGGTCGTCTGCTGCGAGCCGCCAGCGGTCGCGCAGCGGGTCGTAGGCGACGCCGGTGACCGTGGCGACCGTCAGCCCGGCCCGGCGCAGCGCGCCCGCGGCCTCGCTCGGCTTCACGAACCGGCGCCACTCGTGGGTTCCGCGCGGCAGCCAGCGCAGGACGTATTCCGCGCCGACGATTGCGAGCAGCCAGGCCTTGGGCGTGCGGTTGAGGGTGGCCAGGGCCATCATGCCGCCGGGTGCCACGAGGGCGGCGGCTGCCGCGAGGAAGGTTTCGCGGTCGGCGACATGCTCGACCACCTCCATGGTCAGGACGACGTCGAAACGTTCGCCCGCGGCGACCAGTTCCTCGGCCGCCGCATGGCGGTAGTCGATGGCGAGGCCCATCTGCGCGGCATGCAGCCGGGCGACGGCGACATTGCGCTCGGCCGCGTCGATGGCGGTCACGTCGGCGCCGAGCCGCGCCATCGGCTCGGCCAGCAGCCCGCCGCCGCAGCCGATGTCGAGCAGGCGCAGGCCCGCCAGCGGCCGGTCGGCCATGACGTCGCGGCCGAACCTGGCGGCGATGCGGTCGCGCAGCCATTCCAGGCGGACGGGGTTGAAGCGGTGGAGCGGCCGGAACTTGCCGTCCGGGTCCCACCACTCCTCGGCGATCGCCGCGAAGCGTGCGACCTCCGCCGGGTCCACCGTCGAGGCTGCGCGGTCGCGTTCGATCGCATCGGTTCCAGCCATACCGCCCGCCTTCCTCTTCCCTTGCCCAGCCTTGCCCCCCGCCGCCGGAGTAAGTATACCCGCGCCGCGGGCAGGCAACGGCTTTCGCGCCGTGCCGCCCGTCTTTTCGTTCGTCCCCAATCCGACGGCCAGAGCACGATGGCGCGCATCGTCCAGAAATTCGGCGGCACTTCCGTCGCCGATGTCGACCGCATCAAGAACGTGGCGCTGCGCGTGAAGCGCGAGGTCGACGCGGGCCACGAAGTGGCCGTCGTCGTCTCCGCGATGGCCGGCACCACCAACCAGCTCGTCGCCTGGACCAACGCCATCTCGCGCCTTCATGACGCGCGCGAGTATGACGCCGTCGTCGCGTCCGGCGAGCAGGTGACGGCGGGCCTCCTCGCCCTGGCGCTGCAGGACCTCGGTGTCAACGCGCGCTCGTGGATGGGCTGGCAGATCCCGCTGCGCACCGACGGGGTACACGGCAAGGCGCGCATCCTCGGCGTCGATACCCCCGACCTGATCCAGCGCATGGCGACGGGCCAGGTGCCGGTGGTCGCCGGTTTCCAGGGCATCGGTCCGGACAACCGGGTCACCACGCTCGGCCGCGGCGGCTCCGATACGTCGGCGGTGGCCCTTGCGGCCGCCCTCGAGGCCGACCGCTGCGACATCTTCACCGATGTGGACGGCGTCTACACCACCGATCCGCGCATCGTTGCGAAGGCGCGCAAGCTCGATAGAATCACCTACGAAGAGATGCTGGAGATGGCGTCGCAAGGCGCCAAGGTCCTGCAGACCCGCTCGGTCGAGATGGCGATGAAGCACCGCGTGCGCGTGCAGGTGCTCTCCAGCTTCGTCGACCGCCCGGGCACGCTGGTCGTCGACGAGGAAGAGATCGTGGAACAGGAAGTCGTGAGCGGCATCGCCTACAGCCGGGACGAGGCGAAGATCACGCTGGTCAAGGTGGCCGACCGGCCGGGGGTGGCGGCCGCCATCTTCGGGCCGCTCGCCGACGCGTCGATCAACGTCGACATGATCGTCCAGAACGTGTCCGAGGACGACCGGACGACCGACCTCACCTTCACCGTCGCCAAGGCCGACCTCGACCGGGCGGTGAAGGTGCTGGAGGACAATCGCGGTACGCTCGGCTACGAGGACCTCACCAGCGACGCCAACGTGGTGAAGATCTCGGTCATCGGCGTCGGCATGCGCAGTCATGCCGGCGTTGCCCAGAAGATGTTCCGGGCGCTGGCCGAGAAGTCGATCAACATCAAAGTGATCTCGACCTCCGAGATCAAGGTCAGCGTGCTCGTCGCCGAGGACTACACCGAGCTGGCCCTACGCGCGCTGCACAGCGCCTACGGCCTCGACGCCGCCTGATCCGATGACCGCCGCCGCGCGCGCCCGTCTCGACCGCCTGTGGCGGCGCGGCTGCGCGTTCCTCGGCACGCGCTACGCCCTGATGGGGGGCGCGATGACCTGGGTGTCGGAGCGCAACCTCGTGGCCGCGATCTCCAACGGCGGCGGCTTCGGGGTCATCGCGTCCGGCTCGATGAGCCCGCAGCTGCTGGCGGCCGAGATCGCGGCGACGAGGGCCGCGACCGACCGGCCGTTCGGCGTCAACCTCATCACCATGCACCCGCAGCTCATGGACCTGGTCGCCGCCTGCGCCGCTGGCGGGGTGGGGCACGTGGTGCTGGCGGGCGGGTTGCCGCCCGCGGCCGCCATCACGGCGATCAAGGCGTCGGGCGCCAAGGTCATCTGCTTCGCGCCCGCGCTCTCGATCGCGCGCAAGCTGGTGCGCGCCGGCGCCGACGCGATCGTGATCGAGGGCATGGAGGCGGGCGGCCATATCGGCCCGGTCTCGACCAGCGTCCTGGCGCAGGAGATTCTGCCGCACCTGTCCGACGTGCCCGTCTTCGTGGCGGGCGGCATCGGCCGCGGCGAGGCGATCGTCAGCTATCTCGAGATGGGGGCGGCCGGCTGCCAGCTCGGCACGCGCTTCGTCTGCGCAACGGAGTCGATCGCCCACGCCGCCTTCAAGCGGGCGTTCATCCGGGCGGACGCGCGCAACGCCGTGCCGTCGGTGCAGCTCGACGCGCGCTTCCCGGTCATCCCGGTGCGCGCCATCGGCAACGCGGCGACGAAGCGCTTCACCGAGAAGCAGCGCGAGGTCATCGACCGCTTCGAGAAGGGGGAGCTGACGCAGAAGGAGGCGCAGCTCGAGATCGAGCACTTCTGGGCCGGCGCGCTCCGCCGCGCGGTCATCGACGGCGACGTCGCGACAGGCTCGCTGATGGCCGGCCAGTCGGTCGGCATGGTGACGCGCGAGCAGCCGACCGCCGAGATCATCGCCGAGCTGGTCGATCAGGCGGTCGCGGCGCTGGCGGCGCGCGAAGGCGACGCGGGCGACCCCGCGCGCGAGGACGGAGCCGAGGCCGCACAGTGACCGACGCACCCGCCGGCGCGTCCGGTTCGCGGCGGCTGCTGCGGCGGCTGCGCGACCTGATGGCGAGCGGCGGGACGGCCCAGGAGCGCCTCGACCGCATCGTCACCCTGATCGCCGGCGAGATGGTGGCGGAGGTCTGCTCCTGCTACATCCGCCGCGCCGGCGACCTGCTGGAGCTGTTCGCGACCGAGGGGCTGCGCCGCGAGGCGGTGCATCGCACGCGCCTGCGCATCGGCGAGGGCCTCGTCGGCGACGTCGCCGCCCATGCCCGACCGCTGGCGCTGGCCAATGCCCAGACGCATCCCAACTTCGCCTACCGGCCGGAGACGGGCGAGGAGATCTACCAGTCGCTGATGGGCGTGCCGATCCTGCGCGGCGGCAACGTCCAGGGCGTCCTCGTCGTCCAGAACCGCACCAGCCGCGCCTATGCCGACGAGGAGATCGAGACCCTCCAGACGGTGGCGATGCTGCTGGCGGAGCTGGTTGCCTCCGGCGAGCTCGTCAATCCGATCGAGCTGGCGCCGGCCGACGGCGGCGGCCTGCTGCCGTCGCGCATCGAAGGCGTGCGTCTGGTCGAGGGGCTGGCGATGGGCCACGCCGTGCTGCACGAGCCGCGCATCGTCATCCGCCGGGTCGTCGCCGAGGACCCGGCGGTCGAGCTGGAGCGCCTGCACGAGGCCCTCGCGCGCATGCAGACCGCGCTCGACGAGATGCTGGCGGCCGACGATCTCGGCCGCGGGGGCGAGCATCGCGACATCCTCGAGACCTACCGGATGTTCGCGCAGGACCGCGGGTGGAACCAGCGCATCCGCGAGGCGATTCGCAGCGGCCTCACGGCCGAGGCGGCGGTGCAGCGTGTCCAGGACGAGACGCGCATCCGCATGCAGTCGATCACCGACCCCTATCTGCGCGAACGCATCCTCGACCTTCAGGATCTGACCAACCGGCTGCTGCTGCACCTGGCCGGCGGCCCCTCCCAGCCGGCCGAGCTGCCGCCGGACGCGATCGTCTTCGCGCGCACCATGGGGCCGGCCGAGCTCCTCGACTACGACCGGTCGCGGCTGCGCGGGCTGGTGCTGGAGGAGGGGTCGCACACCGCCCATGTCACCATCGTCGCCCGGGCGCTGGATATCCCGGTGGTCGGCGGTGCGGACAATGCGGTGGCACGCGTCGAGCCGGGCGACCTAGTGGTCGTCGACGGCGACAACGGCGCGGTGTTCCTGCGGCCGGGCGCGGACGCGCAGCAGCGCTTCGTCGAAGGCATGCGCGCACGGGCGCAGCAGCGCGCCGCCTATGCCGCGCTGCGCGACCTGCCGGCTGTCACCGCCGACGGCGTGCGGGTGTCGCTGCAGCTCAACGCCGGGCTGCTGATCGACCTGCCGCAGCTGGCGGCGACAGGGGCGGACGGCGGCGGCCTCTACCGCTCCGAGAGCCCCTACATGGTGCGCG
>JBFWXJ010000331.1:0-7474 GCA_050187535.1 Alphaproteobacteria bacterium | reverse complement strand
CGGCCGCTCGTGCTGGTCTCCTTCAGCACCACGTTCCAGAACCACCTGGGCCCGCTCCAGCGGGTGATCGATGCGCTGGCGACGCTGCCGGTGAAGGCTGTGGTGACGCTGGGTGGCTCGATCTACGCCGACGAGGTCGAGCCGGCGCCCAATGTCGCGTTGCTCGGCAGCGCGCCGCACGCGCCGATCATGGCCGAGGCGGCGGTGGTCGTCTGCCACGGCGGCCACGGCACCGTCATGAAGGCGCTCGCGGCCGGGCGGCCCATGCTGGTGATCCCGCATGGGCGCGACCAGAACGACAACGCCGCGCGCGTCGCCGAGCGCGGCGCCGGGATTGTACTGCCGCCGCTCGCGAGCGCCGCCGAGATCGCCCATGCCGTCCGGCGCATCCTCGCCGAGCCCGGCTTCGCTGCGTCAGCCGCGCGGCTGGGGGCCGATGTCCGGCGTGAGGCCGCGGAAACCCCGGTGTTCGCGATGCTGGAGGGGCTGGCCGCCTGCGGCACCCTGCGCCGGGCGGCCTGAAGGCCGACGCGCAAAGGGCCGCCCCGGGGGGCGGCCCTTCGATCTCAGGACCAGCGCTGCGGTGAAATGCGCCGCGGCGGCGCCGAGGGCGCGTCGATGTCCTGCGGCCGCTCGTCGACGATCAGCGGATGCTCGGGCGGGACGAGGCGATCGCCGGGACGCGACGGCGGCCCGCGCAACCGCAATCCCGTCGCCTCGACGAGGTCGCCCGATGCGATCAGTTCCGTGAGCCGCGCGGCGTCACGCTCGCGGATCGACTGGGCGCCCAGGAATGCCGTCTCGGGTGTCGCCGGCAGCGGCTCCGTCAGCGCCACGGGGTGGCATTCGCCCGACGGCGTCGTGACGAAGAGCCCGCCCAGTCGCTCCTGGATCTGGTCGCCGGGGGCCGTCCGGGTCCGCCAGTAGACCAGCTCCTTGAGGCGCTGGGCGGCGGTGCCCGACGTCATCGTGTTGCCCGCCTCATCGACCCACACATTGCTCGGCCGGCGGCCGGCGACGCGGAAGATCTCGATGGGGCGGTTGATGGCGAATGCGCGCGTCGGCCGCGGTTGGGGCCGCATGTGCGCGCCGCGACGGCCGGTCAATATCCCTCACGCTCGAGGCGCTTGCGCATCGCCTTGCGATGGCGACGCACGGCCTCGGCCCGCTGACGAACGGCGCGCTCGGACGGCTTCTCGTATGCGCGGCGCCGCTTCATTTCGCGGAAGATGCCTTCCCGCTGCATTTTCTTCTTGAGCACCCGCAGCGCGGAGCTCACGTCGTTGTCCTTGACGAAGACCTGCATGATCGCCTTTCGCAGCGCCGCGTCAGTTCGCGCAACGCCGATTGAGCCGGACCGGATCGGGAATGCATCGCGCCCGTCGCTCGGGCGCTGCCGCCGCACATATGGCCCCGCGGGCGGCTCGTTGCAAGCAGTTCCGCCCGATCGTCGCGTCGCAGGCAGGGCGCTATTCCGTTCCGGGCAGCTCCGCCAGGGGCACGGGCGCCGGGGTGTACGGCGCGATGTCGTCCGCCGCCTCCAGCCGATCGAGGAAGCGCGCGGGGTCGGAAATGTCGATGCCCTTGAAGTCGGTGAAGCGGTAGCGCCACCACGCGACGCGCTGCATCCGCTCTACGATCTCGGGTGCGAAGCGCTGCCGCAGCACGCGCGCCGGATTGCCGCCGACGATGGCGTAGGACGGCACGTCCTTGGTGACGACCGAGCGTGCGGCGACGACGGCGCCGTCGCCGATCGCGATGCCCGGCATCGCGGCGACGCCGGCGCCGATCCACACGTCGTTGCCGATCCGCGGCATCGGCTTCTGCGGGTTGGGCCTGAAGCCGTCATAGCCGTTGCCGGCGTCCTCGACGGCGGCCGCGAGGAAGGAGAGGCCGCGGTCATAGGTGAAGGACGAGGTGCTGGCCATCTCGACGGGGTGGCGCGGCGCCGGCACGGTGAAGGCGGCGGCGATCGAGCAGTAGCGGCCGACCGTCATGCCGATCGGCAGCGTGCTCCACGAATAGGAAAACGCGCCGATGGTGCAGATCGTGGTGCCACCCAGCACCCCGACATAGGGCTCGACGCGCGCCGTGTCCTCGAAGGCGATCGTGTCACCGGGCTTGAGGCGGGGCTGCTTCGCGGACTTCTCGAAGAAGATCCGTCGGGCGTGCAGCCACCGGATCGATTCCTCGGTCAATCTGACCCGACGCAGCATGACAGCCCCCGCTCGGGGCCTACTCTAGCGCCGCTGTCGGGGCGGGCGGCAACGCCGACCCGCCCCGCAATGGACCGTTCCCGATGCGGTCGCCTCAGCCGCGCGCGGCACCGTTGGCGGCGCTCAGCACCGCCTTCACGGACGCGGTTGCTACATCCGGATCGATGCCCACCCCGAACACGGTGCGGCCGTCGCCGGTGCGGCACTCGACATAGGCCGCCGCCTGGGCGTCGGAACCCTGGCGGAGCGCATGCTCGTGGTAGTCGGCGACGTCGAGCGTCATGCCGCATTCCTGCTTCAGCGCGTCGACGATCCCCGAGATGAGGCCGTTGCCGCGCCCGCTGATTCGTCGCTCGGCGCCGTCGACGTTGATGCGGCCGGTGAACCGGCGGCCGTCGCCCGGACGCGACGGGCCGGCATCGTGATAGTCGAGGAGCGAGAAACGCCCGCCGCCGTCGCCGGCGCCGTCGACGCAATAGGCCTCGCGGAAGGCGCTCCAGATGTCCTCGGCGGTCATCTCGCGGCCGGTCTCGTCCGCCATCGCCTGGACGACGCGGCTGAAGTCGATCTGCAGGCGCCGCGGGAGCTGCAGGCCCTTGTCCTGCTCCAGCACCCAGGCGACGCCGCCCTTGCCGGACTGGCTGTTGACGCGGATCACCGCCTCGTAGGTCTCGCCGAGGTCCGCCGGGTCGATCGGCAGGTAGGGGACCTCCCAGATATCGTCGTTGCGGGCCTGGCGCGCGGCGAACCCCTTCTTGATCGCGTCCTGGTGCGAGCCGGAGAAGGCGGTGAACACCAGCTCGCCCGCATAGGGATGGCGGGGGTGCACCGGGATGCGGTTGCAGTATTCAACCGTACGGACGATCTCGCGCATGTTCGAGAAGTCGAGGCCGGGATCGACGCCCTGGGTGTAGAGGTTGAGCGCCAAGGTCACGATGTCGACGTTGCCCGTGCGCTCGCCGTTGCCGAAGAGGCAGCCTTCGACGCGGTCGGCGCCGGCCATGACGGCGAGCTCCGCCGCGGCGACGCCGGTGCCGCGGTCGTTGTGCGGATGCACGCTGACGACGACCGAATCCCGCCGGGAGATGTTGCGGCAGAACAGCTCGATCTGGTCGGCGTAGATGTTGGGGGTCGCCATCTCCACGGTCGACGGCAGGTTGATGATGATCTTGCGCTCGGGCGTCGGCTGCCAGACGTCCATGACGGCGTTGCAGATCTCGACGACGAAGTCGGGCTCGGTGCCGCTGAAATGCTCGGGCGAGTATTCCAGCACCCACTCCGTCCCGGGCCGCCTCTCGGCTTCGGCGCGGATGGTGCGGATGCCGGCCACCGCCAGGGCGACGATGTCCTTGCGCTCCATGTTGAAGACGATGCGCCGCATCGCCGGCGAGGTGGCGTTGTAGAGGTGGACGATGGCGCGCTTGGCACCGTCCATCGCGTCGAAGGTGCGCACGATCAGCTCGTCGCGCGACTGCGTCAGCGCCTGGATGGTGACGTCGGCCGGGATCACGCTGCCGTCGATGATGCTGCGCACGAAGTCGAAGTCCGTCTGCGACGCCGACGGGAAGCCGACCTCGATCTCCTTGAAGCCCGCCTTCACCAGCGTGTCGAAGAAGCGGCGCTTCTTCTCGCCGTCCATCGGGTCGATCAGCGCCTGGTTGCCGTCGCGCAGGTCGACCGAACACCAGATCGGCGGTCGGGTGATGCTGCGCGACGGCCAGGTGCGGTCGTGCAGGGGGATCGGCGCGAAGGCCCGGTACTTGGTCTCGGGGTTCTTGAGCATGGACATGGCTGCGATTCCGCTCTCGGAAGGGTGGTATCCGGTTTGGCGCGAATACGGCGGAGAGGCGCCGGCCGCCGGGCGGCCGTCAGTCCCGGCGGCCGCCGGGAAGTCGCAGGCTGTCGTCGAAGCGTGACAGGTAGTCGCGCGCGTTCACCCGGCGCGTTCGGTCACTGTCGCTTGATCGTTGGGAAGGCATGGCATCACCGGCAACTCGTCGAAACTGCGAACGCGAACGGTCCCGACCCCTCTCAAGGGATCGGGCGGCGAAGTCGCAGGACGAGGGCCGACACGGACGACATGACGAACCGGAAGATGCGCGGTGGGCTGGCCGAAGTCAAGGCGGGGCTCGACCGAGCCGGTCCGTCCCCTATCTTGCTGTCGGCCGATGCTCTACCCCGCGATCCTCGCGCTCTCGCTCGCCGCCGTCGTGCTGCACGCCGCCGGTGCCGCCGCCGCCTCGCCGCGTGTCGAGGCGCTGCTCGCGCGGATGACGCTCGAGGAGAAGGTCGGCCAACTCAATTTCGAGACGGCGGACTGGAGCGCCGGCCGCGGACTCTACTTGACGGACGAGGCCGAGCAGCGGCTGCGGCGCGGGCTGATCGGCGGCTTCTTCAATATGCACGCTCGCAAGCTGGCGCTGCCCGCGCAGCGTATAGCGGTCCACGAGACGCGCCTCGGCATCCCGGTGCTGCTCGGCTACGACGTCGTGCACGGCTACGGCACGATCTTTCCGATGCCGATTGGCCAGGCGGCCGCCTTCGACCTCGCCGCGATCGAGCGGGCCGAGCGCATCGCCGCCGTCGAGGCGATCGCCGACGGCGTCAACCTCACCTTTTCGCCGATGCTCGACATCAGCCGCGACCCGCGTTGGGGGCGGACCGCGGAAGGGGCGGGGGAATCGCCCTGGTGGGCGACCGAGGTGGCGAAGGCCCGCATCCACGGCTTCCAGACCGCGGACATGGCGGCGCCGACGTCGCTCGCGGCGTGCCCCAAGCACCTCGGCGCCAACGGCGCGAGCCGTGCCGGGCTCGACTACACCAGCGCCGAGATCGGCGAGCGCGAGCTGCGCGAGGTGCATCTGCCCGCCTTCCGCGCCATCGCCCACCTGGCGGGCTGCGTCATGGCGGCGTTCAACACCTACGATTCCGTGCCGGCGGCCGTGAACCCCTTCATCCTGCGCCGCATCCTGCGCGACGAGTGGCGCTCGGCGGCGGTGGTGACGAGCGACTTCGGCGCCCTGTCGGAGCTGGAGCGCCACGGCGTCGCCGCGGACGACGCGCGTGCGGCCGAGCTCGGGATCGCCGGCGGCCTGCAGATGGATATGGCGTCGGCGATCTACCACGACCAGTTGCCGGCCCTCGTCCGCGCGGGTCGGGTGTCCGAGGCGGCGGTCGACGAGGCGGTGCGTGCGGTCCTGACCCTGAAGGAGCGGATGGGTCTGTTCGACGATCCCTTCGCGCGCTTCATCGCCAGCGCCGAGGCGGCCGACCCTGCGCCGCCGGGCCATCGCGCGGCGGCGCAGGATCTGGCGGAACGGTCCTTCGTCCTGCTGAAGAACGACGGCGGCGTGCTCCCTTTCGCGCGGACCGCGCGCCGCGTAGCCGTCGTCGGCCCGCATGCGGATGCGCGCTTCGAGATGCTCGGCTCGTGGTTCGGGCGCGGCGTGTTCAGCGAGCCGGTCTCGCTGGCCGCCGGGCTGCGCAACCTGCTCGGTCCCGGCGTCGAAGTGGATGTGGCACCCGTCGGCGACTTCGAGCGGCCGACCGAGGCGGAGACCGTCGCCGCGGTGGCGGCCGCGCGGCGGGCGGACGTGGTGATCCTCGCGATCGGCGAATCCGCAGGGATGAGCGGCGAGGCGTCGAGCCGCACCGAGATCGACCTGCCGGGCGGGCAGAACGAATTCGCGGCGGCGGTCCTCGCCGTCGGCCGGCCGACCGCGGCCGTCGTCTTCGCGGGGCGGCCGCTCGCGATCGAGCGGCTGGCCGCCGCAGCCCCCGCGATCGTCATGGCGTGGTTCCCGGGCACCATGGGCGGCGCGGCACTGGCCCGGCTGCTGTTCGGCGAGGTCGATCCGATCGGGCGCATGCCGGTCACCACGCCACGCGCGGTCGGCCAGATACCCATCCATCATGACCAGCTGCCGTCGGGCCGTCCGGCGGTGAAGTGGCCCGACATCTATTCGTCCAACTATCTCGACCGGCCGACCACGCCGCTGTTCCCGTTCGGCCACGGCCTCGCCTACACGCGGTTCGAGTTCGGGCCGCCCGTCCTCGACGGCGCGAGGCTGACCGATGACGGCCGCATCGGCCTCACCGTCGAGGTGCGCAACACGGGCTCGCGCGCCGGCAGCGCGATGGTGCAGCTCTATCTGCGCAACCGGATCGCGCCGATCTCGCGCCCGGTGCGGATGTTCCGTGGGTTCCAGCGCCTGAGACTGGCGCCGGGCGAGGCGGGCACCGTCTCCTTCACGGTGACGCCCGCCATGTTCGCCTGGTGGCAGGAGGGCGACCGTTTCGCCGCGGCGGCCGGCCCGATCGACGTGATGACCGGGCCCGACGCCGGGACGGTGCAGACGGCGCGTTTCGACTACGTTCCCTGACCTCAGCCCCGCCAGTGCGGCGGGTAGGTGCGATCGTAGCCCGGCAGCGCCTCGATGCGTGCCTGCCATGCCGCGAGCTTCGGATAGCGGCCGCTCAGCGGAACGATCGTCAGGCCGAGGGGCTTGGCCGCGTCCTTGCCCGCCGCGCGCGGGATGGTCATGACGAAGGGAAAGGCGCAGAGGTCCGCCGCCGTCATCGCGTCGCCCGCGAGCCAGGGGGTAGCGGCGAGCTGCGTCTCCAGCTGTGCCAGCACCGTCTCCAGCTTCGGCAGCGCGTCGGAGACCTTCTGGGCGAGGTCGGGGGCGGGCGTCGAGGCGAACAGCGGGCGCGCGAACGCGGTGACCGCGTCCTCCAGGTCGTAGATGATCCGGCTCGACCACTCGAGCACCCGCGTCCGCTCGGCGGGGGTGCGCCCGAAGAGGGCGGGGCCGCCCGCCGCCTGGTCGATGTGGTGCATGATCGCCAGCGATTCGGTGACGATCGTGTCGCCGTCCTTCAGCACCGGCACCGAGCCGCGCGGGTTCATCTTCAGGAAGTCCGGCGCCTTGTGCTCCTTTGCCTGGAAGGAGAGGAGGTGCGATTCGTAGGGGACGCCCTTCGCCTCGGCCGCGAGCAGCACGCGCCACGCGTAGGGGCTGCCGCTGCCCCAGTAGATCTGGATGCTCATCGATGGGAGCCTTCGTGCGGTGGTTCCGGCAATTCGATAGCGGAGTTGCCCCGAACCTCGCAATTCCTCCCCCGCGTGGGAGCCTTGCAAGGATGGGCCTTGCAAGGATGGGCCTTGCAAGGATGGGCCTTGCAAGGATGGGCCTTGCAAGGATGGGCCTTGCAAGGATGGGCCTTGCAAGGATGGGCCTTGCAAGGATGGGCCTTGC
>JBFWXJ010000330.1:0-7501 GCA_050187535.1 Alphaproteobacteria bacterium | reverse complement strand
CGACCCGGCGGCCGGGCCGCCCGCCGTCGGCCATGCGATCGCCCGGCCCGGCTATGGCGGCATCGTGCTCGGCCCCCACGAGATGCCGGCCTTCGATCCGGCGCCGATCGCGCGGCCCGCGCGGCCGCAGGCGGCGTGGCCGCTGGGCGACGGCGGTGCGGCGCCCGGGCGAAACCGCGGGACCGCCGAGCTGGAGCAGGCGATCGAGCGCCTCTACACGACCTCGTCCGGGGTCTACGGCGTCCTCGTCGCGACACCCGAGACGGTGCTGGCCGAGCGTTACGGTGCCGATGGCGGGCCCGACCGCCCGACGCCGAGCTGGTCGATGACCAAGGCGTTCACCGCCACCATCATCGGCCGCATGATCCACGAGGGCTGGATCGGCTCGGTGTACGATCCGGCACCCGCGCCCATGTGGCGCGACCCCCGGGCGATCCACCGCCTCATCACGCTCGACGACCTCATGCGCATGCGCTCGGGCCTCGCCTTCCCGGCGATCGACGGGGAGGGGAAGAGCCGCGTCATCTTCGAGAACAGCTTCGTCTACTACGACGGCGAGGATGCCTTCGCGACGGCGCAGCGGGCGATCGTGGCGACCCGGCCGGGGTCGGTCATGCGCTACATCAACACCGGCGTGAACGTGATGGGCGCCATCATCCGCGACCGCATCGAGGCGCGCGGCCTGCCCTACCACCAAACCGTCTACGGCCTGCTGGCCGACCGCATCGGCATGGCCAGCTACCAGCATTCGGCCGACCGCTTCGGCAATTTCGTGGCATCGGGATCGGGCATCGCCGTGCTGCGCGACTATGCGCGGCTCGGCATGCTCTACCTCCAGGACGGCGTGTGGAACGGCGAGCGGCTGCTGCCCGAGGGCTGGGTCGACTACGCGCTGACGCCGACCCATGTCGGCTCGCATTACGCCGCGTGCTTCCGCACCAACATGGACCGCATGTTCCCGAGCCTGCCGACCGATGCCGTCTGGGCATCGGGCGCCTCGGACCAAAAGGTCATCATGCTCCGCGGCCACCGCCTCGTGGTGGCGGTCGCCAACGAGACCGACCACCCGATGGACCTGGCGGCGCTGGACGGCGTCGGTGCCGCGGCCATCGCGGCGGTCTCGGCTGCGGGCGCGCGGATGGCGGCGGAGTAAGGAGCGGGGCGCCTACGTCAGCGCGCCGGCCCACCAGAGGGCGGCGAGGACGGCGGCGATCAGCGCCGCGGATTTCGCCAGGGTCTCGACATGCTCGCGCAGCATGCCGCTATGATGGCCGGAGGGCCGGCAGCCGCAACCGAGAAAAGCTAGGGCGTGCCCCGAGCGAAACTCGGTTGATCGGCTGACCGATTGACGCGTGCGGGCCGTGCGTTGTCTCCTGGCGTCGATCGTGCATGGCCGGCACGACCGATCGGAGATTGAGAGCTATGCCCGCCGTCAGCGCAGCTGCCCGCTACCGCCTCGGATTCGACATCGGCGGCACCTTCACGGACTTCGTCCTGCTCGACGCCGAGACGCGGGCCGTCCGCCTGCACAAATGCCTGACGACGCCGCAGGACCCGGCCGAAGGCGCGCTCGCCGGCATCCGCGCGATCACCGAGGCGGCCGGCATCGCCGTCGCCGAGATCGGCGAGCTGCTGCACGGCACGACGCTCGTCACCAACGCCATCATCGAGCGGCGCGGCGCCAAGCTGGGCCTGCTGACGACGCGCGGCTTCCGCGACAACCTCGAGTTCGGGATCGAGCAGCGCTACGACATCTACGATCTCTTCCTGAAGTTTCCCGATCCGCTGGTTCCGCGCCGCCGCCGCCTCGAGGTGGCCGAGCGCATCGCCTATGACGGTCGCGTCGTCACGGCGCTGGACGAGGCGGCGGTCCGCGCCGAGGGCGCGCGGCTGGTCGCCGAAGGCTGCACGGCGATCGCGGTCTGCTTCCTCCATTCCTATGCCAACCCGGTCAACGAGCAGGCGGCCGGCCGCATCCTGCGCGCCCAGTTCCCGCAGATCGCCGTCAGCCTGTCGTCGGAGGTGGCGCCGGAAATCCGCGAGTACGACCGCTGCGTGACGACCTGCGCCAACGCCTTCGTCCAGCCGCTGATGGACCGCTACATCGGCCGGCTGACGACCGAGCTGGCGGCACTGGGATTCACCGGCGCGCTCCGCCTCATGCAGTCCGACGGCGGCCTCTGTGCGCCGGAAGTGGCGCGCGCCTTCCCGATCCGCCTGTTGGAGTCCGGCCCGGCCGGCGGCGCGCTGGCGACCGTGCTGTTCGCGCGCGAGGCGGGGATGCCGGACGCGCTCGCCTTCGACATGGGCGGCACCACGGCCAAGTCCTGCCTGATCGAGGGCGGCCGCGCCGAGGTCGCGCCGATGATGGAAGCGGCCCGCGTCCACCGCTTCAAGCGCGGCTCTGGCCTGCCGATCAAGACGCCCGTAGTCGACATGATCGAGATCGGTGCGGGCGGCGGCTCGATCGCGCGGGTCGACGAGACCGGGCTGCTCAAGGTCGGCCCCGGTTCGGCCGGTGCCGAGCCCGGTCCCGCCTGCTACGGCCGCGGCGGCACCGAGGCGACGGTCACCGACGCCAATCTGCTGCTCGGTTACTACGACCCCGGCTTCTTCCTCGGCGGCACCATGGCCCTCGACAAGGCGGCGGCCGAGGCCGCGCTGGCCCGGCTCGGGGAGAAGCTGGGCCTGTCGGCGATGGAGACCGCCTGGGGCATCCACGCCATCGTCTGCGAGACCATGGCGTCGTCGACCCGCGTCCATCTCGTCGAGAAGGGCCGCGACCCCCGTCGCTACGCCATGGTCGGCTTCGGCGGCGCCGGCCCCGCCCATGCCGCCCGCGTCGCGCGGATCCTCGGCGTCGGCGAGGTGCTGATCCCGCCCGCGTCGGGTGCGGCCTCAGCTCTCGGCTTCCTCGCCGCCCCGCTCGCCTATGAGCAGGTCCGCTCGTCGCTGACGCCGCTCGGTGCCTCGGCGGACTGGGCCGGCATCAATGCCACCTTCGCCACCCTGGAGGAGGAGGCGCGCGGCAAGCTGCGCGCGGCCGGCGTCGCCGAGGCGGACATCAGCGTCGCGCGCACGGCGGAGATGCGGCTGATCGGCCAACTTCACCAGATCGTCGTGCCGCTGCCGGACGGGGAGCTCTCCGCCGAGCGCATGCCGGAGATCGTGGCCGCCTTCGCCGCGACCTACCAGCGGCTCTACACCCGTGGCGTCGAGGGGGCGACGGTCGAGCTCTTGTCGTTCCGTGTGCGCGTCGCCGCGCCGGAGCCCGCCGTCGGCATGTCCGGCGCGGTCGCCGGCGGCGAGGCCGGCGGCCCGGCCCTGAAGGGCAGCCGCCGCGCGTGGTTCGACGGCGCCTTTCACGACTGCCCGGTCTACGACCGCTACCGCCTCGTCCCGGGCGATCGCGTCGTCGGCCCCGCGATCGTCGAGGAGCGCGAGGCGACCACCGTCGTGGCGCCGGGCGACGTGCTGACCGTCGACGACGTCCTCAACCTGCGCATCCGCATCGGCGAGACGGCGGCACCCGCCGCCCTCGTCACCGCCGGCATGTCGCTGGACGAGGCCAAGGCGCGCATCGAGTCCGACCCGATCGGGCTGGAGATCATGTGGTCGCGGCTCATCGCGATCGTCGAGGAGATGTGGCAGACGGTCGTGCGCACGGCCTATTCGCTGATCATCGCCGAGGCGCAGGACTTCGCCAACGAGCTGCTCGACCCGCAGGGCAACCCGCTCGCCCATTCGCCGCGCGCCATGCCGCTCTTCAACCTCACGCTCACCCGCTGCGTGAAGGCGCTGCTGCAGGAGTTCCCGGCCGACACGCTGGAGCCGGGCGACGTGCTGGTGACCAACGATTCCTGGCTGTGCGCCGGCCATCTCTTCGACATCGCGCTGGTGACGCCGGTGTTCCGCGACGGCCGCGTCGTCGCCCTCATGGCGACGGTCGGGCACGTCAGCGACATCGGCGGCGTCAAGGATCCGCTCAGCGCCCGCGAGAGCTTCGACGAGGGCATCACCGTCCCGCCGATGAAGATCTACGCGGCCGGCAAGCCCGACCGTTCGATCTGGAAGATGCTGGGCGCCAACGTCCGCAACCCCGACCAGGTGCTGGGCGACATCCAGTCGCTGATCACCGCGAACGCGCTCGGCGCCGAACGGCTGCTCGCCTTCATGGCCGAGTACGGGCTGGAGGACATCGAGGCTCTGGCGGCCGTCGTGCAGGGGCGCAGCGAGGCGGCGACCCGGGCTGCGATCCGCGCGGT
Source organism: Alphaproteobacteria bacterium (assembly GCA_050187535.1). Taxonomy (GTDB): domain Bacteria; phylum Pseudomonadota; class Alphaproteobacteria; order ATCC43930; family Allostellaceae; genus Allostella. Next base: position 3,236 of record JBFWXJ010000330.1, on the reverse strand, counting down.
GCCGGACGGCGTCTACGAGAGCACGATCGAGAACCGCATCCTGGGCGAAATCCTCCGCTACCCCGTGCGCGTCCACAAGCGGGGCGACGACATCCTGGTCGAGCACTACGACACGCCGCGCCAGCTGCCGCGTGGCGGGGTCAACTGCGTGATGAACGTGACGGCCGGGCACTCCAGCTATCCCCTGAAGTGCATGCTGACGCCGACCATCCGCGGCAATTCGGGCTGCTACGTCCCGATCAGCGTGACGGCACCGCTCGGCAGCGCGCTCAACTGCGAGAAGCCGGCTTCGGTCGCGCACCGCACGCGCATCTCCTGGTTCATCGGGCCGAACCTCTACCGCGCGTTGGCGCCGGCCATTCCGGACAAGGTGCAGGCCTTCACCGGCATGCCGAAGTCGTTCCAGTTCTACGGCCGCAACACCCGTGGCCGGACCTCGGGCGACCATTTCTTCATGGGCGGCGGGCAGGGCGCCTCGTTCCACGGCGACGGCAAGTCCGGCCTGCTCTACCCGACCTCGGCCGCCAACACGCCGGTCGAGCTGCTGGAGAGCCGGATGCCGGTGCTGATCCTGGAGAAGGCGATGGTCGCCGATTCCGGTGGCCCCGGCCGGCACCGCGGCGGCCTCGGCCAGCGCATGCGCGCCCGTCGCCTCGACGGCGGCACCGATCCGATCCTGGTCGGTCTCGCTCCGGACGGACTGCCCAAGCAGCCCGACGGTCTCTTCGGCGGCCTCCCCGGCGCCAACGCTACAGCGCTCGTCCACGGCCCCGACGGCGCGGCGCCGCACGACGCCAGCGCCGGCGAGCTCGTCAGCCTGTTCGACGCCCAGACGGTGATCGAGGGCCAGATCGCCGGCGGTGCGGGCTTCGGGCTGCCGCTGGAGCGCTCGCTGGAGGCGATCGCGGCCGACATCGAGGACGGCTACGTCACCCGGGCAGGGGCCGCCGCGCAGTATGGCTGCGTGTTCGACGCTTCCGGCCTGATCGACCCGGTCGCGACGGCGAAGCGCCGCGCGGAGCTTCGGACCATGGCGGACCGCGAGGCCGCCGGAATCAGCGGAGACTGATCCATGACCTTCACGACATCCCGTCGCGGCATCCTGCGGGGAGCGGGTGCCGCCGCCATCGCCACGCTGGCGCCCGGCACGAGCTGGTCCTTCGAACGCGAGGGCGACCGCAAGGTGCTGGTCTTCTCGGGCCAGCAGGCGGTGCCGGTGCTGGACCCGCATGTCCGCTACGACTGGTCGACGCGGATGATCCAGCAGTCGGTCTACGACGCGCTACTGAAGTACGAGGGCAACCCGCCCAAGGTCGTCCCGTGGCTCGCCGAGCGCTGGGAGGCGTCGGCTGACGGCCTGACCTACACCTTCCACCTCGTGCGCAACGCCCGCTTCCACAACGGCGACCCGGTCGATGCCGAGGCGGTGCGCTTCTCCTTCGAGCGCGGCCTCAAGCTCAACGCCGGCATCGCCTGGATGCTGAAGGATTTCCTCAAGCCCGAGGGGATCAAGGCTGCCGACGCGCACACCGTCGTCTTCACGCTGGAGCGGCCGTTCGCGCCCTTCATCTCCTACGTGCCCTGGTGGTACGTCGTGAACCCCAAGCAGGTCATGGCGAACCAGGTCGACGGCGACATGGGCCGCAAGTTCCTGACCGAGGGCGAGGCCGGGTCCGGCCCGTTCAAGCTGCGTCGCTTCGACGGCAACGCGCTGATCCACATGGACACGGTCGCCGACTACTGGAAGGGCTGGCCGATGGGCCAGGACAAGCGGCTTGCCGGCGTCATCTACCGCCTCATGCGCGAATCCGCGCCGCGCAAGTCGGCCCTCCAGCGCCGCGAGGTCGACACCATCACCGGCATCTCACCCGAGGACCTGGGCCAGCTCGAGCGGATGCCCGGCATCAAGGCCGAGAACCACGCGGGGTCGACCGCCTTCGGCATCAAGTTCAACTGCCAGAGTGGCCCGACCGCCGACCGCAACCTCCGCAAGGCGATCGCCTACGCCTTCGACTACGACGCGCTGATCGCCATCCACAACGGCTTGGCCGTCCTCATGGACAGCCCGTTCCCACAGAGCATGGCCGGCCATATCCCGGTGCCCGGCATCCCGCGCAAGGACCTGGACAAGGCCAAGGAGTTCCTGGCGAAGACGCAGTGGCCCAAGGGCGGCATCGAGCTCGAATACGTCCATGTCCAGGGACTGGAGGACGCGCGGCGCATCGGGCTGGCACTGCTCGACAGCCTGCGCGCGCTCGACATCAAGGTGAACCTGACCGGCCAGCCCTGGACGACCATGGTCAGCCGCGGCTCGAAGCCCGATACGGCGCCCAACATGACCTCGGTCTACGTGACGCCGGTCGCGACCGACCCCGACACGGTAGCCTACCAGTACCACCGGGATTCCTGGGGGCTCTACTACGGCATGAGCCACTACGAGAATCCCGAGGTCTGGAAGATGATCGCCGACGCGCGCGGCGAGGTCGACCAGGGCAAGCGGATGGCCCTCTACGCCGAGATCCAGAAGCGTATCGTCGACGACCAGCCGGAGCTCTTCGGCATGATCGCCAACCGTCTTTGGGCCCTGCGCGACTACGTGAAGGGCTTCACCTTCAGCCCCATCCGCTTCACCGGCGAGGTCGATTTCTACCCGATGTACATCGACGCGTGACGCGACCGCGCTCCCTCCCTCTCCGCCCCTTGGGGGCGGAGAGGGTCGGGGTGAGGGGGGGCGTCCACGGTCGGAGCCACCCACCTCACCCTCCCCATTGCTCCGCAATGGGTCCCCTCCCTCTCCCCCCTGCCGGGCGGAGAGGGCGAGGAATGCCGCCATGCTGATCTACATCGTCCGGCGGCTGGGGCTGGCGGTGCTGATGCTGTTCGGCCTCGTCTGCATCACCTTCACCATCGCCAACGTGGCGCCGTCGGACCCGGCGGCGCTGGCGGCGGGGCCGGACGCCAGCCGCTCGCAGATCGAGCAGGCGCGGCGCGACTACGGGCTCGACCGGCCGCTGCACGAGCAGTTCGTGCGCTACGTGACCGATCTCGCCCAGGGGCGCTTCGGCCGCTCGGTCGCGACCGGCCGCGACGTCGGCGCCGACCTCGCCCGCTACTTCCCGGCGACGCTGGAGCTCTGCGTGCTGGCCATGCTGCTGGGGGTGGCGATCGGGCTGCCGCTCGGCATGCTGTCGGCGCTCCACAAGGACGGGCCGATCGACCACGCGACGCGCATCTTC
>JBFWXJ010000329.1:0-7514 GCA_050187535.1 Alphaproteobacteria bacterium | reverse complement strand
GACGCCTTGATCTTGATCGCCTCGCCCGTCGCCGGGTTACGGCCCATGCGCGCCGGCCGCTTGCGCACCTGGAGGATGCCGAGGCCCGTGATGCGGACCTTGTCGCCCTTCTTCAGGTGCTTCGTCACCATGCCGACGAGATCCTCGAGCACGGCGCTCGCCTGCTTCTTCGGCATCTCGTGCTTCTCGGCCAGGGTCGCCGCCAGCTGGCGCAGCGACACCGTCGGGGTGGTCCCAGCAGCCGCCATGACGATTCGTGCTCCTCTGAAAATTCGCTTCGTCGGTACGCGGCGACACCCTCCGTGACGCCGCTGGAGGCGAGCGATAGCAACATCCTTGCAAAGTTACCACTGCAAAAAATGCCGATTCCACGGGCTGTCCCGTCACTCGGGCCAGCGTATCCGGGGCACGGCGACGAGCCGCCGCGGCTGCCCGCCGACCGCTCCGGCGGTCAGCTGGCCGTCCTGCACGGCGAACTGCAGACGCAGCTCCGATCCGCCGCCGTCGCCCGAGGGAACCGCGAGGGCGGCCAGCACGATGCGGGTCGCCATGGCCTCGCGCCAGCCCAGGACCCCCGTCGCCGCCAGGCGCTCGACGACCTCGCCATAGCCCTTCGCCACCGCGGTGCCGGCGAGCAGCGGCTGCAGCTCGCGATCGAGCGCCAGCGTCGCATTGCCCGTCGCCTGCAACGGGCCCCAGCGCAGCGACAGGCGATGCACGTCGACGATGCCGCCCGCCGCGCGCCACGCCTCCAGCGAGGCCGCCACGGGCCCGCGCGGAACCCGCTCGACCAGGGTTCCCTCGGCGGAAAGGGCTTCGACGTCGCGGCCGAGCGCCGTGCCGGCGCGGGCCGGCAGGGTCATGCGCTCGGCCGCCACGGCGATCGCCGTCGCATTGGTGCGACCCGGATCGGGCGCCAGGCGCAGCCGAAGCTCGGAAATGCGCAGCGGATCGGCATCGCTGCCGACGACGTCCCGGGCTGTCATCATGACGTCGCCGCCGGCGGCTCCGAAGCGCAGCGTGCCGTCCGCCCGCGCCACGGTGCCGGCCCAGCGCTCGGCACCCATCTCCGCCGCGACGTGGCTCGGGCGATCGACGGTCAATGCCCATTCCGCCAGCCGCCAGGGTCGCGCGGCAGCAACCAGCCGGTCGCCGCGCCACGTCAGGTCCGGCGCCATGCCGCGGCGCGCGACCGCAGGCTGCGCGAAGTCGAGGCGGAACTCCAAGGGAAAGCCCGCCACCTGCAGTCGCGCATAATCGACAGCGATGCCTTCCGCCCGCAGCGGCCCGATCACCTGCGGCAGGCCGCGCTCGATCTCGGCGGCTACGTGATGCCACCACCAGGCGTAGACGCCGCCGGCGGCGGCGACCACGAAGCCAACGGCGAGGAGGGGGATGCGGAACCGGCGCGCCATGCCTCTCCATACACCGCCGAGGATTGGAGTCGCGAGCGCGCCGGCCCGGCGCTAGACTCCGACGCCGACGATGCTGCCTTTCACGCCCTGCGCCTCCGGCCATTTCTGGGTCTTCGGCTACGGCTCCCTCATCTGGAATCCCGGCTTCGAGCCCGCCGAGACACGGCCGGGGCTGCTGATCGGCTATCATCGGCGCTTCTGCATCTATTCGACCAGCTATCGCGGCACCGCCGAACGGCCGGGCCTCGTGCTCGGGCTCGACCGCGGCGGCTCGTGCAAGGGCGTCGCCCTGCGCATACCGATCGAGAAGCTGGCGGAGACCCGGGCCTATCTCTGGGAGCGCGAGATGGGCAATCCCGCCGTCTACCACCCGCGCGTGCTGCCGGTGCGCACCCATGACCGCATCGTCCCCTGCCTCGCCTTCGTCGTCGACCGCGAGCACCGCAGCTACACGGGCCGGCTCGCGGTCGCCGACGCCGCTGCGCTGATCGCTGCCGCGGCCGGCGATCGCGGCCCCTGCGTCGAGTATCTCGACATGACGGTGCGCCACCTCGACCGCCTGGGCATCGCCGACCCGTCGCTGCAGCGGCTGCGCGAGCAGGTGCAGCGGCTGTTGCCGCCCTGCCCGCCGCCGCTGTGATGCGCCCGATGCGGGCCGCGATCCACCTTTGCGCCGCGGTACTCCTGCTCTTCGCTGCAACCCGGGCGGGCGCGCAGGCGGTCGTCGAGCTCGTCGAGGAGCGCCCGGTGGTGCCGATCACGGTGCCCGGCCTCCTCGGCGAGCGCAGCTTTCACCTCTCCGGATACCTCGCGCGGCCGAGCGGGGCGGGCCCGTTCCCGATCGCGCTGCTGTCGCACGGCTCGCCCCGCGACGGCAGCGAGCGACGACGCATGCGGGCGGACGCCGCCGCACGGCCGGCACGTGAGCTCGCACGGCGCGGCTGGGCGGCCTTGTCGGTGCTGCGCCGGGGCTACGGCACGTCGGACGGCGAGTTCGCGGAGGACGCGGGGCGCTGCGGTGCGCGGGACTACGCCGCCGCCGGCCGCGAGAGCGCCCGCGACCTCGCCGCCGCCGTCGCGTGGCTGGGGGCGCAGCCCTGGGCCGACCGGGATCGCCTGCTGCTGGTCGGCGTGTCGGCGGGCGGCTTCGCTTCGACGGCGCTCGCCGCCCAACCGCCGCCCGGCCTGCGCGCGGTCGTCAGCTTCGCCGGCGGCCGCGGCTCACGCGGGCCCGACGACGTCTGCCAACCGGACCGCCTCGTCGCCGCCTTCCGTGCGTTCGGGCGCACCGCGCGCGTCCCGGCCCTGTGGATCTACGCGCGCAACGACCTTTATTTCGGCCCCGACCTCGCGCGCGCCATGCACGCCGCGTTCACCGAGGGCGGCGCGCCGGCCGAGCTGCACCTGATGCCGCCCTGGGGCGAGGACGGGCACCGCCTCTACGGCGGCGCCCCCGACCTCTGGTGGCCGATCGTCGACGACTTCCTCGCCCGCCACGGCCTGCGGAACTGAGCGCCGGGATGCGGCCAGCGGGCGAGCCGCCCGCGGGTCAGCGGCCGAGGCGGTCGAGCGCGCCGAGGATCGCGTCGCCCATGCCGGACGTGGAGACCTTGGTCGTGCCCGCCTCGGCGATGTCGGCGGTGCGCACGCCGTCGGCCAGCACCTGGGCGATCGCCTTGTCGACGAGGTCGGCGTCCTCGGCCAGGTCGAAGGAGTAGCGCAGCATCATCGAGTAGCTCATGAGCTCGGCCAGCGGGTTGGCGATGCCCTTGCCTGCGATATCAGGCGCCGAGCCATGCACCGGCTCGTAGAGCGCCTTGCGTCGGCCGGTCGCGTCCGGCGCGCCGAGAGAGGCCGACGGCAGCATGCCGAGCGAGCCCGTCAGCATCGCCGCGCAGTCCGACAGGATGTCGCCGAACAGGTTGTCGGTGACGATGACATCGAACTGCTTGGGCCAGCGCACGAGCTGCATCGCGCAGTTGTCGGCGTACATGTGGCCGAGCTCGACGTCCTTGAACTTCGCCGCGTGCAGCGCCGTCACCGTCTGGCGCCACAGCACGCCGGTGCGCATGACGTTTGCCTTCTCGACCGACATCACCTTGTTGCTGCGCTTGCGGGCGAGGTCGAAGGCGACGGCCGCCACGCGCTCGATCTCCGGCGTCGTGTAGACCTGTGTGTCGAAGCCCCGCTTGGTGCCGTCGGGCAGCGTCTCGACGCCCCGCGGCTCGCCGAAATAGACCCCGCCCGTCAGCTCGCGGATGATGAGGATGTCGAGGCCCTTCACGATCTCGGGCTTCAGCGTCGAGGCGCCGACCAGCGGGTCGAACACCACCGCGGGCCGCAGGTTCGCGAAAAGCTCCATCTCCTTGCGCAGGCGCAGCAGGCCGCGCTCGGGCTTCTTCTCGAAGGGCAGCTCGTCCCATTTCGGCCCGCCGACCGAACCGAACAGCACCGCGTCGGCCTCCATCGCGTCGGCCATCGTCTCGTCGGTCAGCGGCACGCCGTGGGCATCGAGCGCGGCACCGCCGCACAGCCCCTCCTGGAGATCGAAGCCGATGGCGCGGTGCTTGGCGAACCAGTCGACGACGCGGCGCACCTGCCCCATCACCTCCGGGCCGATGCCGTCGCCGGGCAGGACGAGAATCTTCTTGTTGGCAGCCATCATTGTCCCCCGGGACGGATAGATTGGGGTTGTCGGCAGGAGAAGGTGGAGGGCGGGCGCGGGAGAGCCGCGCCCGCCGGAAGAATCAGACGACGGCGGCGCCCTGGAGCCAGGGCTGGCTCGCGCGCTGGCGGCTCTCGTAGGAGTCGATGCGCTCGCCCTTCTGCATGGTCAGGCCGATGTCGTCGAGGCCGTTCAGCAGGCAGTGCTTGCGGAACGGATCGAGCTCGAAGCGGATGACCTCGCCGTCCGGCCGGGTGACCGTCTGCGCCTCGAGATCGACCTCAAGACGGGCGTTGGCGCCCTTGCGCGCGTCATCCATGAGCTGGTCGACGATCTGCTTGGGCAGGGCGATCGGCAGGATGCCGTTCTTGAAGCAGTTGTTGTAGAAAATGTCGGCGAAGCTCGGCGCGATGATGCAGCGGATGCCGAAATCGAGCAGCGCCCAGGGGGCGTGCTCGCGGCTCGACCCGCAGCCGAAGTTGTCGCCCGCCACCAGGATCTCCGCCTTGCGGTAGGGCGCCTGGTTCAGCACGAACTCCGCGATCTCGGTGCCGTCGGGACGGCGGCGAAGCTCGTCGAAGAGACCCTTGCCGAGGCCCTTGCGCTCGATCGTCTTGAGGAACTGCTTGGGAATGATCTTGTCCGTGTCGATGTTGATCATCGGCATCGGCGCCGCCACGCCGGTCAGGCGATCGAACTTCTGCATGTTCCTTCCTCCCAGTCCTTCGGACGGTCCGGCCTTCGGACCAGTATCGCTCAGGCCGCCAGCTCGCGCACGTCCGCGAAGCGGCCGGTGACGGCGGCGGCAGCCGCCATCGCCGGGCTCACCAGATGGGTGCGCCCGCCGCGGCCCTGTCGGCCCTCGAAGTTGCGATTGGACGTCGACGCGCAGCGCTCGCCCGGCTCCAGCTTGTCGGCGTTCATGGCCAGGCACATGGAGCAGCCGGGTTCGCGCCAGTCGAACCCCGCCTCGACGAAGATGCGATCGAGGCCCTCGGCCTCGGCCTGCTCCTTCACGAGGCCGGAGCCCGGGACGACCAGGGCGTGGACGCCCGCCGCCACCTTGCGGCCGCGCGCGATCGCCGCCGCCGCGCGCAGGTCCTCGATGCGGCCGTTGGTGCACGAGCCGATGAAGACCTTCTGCACCGGAATTTCGACCAGCGGCGTGCCCGGCGTCAGGCCCATATAGGCCAGCGCCCGCTCCATCGCCTCGCGCTGGTCGGCATCGGCGATATCGGCCGGGTTCGGCACCGTCGCCGTCACCGGCAGGACGTCCTGCGGGCTGGTGCCCCAGGTCACCTGCGGCACGAGCTTCGTCGCGTCGATCCGCACGACCTTGTCGTAGACGGCGCCCCCGTCGGACGGCAGCGTGCGCCAGTAGGCGACCGCCTGCTCCCACGCGGCCCCCTTGGGCGACATCGGCCGGCCCATCAGATAGGCGAAGGTGGTCTCGTCCGGCGCGATCAGGCCGGCGCGCGCGCCGCCCTCGATCGACATGTTGCAGACCGTCATGCGGCCTTCCATCGAGAGGTCGCGGATCGCCTTGCCCGCGTACTCGATGACATGGCCGGTGCCACCCGCTGTGCCGATCGTGCCGATGATCGCCAGCACCAGGTCCTTCGCCGTCACGCCCGGCGGCAGGTCGCCGTCGACCGCCACCAGCATGTTCTTGGCCGGCTTCTGGATGATCGTCTGGGTCGCGAGAACGTGCTCGACCTCCGACGTGCCGATGCCGAAGGCGAGCGCGCCGAAGGCGCCGTGCGTCGAGGTGTGGCTGTCGCCGCAGACGATCGTCGTGCCGGGCAGCGTGAAGCCCTGCTCCGGCCCGATGATGTGGACGATGCCCTGGCGCACGTCGAGGATCGGGAAGTAGGGCACGCCGAAGGCCGCGACGTTCCGCTCGAGCGTCTCGACCTGGGTGCGCGACTCCTCGTCCTCGATGCCGGCCGCGCGGTTCGTCGTCGGGATGTTGTGATCCGCGACGGCGAGCGTGGCATCGGGCCGGCGCACCTTGCGGCCGGCCGCGCGCAGACCCTCGAAGGCCTGCGGGCTCGTCACCTCGTGGACGAGGTGGCGGTCGACGTAGAGGACGCAGGTGCCGTCCTCCTGGCGGTCGACGACGTGGCTGTCCCAGATCTTGTCGAAAAGCGTGCGCGGCTTGGCCATGGCAGGGCGTTTCCTCGCGAAGTTCCTGGGCCGGGCAGGGTGACCCGGCCCTCGCTGTCAGCTCTTGTCGGCCTGGGTCTCGGCGGCAGCGGCGCCGCCCTGGCCCTTGGCCTCGTACTGGCTCTTCTCGGCGATGCGCGCGGCCTTGCCGGTGCGCCCGCGCAGGTAATAGAGCTTCGCCCGGCGCACGTCGCCGCGGCGCACCACGTCGATCGCGGCGATGTGCGGCGAATAGAGCGGGAAGATGCGCTCCACGCCCTCGCCGTAGGAGATCTTCCGCACGGTGAAGCTGGAGTTGATCCCGGCGTTCTTGCGGGCGATGCACACGCCCTCGAACGCCTGGAGACGCTCGCCCTCGCGCTTGCGCTCACCCTTGCCCTTGCCCTTGCCTTCGGGCGCGCCGCCGGCTTCCACCACCCTGACGCTGACGCGCAGCGTGTCGCCCGGGCCGAACTCCGGCACGGCGCGATTGGCGACGAGATCGGCGACCTGCTCGGCCTCGAACTTCTGCAACACGTTCATGACATCACCCTTCCATCTGAGCTTGCCGCGCCCGGTAGCGGTCCCACAGGTCGGGGCGACGCGCGCGCGTCGCCGCTTCCGACTGGGCGCGCCGCCACGCGCGAATCCTTTCGTGGTGCCCCGAGGCCAGGACCTCCGGCACCGCCCTTCCCCGCCACTCCTGCGGGCGGGTGTAGTGGGGGTATTCGAGCAGGCCCCCCTCGAAGCTCTCTTCCACCAGCGTCCCGGCATCGCCGAGCACCCCCGGCAGAAGCCGCACGCAGGCGTCGATGAGGACGATCGCCGCCGGCTCCCCGCCCGACAGGACGTAGTCGCCGATGCTGATCTCCTCGACCCGCCACGCCTCGAGCACGCGCTCGTCGACGCCCTCGTAGCGCCCGCAGAGGATCGTCACCTGCCGCTCCGCCGCCAGCGCCGCGACCCGCTCCTGGGTCAGCAGCCGGCCGCGCGGCGTCAGATAGACGAGCGGCCCGGCATTCGCGGCGTCGCGGTCCGGCGCCGCCGTGCCCATCGTCGCCGCCAGCGCCGCGTCGATCACGTCCGGCCGCATCACGAGGCCGGGGCCGCCGCCGAACGCGGCATCGTCCACGGAGCGGTGCTTATCGCCCGCGAAATACCGGATGTCCACCGGCTGCAAGGCCCAGATGCCGGCCTCCAGCGCCTTGCCCGCCAGCGACTGGCCGAGCGGCCCCGGGAACATCGCGGGGAAGAGCGTCAGCACACGGGCCGTCCATGCGGGAGTCGTC
>JBFWXJ010000328.1:0-7528 GCA_050187535.1 Alphaproteobacteria bacterium | reverse complement strand
GCGGCGGCGGCGGTTGTGGCGGCGGCGCACGCCGCCCGGCTGCGGCGCGGCGTCCCGCTGCCGGGCTTCGGCCTCCCGCTCTCCCCGGGGGGGGACCCGCGCGCGGCCGCGCACCTGGACGGGCTCGCCGGCGACGCCCGGCTGGACGCGGTGCGCCGGGCCGTCGACCGGCTGACGGGTGAGGCGCCGAACGTCGACTTCGCCCTGGTCGCCGTCGCCCGTGCGCTGGGCCTGCCGGCAGACGGCGCCTTCACCCTCTTCCTCGTCGGCCGCACTGCCGGCTGGATCGCCCACGCGCTGGAGCAGCAGTCGACCGGCCGGCTGATCCGCCCCCGCGCCCGCTATGTCGGCCCGCCGGCGGCAACGGCGGACGACACCCCCGCAAGGCCGGGGCGACCCGGCCGGCCGCGATAGCATCGGTTGCGCGACAGTCGCCCGCGGCGCGCAGGGCGCCCATTCGCAATCGGCATCCCTCCGGGAGCTTCTGGCCCGTATGCTGCATTGCAACAGTGTCACGCACGCGATTCAGGTTGCCCCGAACGATGCCCCCCGCCGCCGACGCCGATCCGACGCATCTCTCGCACCGGGAGATCCGGTCGACCATCTTCGGGCTGATGATGGCGATGATGCTGGCCGCCCTCGACCAGACGATCGTCGCCACCGCCCTGCCGACCATCGGGCGCGAGCTCGGCGACTTCGCCAACCTGCCCTGGATGGTGACCGCCTACCTGATCGCGGCGACCGCGGTCGTGCCGCTCTACGGCAAGCTCGCGGACACCCATGGCCGCCACGTCACCATGCTGTCGGCGATCGGCATCTTCGTCGCGGGGTCGGTCGCCTCGGCCCTGGCGCCGACGGTCGGCTGGCTGGCGGCCGCCCGCGCCCTGCAGGGACTGGGTGGCGGCGGCCTCGTGGCGCTGGCCCAGACGATCATCGCCGACGTGGTGCCGCCCAAGGAGCGCGGCCGCTATCAGGTCTACATCGCCAGCGTCTTCGCGGCCTCGGGCGTGGCCGGCCCGATCCTGGGCGGCGTGATGGCCCAGCACCTCCACTGGTCCGTCATCTTCTGGATCAATGTGCCGGCCGGCGCCGCCGCCCTGCTGATGACCAACGCCGTGCTGCGCCGGATGCCGCGCCGGCACGATCGCCGGCCGCTCGATCTCATCGGGTCGGCCCTGATGGTCGCAGCCACGGCGACCCTGATGCTGGCGCTCAGCTGGGGCGGCAGCCGGCTGCCCTGGTTGTCCCCCGTCATCCTCGCCCTCTTCCTCTCCTCGGCCATGCTGTGGGCGATGTTCGTGTTCCGCCTGCGGACCGCGCCCGAGCCGCTGATACCGCACGACCTGCTGTCCAATCCCGTGGTGGCGTGCGGCCTGGCCGCATCCGGCCTCGCCATGGGCACGTTCATCGGCCTCACCTTCTTCGCGCCGATCTACCTCGAGCTGGTGGTCGGCCTCTCGGCCAGCAAGTCGGGCCTGGCGCTGATCCCGCTGCTGGTCGGCACGGTGACCGGCGCCATCCTCTCGGGCCACACCATGGCGCGGGTCCGCCACTACAAGCGGCTGCCGCTGGGCGGGCTCACGCTCTCGGCGACGGCGCTGGCGACGCTGGCGATCACGTCGCCCGGGCTGCCGCTCTGGGCGATGGAGCTGCTCTTCGCATTGTCCAGCTTCGGCGTCGGCACCGCCTTCCCGGTGACGACGGTGGCCATTCAGAACGCGGTGATGCTGCACCGGATCGGCACCGCGACGGCGGCGCTGCACTTCTTCCGCCAGCTCTCGGGCGCCGTCATGGTCTCGCTGTTCGGCGCGATCGTGCTCTCCGGCGGGGCGAGCGTCGTCCGCGGCCTCGGCACCACCCTGGCGCCCGGCGCGGACATCGCGCTCGCGGGCGCCTTCCGCTGGGTGTTCCTGCTGGGCGCCTTCGGCGTCGCCCTTTCGCTGCTGTTCTTCGCGCTGATGAAGGAGCTGCCGCTGCGCGGGCGCACGCCGGCGCGGCCGCGCGAGGCGACCGCACCCGGCGACTGACGGGCGGGGGGACCGGCGGGGGCGGTCGGCGCGCCCAGTCCGCCGGCGATCCGCCATTCGACGCGCTTATCAGCGACAAAGGGGACCATCGACACGGCACCGGCGAAGCCTCGACATGTCACGCCGAATCACTGCCCTCGAGCGCAAGATATGGCCAGCCCGTCGGGCGACCCGATCGTCGATACCCTCGTCCGAGACACCGCGCATCTCTGGAACACGGCAGCCGGTGAGATCGTCGGCAGCCCGATGGTGATCCCGTACTCCTTCATGACCCGGCGCCCGGACTATTGGGGGCCCGGCAGCTTCGTCGCCTTCGACGAGGACATGAGAGAGGCGACCCGCGCGATCCTCGGCCGGTACGAGGCGGTGTCGAACCTCCATTTCATCGAGGTCGATGACGCCGGTGCCGGCGGCTGGATCCGCTTCGGCATGAGCCTCGACCCGGCCAATCTCGGCTTCGCGGCCTATCCGGACAAGACGCATCCGGCGGGCGACGTGTGGCTGAGCCAGGACATGGCCGAGCTGCGCGACCCGACGCCGGGCTCCAAGGCCTGCCGCACGCTGATGCACGAGATCGGCCATGCGCTCGGCCTCTGGCACCCCGGCAACTACGACAAGGAGGGCATGCCGCCGGCCCCACCCTTCCTGCCGGCCGATCTCGACAACGGCGGCCACACCGTCATGTCCTACTATCCCGGACCCGACGGCTGGCCGGCGGAGCCGCAGGAATTCGACATCCGCGCGCTCCAGTACGCCTACGGTCTGCCGCGCCCGGGCACGATCGGCAACCTGACCTATGGCAGTGCGCTGGGCGACACGCTGACCGGCACCTGGGGCACCGACTACATCCACGGCCAGGGCGGCGACGACATGATCGCGCCCGGTTCCGGCGACGACGGAGCCCGCGGCAACGACGGCGACGACACGTTGGCCGGCGACGGCGGCGCGGACTCGCTGCGCGGCGACGACGGCGACGACCTGATCCTGGGCGGCGACGGCAACGACGACATCCGGGGCGATGCCGGCGACGACGACATCAACGGCAACGCCGGCAACGACACCGTGCTGGGCGGCACCGGCGACGACATCGCCCGCGGCGGCCAGGGCGACGACCGCATCGACGGCGGCGACGGCGACGACTGGCACCTCAACGGCAATCTCGGCAACGACTTCGTCGATGGCGGTGCCGGCCGCGACACCCTCTATGGCGGGCCGGGGAACGACACGCTGTCCGGCGGCGCGGGCGACGACCGGCTGTCGGGCGATCTCGGCGACGACATGCTCTACGCCGATGCCGGAGCGGACGTGTTCGCCTTCGGCTCCGGCGACGGGCGCGACGTCGTCTACGGCTTCGCGCCGGGCATGGACCGGATCGAGATCGAGAGCGGCATCAACGGCACCGGCATCACGGGCTTCGCCGCCCTGGTGGCGCGCACCGCCGACACGATCCTGGCGGGAGCGCCCGCCGCCGCCGTCGACCTCGGCCAGGGCAACGCGCTGATCCTGGCCGGCCTGACGAAGAGCCAGCTCCAGCCCGACCTATTCCTCTTCGTCTGAGGGCCTTCCTCGCGCGCCCCGATCGCTGTATCGAAGGCGCCCAAGAAGAAGGACCGGCAGCCGCGACGGCGGCCCGGCGCGAGGAACGATCATGGCGACCCCGGCCTGGCGCGAGCTGTTCGGCGGCGGACATGGCGGCCGGGCGGTGGCGCTGGCTGCCGGCGTCACGCTGCACGCCGTCAACATCTTCGTCGTCGCGACCATCATGCCCTCGGTGGTGGCTGATATCGGCGGGCTCGCCTGGTACGCCTGGAATGCGACGCTGTTCACCGTCGGCTCTATCATCGGCGCGGCGGCTGCGGCCGAGCTCCTCGCGCGCCGGGGTGCGCGGGGCGCCTACGGCCTCGGCACGCTGGTGTTCGCGGCCGGCACGTTCGTGTGCGGCGCCGCGCCGGCGATGCCCGTGCTGCTCGCCGGCCGCACGCTCCAGGGGGTCGGCGGCGGCCTGCTCTTCGCGCTCTCCTACGCCGTGATCCGGCTGGTGCTGCCGCAGCACCTGTGGCCCAAGGCGATCGCGCTGGTCTCGGGAACCTGGGGCGTGGCCGCGCTTTCCGGCCCCTTCGTCGGCGGCATCTTCGCCGAGCTCGGCCAGTGGCGCTTCGCCTTCTGGAGCGTGCTGGTGGCGACCGCCGCCTTCGCGGTGCTGTGTGCCCGCGTGCTGCCCCCCTCGGGCGCGCAGCCAAGCGGGCAGTCCGGCACGACGGCGATGCGCTTCCCGATCCGCCGGCTGGCCCTGCTGGCCGGTGCGGCACTCGCCATCTCCGGCGCCAGCGTCGTGCCGAGCCTCTGGGTCAACGCCGCCGGCCTCGTCGTCGCCCTCATCCTGCTGACGCTGATGGTGCGGCTGGAGAGTGCGGCCACCGTCCGCCTGCTGCCGTCGGACGCCTTCCGCCCGCGCAGCGCGCTCGGCGGCATCTACCTCACCATGGCGCTCGTCATCTGCGGCACCAACTGCATCATCTTCGTGCCCTACCTGCTGCAGACGATCCACGGCCTGACGCCGCTCGGCGCCGGCTACCTGACCATCCTTCAGGCGATGGGCTGGACAATCGGCTCGATCGCGTCGTCCGGCACCGGCGAACGCCGCGCGCCCCTCCTCGTCACCCTCGGCCCGCTGGTGACGCTGACCGGGCTGGCCGGCCTCGCGCTGCGCATGCCCGCCGCCAGCGACGGCCACCCGCTGGCATTGGCTGTCATCGCGGCGCTGCTATGCATGGTCGGCATGGGGATCGGCATCGGCTGGCCGCACCTGCTGACCCGCGTCATGACCGTGGCGCCCGAGAGCGAGCGCGGCCTCGCCAGTTCGTCGCTCTCGACGGTGCAGCTCGTGGCGTCGGCCTTCGCGTCGGCGCTGGCCGGCGTCGTCGTGAACCTCGCCGGCCTGACGATCCCCGGCGGCCCCGCCGGGGCGGCGCATGCGGCCATGTGGCTGTTCGCGGTGTTCGCGATCCTGATGCTGCTGGCCGTCATGTCGGCGAGCGTGATCGCCGCCCGGATGCGGGCCGCGCCGCTGTAGGCGCCTACTCGGGGTCCTTGTCATAGGTCGCGATGCCCTCGGGCAAGCGGACCCACGGGTGCCGGCGGCAGTCGTAGACGGAGTCGTCCGGCGGCGGGAACCCCGGGTCGGCGAAAGCGCCGACCGCGACGCCGACCGATCCATCCGCGCGCCCCTCTTCGGTGTGGAAGAGGTTGGTGCCGCAGACCGGGCAGAAGCGGAAGCGGAACCGCGCCCCCCGGTCGCCCGCGCGGACATACTCGGTCGCCATGCCCGAGACCTCCCAGGGTGCGGCGAAGCCGGCGAGCGTCGCGAAGACGCTGCCGGTCCGCCGCTGGCAGGCGAGGCAGTGGCAGACGCCGACGCCGCGCGGCTCGCCCCTGACCGTGATGCGGAGCTGGCCGCAGGAGCACTCGGCCGTGCGTTCGATCATCGCCACCGTCCTCCTACCCCCACTTCAGCCCGATCATCGACAAGGCCACCAGCGCCAGCCCCAGGTTCACCCCCCACCAGCCCTTGCGACGCTCGCTCTCCGGCCGCGCGCGGTCGCGCAGGCGGCCGATGCCGTACCAGATGAGCAGCGCCCCGCCACCGGCGGCGAGGCCCATGAGCGTCGGGAGCAGCGAAAGCGGCATCGCCGGTAGCCCTCAGCTCTCGACTTCCGTGGGCGTGCCGCCCAACGCCGTCATCATCGCCTTCACCTCGTCCGTCGCCGCGGCGAGCCGTACGGCGTCGGTCGAGCGCGAGACGATCGAGGTGCCGGGGCGGCCCATGCGGAAGAAGGGGTAGCTGCCGATCTCGACCTCCGGGTAGCGGTCCTGGATGGCCGAGAGGTCCTTGGCCATCGTCCCCTCCGGCAGGTCGGTGCCGACGGTGCGCGACAGCATCGGCAGGCCGCCGACGAGGCGGTGCTTCACCCCCTCGAACATCGCCTGCATGATCGAGGGGACCCCCGCCATCACGAAGACGTTGCCGATCTGGAAGCCGGGTGCCGCCGAGACCGGATTGTCGATGAGGGTGGCCCCCTCGGGCGTGTTGGCCATGCGCAGGCGAGCCTCGTTGAGGCCGCCCGGCGGGTAGCGCGCCTCCAGCCGGCGCACCGCCTCGGGGTTGCGGACGAGCGGCAGGCCGAAGGCGGCGGCCACGCATTCGGCCGTGATGTCGTCATGGGTCGGCCCGATGCCGCCCGTCGTGAAGACGTAGTCGAAGCGCGCGCGCACGTCGTTGACCGTGTCGATGATGACCTGCGGCACGTCGGGGATGACGCGCGCCTCGGTCAGGCGCACGCCGACGGCGTTCAGCCGCTCCGCCAGGAAGGGCAGGTTGGCGTCCTTGGTGCGGCCCGAGAGGATCTCGTTGCCGATGACGAGGACGCAGGCGGTGACGGTCTTCGGGGACGGAGCGGGCGTGCCGGACACGTGGCCTCCTTGTAGGCTCGGGGCCGGAACCTAGATCGCCCGCCCCCGCCCCGCCAAGACGCCTATCGGACAGACCCCGCCATGCGCTTCGCCACCCCGCTCGTCCCCGCCACGCTGCTGCGCCGCTACAAGCGGTTCCTGGCCGACGTCCAACTGGCGGATGGGCGCGAGGTCACCGTCCACTGCCCCAATCCCGGCGCCATGCTGGGCCTGGCCCGGCCGGGCGGTCGGGTCTGGCTGATGCCGGCGAAGAGCCACCGCACCCTGCCCTTCGGCTGGATGCTGGAGGAGGCCGACGGTGGCCTCGTCGGCATCGACACGGGCGTCCCCAACGTGCTGGCGGCCGAGGCGGTGGCGGCCGGCCGCATTCCCGAGCTGGCGGGCTACGGCACGGCGCGGCGCGAGGTCCGCTATGGCCGCAACTCGCGCATCGATCTGTTGCTCTCGGAACCCGGACGCCCCATCTGCTGGGTCGAGGTAAAGAACGTGCACCTGCGCCGCGGCGACCGTGCCGAGTTCCCCGATTGCGTGACCCTGCGCGGCGCCAAGCACCTGGAGGAGCTGGGCGACCGCGTGGAAGCCGGCGAGCGGGCGGTGATGGCCTATGTCGTCCAGCGGGCGGACTGCACCAGCTTCGCCATTGCCGCCGACCTCGACCCGGGATATGCGAAAGCGCTCACGCGCGCCCGGGCGCGCGGCGTGGAAGTGATATGCTACGCTTGCGAGGTGCGCCCGGACGGGATCGAGATCGCCCGCGCGCTGCCGCCGGAGCTTGACGGATGATCTGCCGCCCCGCCGCCGGCACTTGGGAAGAAGGTCGAGAGGGATGAACCGCGATGTCGCGGTCCGCGCGGATGCCGAGACGCGGACCATCAAGCTGCACGGCCCCGAGGCGTTCGAGGGCATGCGCCGCGCCGGCCGCCTGGCGGCGGAGACGCTGGACTTCATCACGCCGCACGTCGTCCCCGGCGTGACGACGGGCGAGCTCGACCGCCTCTGCCACGATTTCATCGTCGATCACGGCGCCATCC
>JBFWXJ010000327.1:0-7537 GCA_050187535.1 Alphaproteobacteria bacterium | reverse complement strand
TGCGCCGCCGCCTTCTCGGGGTCCGTAAACCGGCGCTGCCTCTCGCCGTCCACGAGGGAGAGGCCGAGGCGCTTCCACAGGCCCCGCGTCGACCGGTAGTCGCCGATCGGATCGCCCGCCTCCGCCTGCATCACCGCGAACCCGAGCTCGCCGAATCCGGCCACGCCATCGACGAAGGCGAAGCCGGGCAGCCGGCGCGCAAGGCGGCGCATCTCCGCTTCGGTCTTGCGGCGCAGCGCATCGAACGGCTCGCGCGATGCGGCCGCGGCCAGCACCAGAGGGCGGGCGTACGACTCTATCTCGTCGGCCGTCGGCTTGCCCGCCTCGATCGCCGCGATCAGCTTCGCGGCGCGGCGGCGGATCCTCTCGCGCTCCGACGCTTCCAGGTCGGCCCGCCAGCCGAGCAGCCGCCGGACGATCGCCCCGTTCGCGTTCGAGACCTTCCGCTGAACGCCGATGTGGTGCCGCCGCAAGGCACCCAGCTCGACGAGCTGCGCGGCAATGGAGGCGACGGGCGCCGGCGGTAGTACGGCGTTCGGGGACGTCCTGGACGCACCGTCGCCGGCCGCCGAGGCGGCCGTCTCGTGGACGATGGCCGGCATGCCGATTTCGGTCATGCCACGCCCCCGCCGTTCGCCATGCCGACCCGCGACCACAGCGCGTCGACCTCGGCGGCCGGGCAGTGGTCGCGCACGGTGCCGTCATCGGGCAGCCGCTCTGCCAGCGCCGCGTAGAACGCGCCGCGGCGCCGACTGCGCCCGGCCAGGTCGACGAGGTCGGCCCGGCTGCAGTCGCCGAGCGGGCGGCCGAGTTCTGTCCGGTGGCTGTCGAGGATCGACGCGGCGACCCGCGCCACGGCCACCAGTGCGGCGGCGCTTCGCATGCGGGGGCCGCGCGCCGCCGCTGCGGGTCGCCCGGCGGCGGCGCCGGGGGACGGCTGGACACCGGCGCCGCTGCCGAAATGGACGCTGCCGCCGGCCCCCACCGCCACCGGCCGCGCCGGCGGGGCGAAATCGTCGACGATCTTCGGTGCGTGCGGCTCGAACCTCCGCGCGGCGCCGCGCATCGAGACCGCGTGTCGGACGAGGTTCCCGACCACGAGGTCCCAGCTGGCCGCGAACGCGACCCGGGCCAGCGCCCCGTCGCGCTCGACCTCGGCCGACAGCGTCGCGATCGCCCGGTCGATCGAGCCGCCGCAGCCGGCGATCGCCCGGTCGACGGCCTCGGCCAACCGCTCCCGCGACGATCGGGCCGGGGTCGTGTCGTCGACGAGGCGCAGCGACATGGTCACGCGGCCGCGACGGGCCGCGCCAGCAGCGGCATCGGCCCCTCACGCCACCCGGCTTCCCACCGGGCCATCGCCAGGAACCACTCGTCGAGCGGATCGGCGCCCGGCTCGCCCAGCAGCGCGCGGATCCGCGACAGGCGGCTCAGCACCGGCCGCGACAGCGCATCCAGCTCGTCGACCAGCTCGCCATAGGCCGGCAGGAACCGGAACCGACGCGCCATCGCTTCGAGGTTCTCGCGGGTCAGTACCGATGCCGGCACGCGGCCGTCGAGCATGTCGGCGTAGGCGCCCAGCTTCGCCTTCGCGTCGGTGACCGAGATGTTCCCCGGCGCGCAGAGCAGCGCGAGGCTGGCGAGGAACTTGGCAAGGTCCGGCTTCGTCGCCCGCTGCGCCGCGGCTACGGCCACCGGCAGCGCCGCCTGCAGGGCCGGCGCCAGGGCGGGGAGTCGGGCGACATCGGGGCGCCAGCGCCCGGTGCTGTCGCCGGCCACGGTCGCCTCATCGGCCACCACCAGATTCACGCTCGACGTCGCGGAGGAAATCGCCAATCCCGTCGACGAAACTGCCGCGACCGCTACCGCCTGGCTTCCCATCGTAGGCACCCTCCAGCAGCCGGGTGAAACTCTTCGCCTGCAACACGAAATCGAGGTCGGCACGCCAGCCCCGATCGTTCTCGCCGCGCAGGAACGGGCTGCCCCGGATGCGCGCCATCGCGCCACGCCACCCCTCGATGCCGCCGGCCTCGTGCAACCGCTGGCGCAGCGCGGCGCGGCGGGGTTTCGTCAGGACCTGGGCCTTCGGCAGGTCGACCTCGTCGGCGAGCGCGTTCCACTCGGCGAAGGCCGCTTCGACCGGATCGCGGTCGAGCGGTTCAGGTTTCAGCGCAAGGGGGGGAGGACCCCCCGAAGGGGGGGCCGGGGGATCAATCGAATCTCCGACGGTTCCACCTTCTCCGACGGAATCTTCCTTATCCTTCTCCCCCTCCCTCTCCTTCTGCGGAAAAAGGCGGGACTTTGGGGGACGGAGGTCGGGTTTAACTGGCGGTCCGTCCCCCATGGGGGGATCAGGAGGCTGTTGATCGCCGTCGCCGTCCTCCTCCTCGTCGCCTTTAACGGCGCCCGTGCGGGGCGTTCGGCTGCTTAAATCGACGTATTGGGAGACATCGGGCGGCAATGGCGTGATGAGGCCGGGCATCACCCGCTTGGGCCGCTGGTGTCGGCAGAAGTTCCGGATGGCGCCATAGGTGCGCCCCTCGTGCTCGAACCGGCAGATGAGGTTCTGCTCCTCCAGATCGGCGAGCAACTCGACGCAGTCGACGTTGTGGGCGGGCATCAGGCGCATCTTCAGCCGGACCGGCTTCCACTCGAACACGCCGAAGTCGTCCGCCTCGGTCCCGAGCCCGATGAAGAAGAACCCCGCCGTCGGCGAACAGCTCGCGATCGCCTCGTCGGTGTAGAGGCCGGGGTGGACGCTGCGGATGCGGCCCATTGCTCGCGTCCGTCAGGCGGCGCCGTCCGCTTCCGCCTTTTGCTTCCGCTCTTTGAGCTCTTGCTCCAACCAGATGGCGACGGTGTCGACCTCGTCCTCCAGCGTGTTTCCGAGCGCGGACTCGTAGTACGTCACCCAGGCCTCGACGTAGGCCGTGCGGGCCCGCAACATGGCAGCCCCCGCCGCTGCCGCCTCGTCCGCCCAGTCGCGGTCATCCGCCTTCCGACCGCCCGGACTGGCCAGCGTGACGACCACACGGCCGGCATTCCCGTTCTCGTCCATGGTGAGCACCCCTCGTCGTGCCGGCCCCCGCCGGCGTTGCGCGCTTGCCGCTCAGCGCGGCAGGTCAGTACCGGCCGATTTTGCTGCGGAGCTCGATCGACAGATCTTCGATCACCCACTCGCCGCACCACCCGTCGGGCGCTGTCGAGGGCCACTTGTTCGTCGCGGCGGCCGGTGGGGATCGGCGACAGTCGCCGCGATCCCCTACCGCGGGGTCGACCGGCCCGTTCCAGAAACGGCAGGTGCCGCAGTAGCGGTGGACCGTGTCGCTGCGGAAGCCGGCAGTTGCCTCGGCATGCCCCTCAGCGCTCATCGGTGCCGCCCTCCCGCCCGCTCCATCGACGCCAGCGGTCTCGCCACGCCTCGCTCCAGCCGACCGCGCAGCGGCCCAGCCGCAGGAAGGTCCAGGCCAGGATCCATGCGAGCGGCGCTGCGGCCCGTTTCAGCCGATTGCGAAGCCGCCCCATGGCCGCGCCGTACCGTGTCGGCGGTGCGATCGCCCGTTCACTGCTCATCGGGGCTGCCCTCTCGGCCCGTCCGCCGCCGCAACCGGCGCCACCATGTCTCGGCCAGCGCCGCATGCCGGCGCGCCTGCCACAGGTGCCAGCGCAGCTTCGCCTTGGTCCATGCGAGGACGGTCCAGCGGATCACGCTCATGCAGGACGTTCTCCATGCGGGCCAGCCGCCGGCGGATGTCGGCGACTTCCTCGGCCAGGCTCTCCGCCCGCCAGGGACGGATCACCGGCGCGTAGACGTGGTCGACGAAGGCCTTGCCCCAGCGCGCGACCATCGCGTCGAAGGCGTCGTTCGCCGGCCGCTCGCCGCTGCACCACCTCTTCACCGTGTGGTGCGAGGCGCCCAGCTCCCTGGCGATCGCCTTCAGCGACCACCCGGGGAAGTTCTGCGCCAGCCACTCGGCCACCCGCAGCCCGACCGCGCCGCTCGCGATCTCACAGCCGGGCATCTTCCGATCCCTCGGGGCTAACGACATGCCCGCCTCCTTCGCCGATCATCAGGATCGACAGGACGGAGGGAGCTTGATGAGGACCACCTGGACGAGGCGACCCTTCGACACTGCTCCGAGGCCCGTTGCAGCGGACCTCGGAGCGGAAATTCGGCCGGCCGGGCTGGGGGCAAGGCCCGGCCGGCACGCCGCCCACGAGCCCGCTGGCTCGGGCCCGAGAGGGGGAGGCGGCGGTCTCGATCACGACGCGCTGTCCGCGGCCAGCGAGGCCGCGATCTCGGAGTACCTGGCCGCCGCGTCGCTGATCGTCGACCCGGCCGGCAGGACCTTCATGATCCCGCGCAGCGCCTCGTTGAGCGCGATCTCGGCTTCGAGCCGGGCAACCCGAACCGACGCGAACCGCAGCTCGGCCCGCGAGATCAGGTCGATCACCTCGAGATCCTCTCGCGGGCGCGCGGCTGCGAAGGGGATGATGGTCGCCGACATCAGGCGGCCCTATGGAGATGGACGACGTTCGATAGCGATGCGGCGGTCCGCACCCCGCCGCCGGGAGGCTCGGGCGGCTCCGACGGCACGGGAAGACCCAGGCGCCGCCACAGCTGCTGAGCGGCCTCCTGGCCGAAGATCGCCCTGCACTCGCGCACCATCGCGAATTTGACGCTGAGCGAAGCGCTGGTGGGGTCGGGGGTCATGCGGCGGCCGTCTCTTGCGCCGATGTGGACTGGGCGGAGGCGCGATCCGGCTCGCGGTCGACCTCGTCCATCACCCTTTCGATTGCCCGCAGGGTGTCGGCGGTAGGATTCCAACCATCCTTGTCCGCCTCGCGAAGGGCATTGACGGAAAGACCGGCGGCCCGCGCCAAGCCGGACTTGCTCCAGCCAGGTCGCGCCACGAAGGCACGGATGCGCAGGACCGATTCAGCTACGGCCGCCCCCGGCCCTCGCTCCCGCGAAAGGAAGCGGCTCATGTCGGCGATCGCCGCGCGGGCGATTGTGTCGGCGACGGAGGTCATGCGGCGTCTGCGGCGCTCGACCCCGCAGACGTCGCCGGCGACGTCAACCAGGGCATGAGGTCTGCGGCCGTAAGCGGCACGCCTCGCTCGACGGCGGCAGCTAGGAGCGCTGGGTGATGCCGATGCGGCACCTGTCCGTCGTGGCCGAGCTTCGACTTCGGATATGCCCAGCGCCGCACCTGAAGAGTGCTGCGCAGGCCGACGATCTCTCTCACCGCCTCATAGCTGCCGAACAGGCGGACCACCTTCGCGGCAGGGGATTCGGATGCGTCATGCATCGAACGCGGAGCCGGCCCCGCCAGCGCGTCGTCGGGAAAGCGCACGTCGGCCTCGATCGGGAGCGAGCAGTCGTAGAAGGGGTCGTAGATCATGCGGCTGCCGCCTCGTCCACCGATGGCCCCGCGGGGCGCGCTCCGTCCAAGGCGTCACATACAGCGCGCCACTTACGCATCTGCGGACTGGACTTGCCGCTCTTCCAGCGTGTCCAGGTCGCGCGATTGATGCCCGCGGACTTGCAAAACTCGTCGACAGAGAGGCCGCGCTCTCGGACGCGACCTTCCAGTGCGATCAGTTCGTCGTTGAAGCTCGACATGAAGTGCAATATTGCGCATCGACATGATGCCGGCAAGCGCAATATTGCGTAGCGCAGTTTTGCGCACGTATTGCTAGGCTGCCTGATGCCAAGCGACACACAAACGCGGCACGCCGTGGAGCTTCGTCGGCTCCGCCACCTGGTGACCGAATTGGCGAGCGCCTGCGACTGGACGCCGACTCAGCTGGCCCGAGCAGCGAATCTGGCGCCCTCCACACTCAACCGATTTCTTGGCAGCGACGTCCCGCACCTGTTGAGCACTCGGACAGTGCAGAGCGTCATTCAGGCAGCGAACGCGCGCCTTGCAGAAATGTCAAAGGCGGACTCCGGTGCTCAGGGAGCGAAACAGCGTTCAGCCGCACGGTTAGAGAAGGTCGCGCGCGCGCTTACTGTATACGCCCCAATGGCGTCCATAAGTTCCGAAGCATCATCCACCGTTGATCTTATCGGGGCAGCGCAGGCGGATGTCTGGAAAGACTCTGCTTTCGAGATGAGCGAAGAGCCGGTGTCCTATGACTTCCCAGAGGACAGAAGATACAAGTACATGGAGCGGGTCGCGTTCATCTTGAACGGCGATTCAATGGATCTAGTCTATCCCCCGCATACACTTCTTGTGGCAATTCGACTTGAGGACATAGGTAGGGCTCCGCAGCATGGAGAGCGTGTTATCGTTCGCCAGGATCGGGATGATGGGAAGGTTGAGGTAACTGTGCGCGAATATGTGGTCGACGATCAGGGCGGCGTGCTTTTGTTCTTCCGGTCGTCGAACCCCAAGTACGCGATGCCGGTGCGCCTTGATGCTGGAGGAGGTGACCGGCCGACGAAGCTATCGATCGTGGCTATAGTGATCGGCGCTTACCGTCCAGAATAGGTGTGCAAAAATGCGCTTGCCGGATGCGCATTAATGCACCATTCTGCCTCCGTCCACCCGACGGAGGCACCCATGCCCAACGCCCAGCACCCCACTCCCGCGACCGATCCGACCCTCGCCTCGAAGCTGACGCCCGAGCAGAAGGCCGGCCGCGACAAGATCGACGAGATCATCGACCGGCACACCGAAGCCTGGGCGGGCAAGGTGGCCCTGGCTCGCGGCGCGCTGTTCGGCCACACCGAGGAGCAGCAGACGGCGGAGGCCGGCGCGCTGCAGGAGATCATCAACAGCTTCGCGAGGGACGGTGCCTATGGCGCCTGGGTTGCCGCGAGCAACGTGCGCGACCCGATCGTCTCGATCAGCGGCGAGGGCGAGATTGTCTCGGTCGACGAAGCCCCGACGCTCGACGAGATCGCCCGCGGCATCGCGATCGGCACGGCCTATGCCGACCACGGCACGCGCGGCGGGATCGAGCCGCTGCTGGACCACGCCGACCTGATCGCGCCGACGATCGCGGCCTACATGCGCGACGGTCGCGTCGGGGTGGGCACCCTGTTCATGGCCGGGGCCGACGAACCGACCGCCGGCGCCGACAGCCCGATCGCCGCCTGATCCCGCCACCTGCAGGAATGCCGGCGGCGAGGCGGACGAGGGCCCGCCGCCGGGATGGAGGCTCCCATGCTCCACCACCATGAAGCGCCCGCGCGCAGCGGCGCCGTCATCAGCATCGCAAGCGGTAAGCGCGGGCCACTGGCGCCCCGCGTGCAGGCGATCGTCGACGAGATCGAGCGGCACATCGCCAGCGGCCGCCGGCCCAGGATGTACGGCGAGGCCGCCGGCGCGTACTTCGACCGGCTGGCCGATGCGTGGAACGGGCTTCGGGCTGCCCGCCGCGAGCCGGCGTTCCAGGCCGCGATCAGCGCCGATCCGGTCCTCGAGGGCCGCTTCGAGCGGTTCATCGAATGGGAAGTCCGGATCAGCGAGCGGCTGCGGAAGCTGATCCCGCGGACGGCTCGGCAGGCGATCGTCGCGCTCGACCT
>JBFWXJ010000326.1:0-7565 GCA_050187535.1 Alphaproteobacteria bacterium | reverse complement strand
CGCCGCCTCGAAGTCCCATGCGTCGCAGCCGGCGATCGCGGGCCCGAGGGCGATGCGCTCGCGCGTGGCGACCAGCAGGCCGGATCCGACACCGGGGATGGCGCGCAGCTCGAACAGCACCTGCCTCAGGCTCGCCTGCGCCTGCGCCTTGAAGCGGTCCGGCCACAGCAGGTCGATCAGCGTCTCGCGGGCCTCGCTGCGGGAATCCTTGAGCGCCAGGTAGGCGAGCAGCGCCTGGGCGCGGCGCAGCGCGACGGGGCGTGCCGGCAACCCGTCGGCGACGAGTGCGAAGCCGCCGAAGAGCTGCAGGCGCGCCAGCGATGCGGTCCGGGTCAAGGATGTCCTCCGCGCACGAGGCTAGCCGCGTTGCCGGGCGGACGCACGCGTGTCAGTAGCGTCGCCGCGGACGGCAACCCGGTTCGACGGGCGCTGGGCTGTCGCGTTCGTCATCCGGTGCCGCCTCGCGTCATCCGCCGAAATGACGGAGCGGCGCTGCGCGGAGGGCGGCCGGCATGACGGCCGGATGACGATGGGCGTGCAACTTCCGTGGCGGTCGGGCCGGCATGGGTCGGCCGACCATTCGCAAGGAGCATCCACATGCGCAAGTTCGTGATCGAGCGGGAGATCCCCAATGTCGGCTCGCTGCAGGGCCAGCCGCTGCGCGACGCGGCGGCGACCTCCAACGCGGCGCTCGCGCGCCTCGCCCCCGACGTCCAGTGGCTGGAGAGCCATGTCGCGAACGACAAGACGTTCTGCGTCTACCTCGCCAAGGACGAGGACGTGATCCGCGAGCACGCGAAGCTGAGCGGCTTCCCCGCGAGCCGCATCACCGAGGTGGCGCGCACGATCGACCCGACCACCGCCCGGGCGTGACCCGCGGCGCCGGCGTGGCGCGCGGGGGCCGGCTCATCCGGTCCCCGCCCCGCGCCGGCGGGTGAGGAAGGCCGCCATCGCGCGTTGCGGCTCGCCCGAGGCATAGGCCTCGCGCTGCGCCGCGACCCCGGCGCGGTAGGCGGCGTCGAAGCCGGGCTGGGTGGTCTCGCGGAAGCGGCGCTTGGTCAGGCGGTAGGCGGTGGGCGGGATGGCGGCCAGGGTCGCCGCCTCGGCCAGCGCGGTCGCCAGCACGTCCTTCTGCGGCACCAGGCGGTTGACGAGGCCCAGCGCATGGGCGCGCGTGCCGTCGATGAGCGCGCCCGTCAGCGACAGCTCGACATTGGCGCCGTAGCCGACATGCAGCGACAGGAACCACGAGCCGACGATGCTGGCCAGCCCCGCCTTCACCTCCGGCTGGCCGAAGCGCATCTCCGGGTAGCCGACGCGCAGGTCGGCGGCCAGCCCGATCTGCATCCCCGCACCCGCCGCCAGCCCGTTGAAGGCGACGACGCACGGCTTCTCGACGGCGCGCACGGACTGGTAGAGGTCGCGCATCTCCGTCAGCCAGGTCGCGACCGCCGCATCGTCGCCAAAGCCCGACGCCTCGGCGATGTCCTGGCCGGCGCAGAAGGCACGCTCGCCGGTACCGGTCACGACGATCGCGGCGACGCCGGCGTCGCCGTCCGCCGCCGCCATCGCCGCGACGAAGCCCTGCCGCAGTGCGCGGTCGACCGCGTTCATCGCGTCGGGCCGGTTCAGCCT
This sequence comes from Alphaproteobacteria bacterium, assembly GCA_050187535.1. Lineage (GTDB taxonomy): Bacteria > Pseudomonadota > Alphaproteobacteria > ATCC43930 > Allostellaceae > Allostella. Next base: position 5,930 of record JBFWXJ010000326.1, on the reverse strand, counting down.
GACGATGCGGATGCCCGCCCGGTCCTCGGTCAGGACCGGGCTCATTGCGCGCCCCCCGGCCGACGCTTCACCATCCGCAAGGGCGTGTAGACGATCACCGTCTCGCCCCTCTGGTTCAGGATCGCGTTGCGCGTGCGCACGAGACCGCGGTGGCCCCTGCTCGCGGCCCGCGCATCCGTCACCTCGCATTCCACATGGATGGTGTCGCCGGCGAAGGTCGGCCCCTTCACGTCGAAGTCCATGTGCAGGAAGGCCATGCCCGTTCCCTGGACGACGGACTGCATCAGCAGCCCTTCGGCGAGGCAGTAGACGAGCGCCCCCGGCGCCAGCCGGCCGGGAATGGCCGATTCCTTCATCGTGTATTCGAGGTTGGTGAACAGCACCTCGGTCATGCCGGTGCAGTTCACGAAGTTGACGATGTCCGGCTCGGTGACGGTGCGGCCGATCGTGCGGAAGCGGTCGCCGACCGCGTAGTCCTCGAAATACAGGCCGAGCCCGACGGTGCGCATGGCCACCTTTCTCTCAGTAGCTCTTGGGCAGACCCAGCACCCGCTCGGCCACGAAGCACTTGATGAGCTCGGGGCTGACGGGCGCGATGCGGCAGATCATGACCTCGCGCATGAAGCGCTCGACATGGAACTCGGACGCATAGCCATAGCCGCCATGGGTCATGACGGCACGGGTGCAGGCACGGAAGCCGGCCTCGGCCCCAAGGTACTTGCCGGCATTGGCCTCCGCCCCGCAGGGCCGGCCGGTGTCGTAGAGGGTGGCCGCCTTGAAGATCATGAGGTTGGCCGCCTCCAGCTCCATCCAGCTCTCGGCCAGGGGGTGCTGCACGGACTGGTTCTGGCCGATCGGCCGGCCGAAGACGATGCGGTCCTTGGCGTATTGCGTGGCGCGCGCCAGCGCCGCGCGGCCGATGCCGATCGCCTCGGCGCCGATCATGATGCGCTCGGGGTTGAGGCCGTGCAGGAGGTAGCGGAAGCCCTGGCCCTCCTCGCCGATGCGGTCTTCGGCCGGCACTTCCAGCCCGTCGATGAAGAGCGCGTTCGAGTCGACGGCGTGCCGCCCCATCTTGGGGATCTCGCGGATCTCGACCCGGCGGCGGTCGAGATCGGTGTAGAAGAGCGTCAGGCCGTCGATCGGCCGGGCCGTCTCCTCGGCCGGCGTGGTGCGGGCGATCAGCAATATCTTGTGGGCGCTCTGGGCGGTCGACGTCCAGATCTTGCGGCCATGCACGATGTACCGGTCGCCTTCGCGGACCGCGCGGGTGCGGATTCGCGAGGTGTCGAGGCCGGCGTCGGGCTCGGTCACGCCGAAGCAGGCGCGCTCGGTGCCAGCGATGAGCGGCGGCAGGAAGCGACGCTTCTGCTCGGGCGTGCCGAAGACGGCGATCGGGTTGGGCCCGAAGATGTTGAGATGGATGGCCGAGACGCCGGACATGGCGGCCCCCGACTCGGCGACCGCCTGGACCATCAGGGCCGCCTCGGTGATGCCGAGGCCGGCGCCGCCGTATTCCGGCGGCATGGCGATGCCGAGCCAGCCGCCCTCGGCCATGGCCGCCACGAACTCCTCGGGAAAGCGCCCGTCGTCGTCGCGGGCGCGCCAGTAGTCGAGGCCGAAGCGGGCGCAGACGCGCGCGACCTGGTCGCGGATCGCCTCCTGCTCGGGGGTGAAGTCGAGGTCCATCGGGGGCTCGTGCGGCGCCGGAAGGGCGATCCGGCAACTTCCTTTCGTGCCGGGTCGCCTGTCAACCCGTGGCGCCGGGTCGCGCCGGGCCTCCCGCGCGGCAACCTGCCGCGAAACAAGTGGAAAAGCCCGACGATTCGCGCGATTGTCCGCCTCCGTCGCAGCTTGCCATGACGGAAGGCGCCGGGCCCCAGCGTAGGGCAGGCGGTCAACTCCGGTCGAATGACGATTTCCACAGCGCGTGGCCCCCGCCGCCTCACCGCGGGGGCACGGCGTCGATGAACGACGCCGGACCCGACATCAAGCTCGGAACCGCGCCGCGCGCGGCCGATCCGAAGAGGTTCCGCAAGCGGATCATGGTGGCGGTGGTGCTGCTCGCCGCCGCCGGCCTCGTCGCCTTCGCGGTCGACTGGGTGCGCGACCGCGCCTTCCACGTCTACGAGACCGATGCGCGGGTCGTCGCCGACATGACGGTGATGTCGAGCCGCGTCTCGGGCTGGCTGACCGAGCTGCCGGTCGACGAGGGCGACCGCATCAAGGCGGGCCAGGTGCTGGCGCGCATCGACGCCCGCGACGCCGAGCTGCAGGTCGCCCAGCTCCGGGCCGAGCTCGGCTCGATCACGGCGGAGCGCGGCCGCACCGAGGCCGAGATCCACATGATCGAGGAGCGCACGGGCAGCCGCGCCGACAGCGAGCGTGCCCAGGTGCAGTCGCTCCAGGCCGTCGTCGCCGCGCGCGCGTCCGAGCTGGCGCTGGCCCGCGACGAGTACGCCCGCGGCGAGCAGCTCTCGGCCGCCCGCGTCATCGCCCAGCGCGACTGGGACCGCACGCGCACCGCCTTCCTGCAGGCGCAGCATGCCCATGCCCGCGCCCAGGCCGACGTCACCGCGGCCCGCGCCAAGCTGGCCGAGGTCGAGACCGAGCGCCTGCAGATCGGCATGCTGACCCAGGAGATGACGCGCCTCGGCCACCGCGCGGCGGAGACCGAGGCACGGCTGAAGCGGGCCCAGAAGGACGTCGAGGACCGCGCGATCCGCAGCCCGATCGACGGCGTCGTCGACCGCCGCTTCGTCCGCCTCGGCGAGTATGTCGATCCCGGCCAGCGCATCCTCATGATCCACGACCCGCGCGACGTCAGGATCGAGGCTAACATCCGCGAGACCCACGTCGGGCGCCTCAAGCCCGGCCAGCGCGTCCAGATCAAGGTCGACGCCTATCCCGGCCACGACGTGGTCGGCCGCGTCACCCGGATCGGCAGCACGGCGACCAGCAACTTCGCGCTGCTGCCGACGCCCAACCCCAGCGGCAACTTCACCAAGGTGACGCAGCGCCTGCCGGTGCGCATCGACATCCCCCAGAACGGCCTCGTGCTCTCGCCCGGGATGATGGTGGAGGTGGTGGTGGATGTCGGCGATCGCTGACTCCGTCCGGGCGCCCGCCGGCGGTGCGGGCTACAAGTGGCTCGCCACCGCGACCGTGCTCTGCGGGATGCTCGCCAGCATCCTCTCCTCGACGATGACCAACGTGGCGATCCCGGAGGTGATGGGTGCCTTCGGTGTCGGCCAGGACAAGGCGCACTGGCTGTCGACCGGCTTCCTCGCCGCCAGCACCGCCTCGATGCCGACGGTCGCCTGGCTGCGCGACCGCTTCGGCGCGCGGGCCATCTTCGTCGCCTCCATGGCGATCTTCTCCACCTTCGCGCTGGTCGGCGAATCGGCCGAGAGCATCGAGGTCGTCATCCTCGCCCGCGTCGTGCAGGGGGCGTGCGCCGGCATCGCCCAGCCGCTGGCGCTGATGACCATCTTCCAGGTCTTCCCGCCCAACGACCGCGGGCTGGCGAGCGGCATCTTCGGCATGGGCGTCATCCTCGGGCCGGCCCTGGGGCCGACCTTCGGCGGCCTCATCGTCGACGAGTTCGGCTGGCGCTACGTCTTCCTCGGCAGCCTGCCGATGTGCGCGCTCGGCATCCTCATGGCGATGGCCTTCCTGCCCGGCCGCGACAACACGGCCCGCAAGGTGCGCTTCGACTGGATCGGCCTCCTGCTGATCGCGGGCGGCGTCACCTGCCTGCTGAACGCGCTCTCCAACGGCCAGCGCTGGGGCTGGGAGTCCGAGGAGATCGTCGTCCTCGTGGTCGCCGCCGTGCTGGCGCTGATCGGCCTCGTCCTGTGGGAGCTCTATATCCCCAACCCGATGCTGAACATGGCGCTCTACCGGGTGCCGCGCTTCGCCTGCGCCTCGGTCGTGGCCATGATCTTCGGCGCCGGCATGTTCGGCTCGATGTACCTGATTCCCCTCTTCGCCCAGCAGGTGCAGCAGCTGACGCCGACCGGGGCCGGCATGATGCTGATGCCGGCCGGGCTGGTGCTGGTCTTCCTCTTCCCGATCTCCGGCAGCCTCGCCGACCGCATCCGGCCGCACTGGCCGATCATCGGCGGCCTGCTCGCCTTCGCCATCGCCGGGTTCGAGCTGGCGGGGTGCGACGTCGACACCGACTGGTGGACGATGGTGCTGCTCGTCACGTTCGGGCGCGCCGGCCTCGCCTTCATCGTCTCCAACGTCAACTCCAGCGCGCTCCGCGCGCTGCCGCCGCAGCTCGTCGGCCAGGGCAGCGGCGCCATCAACTTCATCCGCATGATGGGGGCGGCCTTCGGGGTCAACGGCCTCGCGTTCATCGTCGAGTACCGCACCGCCTTCCACGCCGATCTGCTGACGGCGACCCAACATGCCGGCAACCCCTACACGCTGGCCTTCATCGACCAGATGAAGGACCTCGTCCACGAGGGCGGCGTCGCGGGCGTCGACCGCAGCGGCATGGCCTACTACCAGCTCGGCCGGGTGATCTACGCCCAGGCCAACACCATGGCCTTCCAGGACGCCTTCCTCGCGGTATCGCTGATCTTCGTCATCGCCATGGTGCCGGCCTGGCTGCTGGGACGCGGCGTCGTGCCGCCGCGGGCCCGGGCGCGCCGCGGCGGGTAGCGGCCGGCCGCCGTCCCCTCGCCGATGAGATGATGCGGCACCTTGCGGATGCTGCTCCCGCGAGACGTCGAACAGGTTCGCCGGACGGTGCTGGGCCGGGCGCGTGCCATCGCCACGGTCCCTCGCTCGAAAATTGTGCGCGATCGAACCGCTCCATCCGTCGCCCGGGTTGCCGGCGATGGCGGCAAGTGCCTGGGCATATCTGCTGCTCCGCAAGTCGAACGAGCGAGCAAGCGATGACCACGACCGTGTGGCGCCGCGCGAGGCGATCGCGCGGCACTGGCTGGAGCGGTTCCCGCCGGGGTAGCGTTGATCGGGGTATCCGGCCGACGAGGAGGACCCGATGACCGCACCCGAGGCGCTGCTGCTCGAAGCCGACGGCTGGATGCCGAACAACCCGCGCGTCCCGGCGCTCGTCTACCGCGGCGTCGTGGCGCCGGGCGGCGACATGGCAGCCGAGTTCGAGGCGCTGTTCGCCGCCAATGGCTGGCCGCCCGCGTGGCGCGATGGCGTCTATCCATTCCACCACTACCACACGACCGCCCATGAGGCGCTCGGCTTCGCCGCGGGCTCGGCGCGCCTGCTGCTGGGCGGCCCCAACGGCCGCGTCGTCGAGGTGCGGGCGGGCGACGCTGCGTTGCTGCCGACCGGGGTCGGCCACTGCCGGTTGGAGGCGACCGCCGACTTCCTCGTCGTCGGCGCCTATCCGCCGGGCCAGCAGCCGGACCTCAACCGCGGCGCCCCGACCGCAGCCCAACGTGCCCGCATCGACACCGTGCCGTTGCCGGCGAGCGATCCCGTGCGTGGGACGGGCGCGCCGGGCTGGCCGCGGTGATCTTCGGCGCCTGACCCGGCGCATGCAGCGGCGCGTGCTGATTCTGGGTGGCGCCGCCGGTGCGCTGGCGACGGCGGGCGTGCTCGGCTGGCGGTCGCTGGTCGGATCGGCTGCCGGCTACGACCGCTATGCCGGCGACCTGCGGGCGCCCCTCGGCGAGGACGCGACGATCGCCGATCTCGTCCGCTGCGCGACGCTGGCGGCGAACAGCCATAACACCCAGCCCTGGCGATTCCGGGCCGGCACGAACCGGATCGAAATCCTCCCCGATTTCGCGCGCCGGACGCCGGCGGTCGATCCCGACGACCATCACCTCTTCGCCAGCCTCGGCTGTGCGGCCGAGAATCTTCTGGTCGCCGCGACGGCGACGGGACGGCCGGGATACCTGGAAGTCGATCCGGCGGGTCGCGGCGTCGCCTACGCC
>JBFWXJ010000325.1:0-7606 GCA_050187535.1 Alphaproteobacteria bacterium | reverse complement strand
CCGGATTGTCGCGGATCTCGTTGAGCTTCATGTCCGTTCCCCGAACCTCACGCCGGCTCGACGCGGATGAGGTGCTTCACCTTGAAGATCATGCCGCGCACGGAAGGGGTGTCCTCCAGCACGCGCGAGCGGTTCATCTTGTTCAGCCCGAGGCCGACCAAGGTATCCCGCTGGTCCTTCGTGCGGCCGATCGGGCTGCCGATCTGCGTCACGCGGACCTTGCTCGCCGCCGTCGCTTCGCTCATCACGCCTGCTCCCGCGATTCCTCGCGACGGCCGAGGATCTCGCTCACCTTCTTGCTGCGGCGATTGGCCACCGCGCGCGGCGAGCTGATGCCCGAGAGCGCCTCGAACGTCGCCTTCACCATGTTGTGGGGGTTCGACGTGCCGACCGACTTGGCGACGACGTCGTGGACGCCGAGCGCCTCGAAGACAGCGCGCATCGGACCGCCGGCGATGATGCCGGTGCCGGCCGAGGCCGCCCGCAACACCACCTTCCCCGCACCGAAATGGCCGCGTGCGTCGTGGTGCAGCGTCCGGCCTTCGCGCAGCGGCACCCGGATCATGCCGCGCTTGGCCTGGTCCGTCGCCTTGCGGATCGCCTCCGGCACCTCGCGGGCCTTGCCCGAGCCGTGGCCGACGCGACCCTTGCCGTCGCCGACGACGACGAGAGCCGCGAAGCCGAACCGCCGACCGCCCTTCACGACCTTCGCGACGCGATTGATGCTGACCAGCTTCTCTACGAGCTCGCCGTCCTCGCCGCTACGGTCGCGATCCGGGCCGCGGCCGCGGCCGCCTTCGCGGCCCCGGCCCTCGCCGCCGGAGGAGGACCGCCCCGAGGGGCTGCGAGACGTGGGAGTGCGTGCCATATCGGATTCCCGTCCTGCTCGTCAGAAGGAGAGGCCGCCTTCGCGGGCGGCCTCCGCCAGCGCCTTGACCCGGCCGTGATAGACGTAGCCGCCGCGGTCGAAGACCACGTCGCCGACGCCCGCCGCCTTGGCGCGCTCGGCGACCAGCAGGCCGACCTCGCGCGCCGCCGCCACGTCGGCACCGGTCTTCAGTTTCTCGCGCAGATCCTTCTCCAGCGACGATGCGGCGGCCAGCGTGCGGCCCTGCGCGTCGTCGATGACCTGCGCATAGATATGCTTGCTCGATCGGAAGACCGACAGGCGCAAGCGCCCGGTGGACTTCCGTTGGATCGTCGACCGCGTGCGCTGCCGGCGGCGGTCGAACAGCTCTTTCGTCGATGCCATCGGCCTCGTCCTACTTCTTCTTGCCTTCCTTGCGACGGATCGTCTCGGCCACGTACTTGATTCCCTTGCCCTTGTAGGGCTCGGGCGGCCGGAACGAGCGAATCTTGGCGGCGATCTCGCCGACGCGCTGCTTGTCGGCGCCGGAGATCTGGACCGCCGTCGGGCGTTCGCACACGATCTTCACGTCGTCCGGGATCGGGAAGACGACGTCGTGGCTGTAACCCAGCTGCAGCGTCAGGTTCTTGCCCTGCACCGCGGCGCGGTAGCCGACGCCGTTGATCTCCAGCTGCCGGGTGAAGCCCTGCGCCACGCCCTGCACCATCGCATTGATGCGGTTGCGGGCCGTGCCCCACTGCATGCGCGCGCGCTTGCTCTGCGACGACGGCACGACGGTCGCCTTGCCGTCGGCGATGCTGACGGACACCTCGGGATGCAGGCTCATCGAGAGCTGCCCGAGCTTGCCCTTCGCGGTCACCGTCCGGCCGGCGACCTGGAGGTCGACCCCGCTCGGGATGGCCACCGGATTCTTGCCTACTCGCGACATCGGTTCGTCCTCAGAACACCTGGCAGAGGATTTCGCCGCCGACATTCGCGGTGCGCGCCTCGTTGTCCGAGAGCACGCCGCGCGGCGTCGACAGGATCGCCATGCCCAGGCCGTTGTAGTAGCGCGGCAGGTCCGCGATCTTGGAATAGACGCGGCGTCCCGGACGCGAGACGCGCGCGATGGCGCGGATCGCCGGCTCACCGTCGGTATACTTCAGCTCGATGTCGAAGGCCGACACGCCCGGCCGAATCTCGCGGCGGGAATAGCCGCGGATGAAGCCTTCGCGGGCCAACACCTCGAGCACGTTCGCGCGGACCTTCGAAGCCGGCGTCGACACCACCCCCATCCGCGCGCTCTGACCGTTGCGGATGCGGGTCAACATATCGCCGAGCGGATCGCTCATCGACATCCCGGAAACTCCCTTACCAGCTCGACTTCACGACGCCGGGGATCTGCCCCGTCGACGCGAGCTCGCGCAGGGCGATGCGCGACAGCTTGAACTTGCGGTAGACCGCCCGCGGGCGGCCGGTCAGCGCGCACCGATTGCGGATGCGCGTCGGAGAGGAATTGCGCGGCAGCTCGGCCAGCTTGAGCCGTGCCTCGAAGCGATCCTCGGGTGCTGCCTCGCGGTCGGACGCCACCGCCTTCAGCCGCGCCCGCCGGGCGGCGAAGCGCTTGGCCATCTTCTCGCGACGCTTGTTCTTCTCGACGGAGCTCGTCTTCGCCATGGGAAGTTCCTCGCGTCCCGCGTCAGTTGAAGAAGGGCATGTTGAAGCCCTTCAGCAGGGCCCTGGCCTCGGCATCGCTCCGGGCGGTCGTGACGATGGTGATGTCCATCCCGCGCGGCGCGTCGACCTTGTCGTAATTGATCTCCGGGAACACGAACTGCTCCTTGAGGCCGAGCGAGTAGTTGCCGCGACCGTCGAAGCTGCGCCCCGAAAGCCCGCGGAAGTCGCGCACCCGCGGCAGCGCGATCGTCACCAGGCGATCGAGGAACTCGTACATGCGTTCCCGCCGCAGTGTGACCTTGCAGCCGATCGGCATGCCACTGCGCACCTTGAAGGTCGCGATCGCCTTCTTCGCCCGCGTGACGATCGGCTTCTGGCCGGCGATCGCCATCATGTCGTCGACCGCACCCTGGACCTTCTTGGTGTCCTGGGTCGCTTCGCCGACGCCCATGTTGATGACGATCTTCTCGAGCCGCGGCACCTGCATGGCGTTCGCGTAGCCGAACTCCTTGATCAGGGCCGGCTTGACCGTCGAATCGTAGACTTCCTTGAGACGCGTCATCTCGGCACCCGTCAGACGTCGATGATCTCGCCGGATCGCCTGGCGAACCGGACCTTGCGGCCATCATCGAGGTTCTTGTACCCGACCCTGGTCGGGCGGCTCGTGGAGGGGTCGATATGGGCGACGTTGGAGACGTGGATCGCCGCCTCCTTCTCGACCACGCCGCCCTGCTCGCGCACGGTCTGGCGCGTGTGGCGCTTGACCATGTTGACGCCTTCGACCACGACCCGGCTCTCGGTCGGGATCGCGCGCAGCACCGTGCCGACCTTGCCCTTGTCGCGGCCGGAGATAACCACGACGCGGTCGCCCTTCTTGACCTTCATCTTCACCGTCATCGTCCCGCCCTCACAGCACTTCCGGCGCGAGCGAGACGATCTTCATGAACTTCTTCGCCCGGAGCTCGCGCGTGACGGGCCCGAAGATGCGCGTGCCGATCGGCTCGTTCTGGTTGTTGATCAGAACGGCGGCGTTGTGGTCGAAGCGGATGGCGCTGCCGTCCGTGCGACGGATCTCCTTCGCGGTCCGGACGATCACCGCCTTGTGGACGTCGCCCTTCTTCACGCGGCCGCGCGGGATCGCCTCCTTGACGGAGACGACGATCACGTCGCCGACCGACGCCACCTTCCGGTGCGAGCCGCCCAGCACCTTGATGCACATGACGCGGCGGGCACCGGAGTTGTCGGCGACGTCGAGGTTGCTCTGCATCTGGATCATGGCAGGACCCTCACGCCTCCGCGCCGGCGGCCGACGCGGACGCCTCTTCGGTCAGCACTTCCCAGCGCTTGCGCGCCGACATCGGCCGGCACTCGACGATGCGCACCGTGTCGCCCGTCTTGAAGGCATTGGCCTCATCGTGCGCCATGTACTTCTTCGAGCGGGTGATGAACTTCTTGTAGAGGGGGTGCATGACGCGGCGCTCGACGCGGACGACGATCGTCTTGTCGCCCTTGTCGCTCACCACGACCCCCTGCATGACTCGCTTCGGCATCTTGGTGCTCCCGCTAGGACGCCTTCTGCGCCCGCTCGTTCAAAATCGTCTTGATGCGGGCCGCCTCGCGCCGCACGGCGCGCACCCGCGCGGTGTTCTCGAGCTGGCCGCTGGCCCGCTGAAAGCGCAGGTTGAAGGCTTCCTTGCTCAGGCTCTCGAGCTGGGTCTTCAGCTCGTCGGCCGACCTGGCGCGCAGGTCGCTCGGCTTCTGGGTGGCCATCACGCGGCTCCTTCGCCGACGCGGGTGACGACGCGGGTGGCGATCGGCAGCTTCGCCGCGGCCAGGTCGAAGGCCTCGCGCGCGATCCCCGGCGCGACGCCGTCGAGCTCGAACATGATGCGGCCCGGCTTCACCCGGCACATCCAGAATTCGGGCGAACCTTTGCCGCTGCCCATGCGGACCTCGGCCGGCTTCTTCGACACCGGGACGTCCGGGAACACCCGGATCCACACGCGCCCGACGCGCTTGATGTGGCGCGTGATGGCGCGCCGCGCCGCCTCGATCTGGCGGGCGGTGATGCGCCCCGGCTCCACGGCCTTGAGGCCGACGGAACCGAAGTTCAGCGCGAACCCGCCCTTGGCGACGCCATGGACGCGGCCCTTGTGCGCCTTGCGGTATTTCGTCCGCTTGGGTTGCAGCATCGCTCGTGCTCTCTCTTCGAATCCGGTCGGGCGTCAGCGGGTGGGCGCGGCTTCGAGGGCGCGCTTCTCGTGCGCCAACGGGTCGTGCGCCATGATCTCGCCCTTGAACACCCAGACCTTCACGCCGCAGGTGCCGTAGGTCGTCTTGGCGGTGGCCGTGCCGAAATCGACGTCGGCGCGCAGCGTGTGCAGCGGCACGCGCCCTTCGCGATACCACTCCATGCGCGCGATCTCCGCGCCGCCGAGGCGGCCCGAGCAGTTGATGCGGATGCCCTGGGCACCCAGGCGCATCGCCGACTGCACCGCACGCTTCATGGCGCGGCGGAAGGCGACGCGCCGCTCGAGCTGTTGGGCGATGTTCTCCGCGATCAGGCGTGCATCGATCTCGGGCTTGCGAATCTCCACGATGTTGAGGCTGACCTCGCTCTTGGTCATCTTCCCCAGTTCGCCACGCAGCTTGTCGATGTCGGTGCCCTTCTTGCCGATCACCACGCCCGGCCGCGCCGTGTGCAGGGTGATTCGCGCCTTTCTGGCCGCCCGCTCGATCACCACTCGCGCGACACCGGCCTGCGTCAGCCGCCGGTGCAGGTAGTCGCGCAGCTTCAGGTCCTCCTGGAGGACGTTGCCGAACTCGCGCCGGGCGAACCAGCGCGAATCCCAGGTGCGGTTGATGCCGAGCCGAAGCCCGATCGGATTGACCTTCTGACCCATCAGGCCTTCTCCTCGCGCTCGCGCACGACGACGGTGAGATTGCTGAACGGCTTCTCGACCTTCGCCGCGCGGCCGCGGGCACGCGCGTGGAAGCGCTTGATCGAGAAGGTGCGCCCGACCGACGCCTCCTTGACGTAGAGGCGGTCGACGTCGAGCTGGTGGTTGTTCTCGGCGTTGGCGATGGCCGCCTGCAGCACCTTGCGCACGTCGATCGCGACACGGCGATGCAGGAAGGTCAGCCGCTGCACGGCGGCGCCGCAGTCCATCCCGCGGATGGAAGCCGCCACGACATTCAGCTTGCGCGGGCTGACGCGGATCTGGCGCGACACGGCCATTGCCTCGTTGTCCGCGACGCGGCGCGGTGCCGACGGCTTGCTCATCGCGTCAGCCCCTCTTCGCCTTCTTGTCGCCGGCGTGACCGTGGAAGGTCCGCGTCGGCGAGAACTCGCCGAACCGGTGGCCGATCATGTTCTCGTTGACCAGCACCGGGATGAACTTGTGGCCGTTGTGGACGCCGAAAGTGAGGCCCACGAACTGCGGCAGGATCGTCGAGCGCCGCGACCACGTCCTGATGATCTCGTTGCGGCCGCCGCCACGCGCCTTCTCCGCCTTGCGCAGGAGATAGCCGTCGACGAACGGGCCCTTCCAAACCGAGCGTGCCACGCCGGGCCTCCGTTACTTCGCGTGCCGACGGCGGACGATCAGCCGGTCGGTCTTCTTGTTGTTGCGGGTTTTCTTGCCCTTGGTGGGCTTGCCCCAGGGGGTGACCGGATGACGGCCGCCCGAGGTGCGGCCTTCGCCGCCGCCATGCGGATGGTCGATCGGGTTCATCGCGACGCCGCGCACCGAGGGCTTGCGGCCGAGCCAGCGCACGCGCCCGGCCTTGCCGTAGTTGATGTTCGCCTGGTCCGGGTTCGAGACCGCGCCGATCGTCGCCATGCAGTCCGAGCGCACCATGCGGACCTCGCCCGAGGACAGGCGCAGGAGCGCGTTGCCCTGGTCGCGGCCGACGAGCTGCGCATAGGTACCGGCCGAGCGCGCCATCTGGCCGCCGCGCCCCATCTTCAGCTCGACGTTGTGGACGATCGTGCCGACCGGGATGCTGCGCAGCGGCAGCGCGTTGCCGGGCTTGATGTCGACGCGGTCGCCGGCGATCACGCGATCACCCGCCTTCAGGCGCTGCGGCGCCAGGATGTAGGCCTGCTCGCCGTCGTCGTAGCGGATCAGCGCGATGAACGCCGTGCGGTTCGGATCGTACTCGAGCCGCTCCACGATTCCCGAGACGTCGAACTTACGCCGCTTGAAATCGACGATGCGGTAGCGCTGCTTGTGGCCGCCGCCGCGCCAGCGCACGGTGACGTGGCCATGGGTGTTGCGCCCGCCGCTCGAGTGCTGGCCCTCGGTCAGCTTCTTGACCGGCTTGCCCTTGTAGAGCTCGGAGCGGTCGACGAGGACGAGCTCGCGCTGCGAGGGCGTGATCGGGTTGTAGGTCCTGAGCGCCATCGCCTCACACTCCCGTGGTCACGTCGATGGTCGACCCGGGCGCCAGCCGCACCACCGCCTTCTTGAAGTCCGAGCGCTGGCCGAGGCGGCCCTTGAAGCGCTTCAGCTTGCCGGCGACGCGCAGCGTATTGACCGCCACGACCTTGACGCTGAACAGGGTCTCGACCGCGACCTTGATCTCGGGCTTGGTCGCCTCGAGCGGCACGCGGAAGGTCACCTGGTTGTGCTCCGATCCCATGGTCGCCTTCTCGGTGATCACGGGGCTGCGCACGAGCGAGAACATCTGCTCGCGCGTGAGGTTCGGCTTGGTCTTGCTCGCCGGGAAATATCGGAAGCGGCTCATTTCAGGCGGGCCTCCAGGGCCTGCACGGCGTCGCGGGTCAGAACCAGCGTGTCGCGGCGCAGGATGTCGTAGACGTTGGCGCCCTGCTGCGGCAGCACGTCGACCTGCGGCAGGTTGCGCGCCGCACGGGCGAAGCCCTCGTCGACCGCCCCGCCGCCGATGAACAGCACCGACTTCCAGCCGAGCTTGCCCAGGCGCTGCGCCAGCGCCTTGGTCTTGGCCTCCGGCAGCTTCGCATCGTCGATGACGACGAGCTTGCCCTCGGCCAGCTTGCTGGACAGCGCGGTCCGGAGGCCGAGCGCGCGCACCTTCTTCGGCAGGTCGTAGCCGTGG
>JBFWXJ010000324.1:0-7618 GCA_050187535.1 Alphaproteobacteria bacterium | reverse complement strand
GCCGCGTGGCGGCGCGGCGACGGTGCCTCGTCATACGGCTTCCAGGTGGCGGTGCGGTTGTTCTCCCAGAGATGGGGCAGGGGCCGGCCCTGCCACGTCCAGGTCGGACCTTCGCGGCCCGTCGCGGAATCGGCCGCGCTCTGGGCGCTGTGGACGACCGCACCCGGCACATAGGCGACGACGGCCGAGACGGCGTCCGGGAACATCGACCCCAGCAGCAGGACCAGCTCGCCGCCGCGCGACTGCCCGCTCAGCGCCATGAAGTCGTGCTTCGGGCGCACCGTCCGGCGCAGCCATTCCATCCCGCGCACGAAATATTCGAGCGGGGTGTTCGAGATGTAGTCGGAGAGGCCGGGCGCCTTGAAGTAACCGAGCGCCAGGGCGGCATAGCCGCGCGACGCGTAGAGCGCCCCCCGCGGCTCGTTGATGCCCCCGCCCGAGCCGTTCAGCACCATCACCGCCGGATGCGGCCCCGATCCCGGCGGCAGGAAGAGTGTCCCGACCAGCCCGTCCTCGCGCACCTCGCGGCGGGTTACGCCCGGCGCCATGTAGTGCTGCTCCAGCACCGCCTCGGCGCGGCCGCCGATGCCGTCGTCGGCGGCGACGCGGATCGCGATCGGCGCCACCGACACGCCGGAGGAGGGAGGCGTCTTCTGCGCCTGCGACCAGACGAGCCCCATGGGCGAGACGCCGTCGTAGCTGCCCGCGAGCGGTGCGGCGGTCGTGACGTCGACCGCGCCCGCCGCGTCGCTGCGGAACTGCGCGCCGCTCTCCCACAGGCTGCCGTCGCCGTGCGAAGCGGTCGCCGTTACGGTGACGACCGCATCGGGGGCGAAGCCGTCGAGGCGGATCGTCCGCGGGACGTCGATCAGCGCGCTCGCCGGCGCGACGGAGACGCGGGGCATCGTCACTGCTTGTCGATCGTGACCATGACCGCGGCGGTGCGGTCGCTGGTCATCGGCGTGACCGTCAGCCCTTTCCGCGCCGCCCAGATGTTATTGTAGTGGAAGAGCGGGATGATGCCGACGTCGTCGGCGACGACCTGCACGGAGCGGCGCAGGATCTCCTCGCGCCGGGCGTCGTCGAAGGCCGCCGTCGCGTCGTCCAGCGCCTTGTCCACCTCGGGGTTGGCGTAGTGGCCCCAGTTGGAGGCGCCGCGGCCCTGCTTGGCGTCGACGCTGCCGAGGATGTTGACGAGCGCGTAGCTGCCCTCGCCGGTGCCGTTGCCCCAGCCGATCATCGTCATCGCGAACTCCTCCTTGTGGACGCGCGACGAGTAGACGGCCCAGGGCAGCGTCTCGACGGCGGTGCGCACGCCGGCCCTGGTCCACATCTGGGCGACCGCCTGGGCGGTCTCGGGCGCCCCGATGTAGCGGTCGATCGGCAAGTGGATGGTGAGATGGAAGCCGTTGGGGAAGCCGGCCTCGGCCAGAAGCTTCTTCGCCTTCTCGGTGTCGAAGGCCGGCATCTTCACCGCCGGGTTGTAGCCGAAGGTGCCCTCGGGCATCCATTGGCCGGCCGCGACCGCGGTGCCCTGCATCACGCGGTCGACGATGGCCTGGCGGTTGATCGCGACCGAGAGCGCCTCGCGCACGCGGCGGTCGAGCAGCGGGTTCTCCGGCAGGGGCTTGCCCTGGGCGTCGGTCGCGTACTTGTTGGGTCCCTTGGCGAAGCTCGGCTGGAAGATCAGCACGCGCAGGCCCGGATGGTTGAAGAGGGTGACGTTGGCAGCGGTCTTGAGCCGGCCGGCGTCGGCCACCGAGACCTTGTCGATGACGTCGACGTCGCCCGCAAGCAATGCGGCGGTGCGCGCCGTCGGATTGGCGACGTAGCGATAGTTGACGTTGCTCCAGATCGGCTTATCGCCCCAGTAGTCGTCGTTGCGCCGCATGATGACGCGGTCGCCGGGGGTGTAGGAGACGAAGCGGAACGGCCCGGTGCCGACCATCGCCTTGCCGCTGTTGTAGTCCTCCGTCGTCGCCCCGTCGCCGGCATGGCGGCTGACGATGTGCACCGACGCGAGATTGAGCGGCAGGTTGGGGTTGGGCGCCTTGGTCTTGATGCGCAGCGTGTACGGGTCGGGCGCCTCGACCGAGGCGATGGTTCGCAGGTAACCGGCGAAGGTCGCCACGCTGCCCGGCACGTTGGGCGCCCGCTTGTAGGAGAAGAGCACGTCGTCCGCGGTGAACTCCTTGCCGTCGTGCCACTTCACGCCGCGGCGCAGCTTGAACTCCCAGGTGGTGTCGTCGAGGTTGCGCCAGCTCTCCGCCAGCCCCGGCTGCAGCTTGTTCCAGCGGTTCTCCACCAGCAGGTCGAAGAAGTGCAGGTCGACCGAGCGGTCGCCCGCATGGTTGTTGAGCTGCGGGTCCATGGAGGAGACAGGGTCGCCGAATGCGATCGTCAGGGTCCGCCCCGGCGCCTGGGCCATGGCCGGGGCCGCGGCCAGCGTGGAAGCCGCCAGCATGGAGAGGAGGAGGCGCTTCATCTCTGCGGTCCTTTCGGCAGGGGCGGGGCTAGCGAAGGCGGGGATTGAGCACGTCGCGCAGCCGGTCGCCGACGAGGTTGATGGCGACGATCGTGATCAGCAGCGCGATGCCCGGATAGAAGCTGATCCAGTACTCGCCCGAAAGCATGAACTGGTACCCGTTGGCGATCAGCAGGCCGAGCGACGGCTCGGTGATCGGCACGCCGAGGCCGAGGAAAGAGAGCGTCGCCTCCAGCGAGATCGCACGCGCGACCTGAAGCGTCGCGATGACGATCAGGGGCGGCAGGCAGTTGGGCAGCAGGTGCCGGAATATGATCCGGCGGCGCGGCAGCGCCAGGCAGTGGGCGGCGTCGATGTATTCCCGCCTTCGCTCGGACAGCGCCTGCCCGCGCACGGTGCGCGCGTAGTACGACCACTCGACGATCACCAGGGCGACGACGACGTTCATGATGCCCTTGCCGAGGAAGGCCAGGATCATCAGCGCCACCAGGATCGCCGGGAACGACAGCAGCAGGTCGACGAGCCGCATCACGACCGTGTCGGTGACGCGTCCCGAATAGGCGGCGAGCAGTCCCATCGCGGTGCCGAGCACGCACGCGATGGCGGCCGAGCCGACGCCGACCAGGAGGCTGATGCGCAGCCCGTAGAGAATTCCCGACAGCAGGTCGCGGCCCTGGCCGTCGGAACCCAGCCAGAAGCGGAACCCGGCGCCCGCCTCCGCGCCCGGCGGCTGGCGCGCGTCCATGATATCGAGCTGCATCAGGTCGTAGGGATTCTGCGGCGCGATCAGCGGGGCGGCGAACGCCGCCACGAGCAGCAGCAGCCCGACCGCCAGCCCCGCCACCGCCTCGCGCGATTCGGCGAACTCCGACGCGAAGCGGCGCAGCGGCGATTCCTCGCGCGGCAGTGCGACGAAGGTCTCGGCCGTCATGCGGCACCGTCCAGCCGCACGCGCGGGTCGAGCACCTTGTAGAGGATGTCGACCACGAGGTTGATGAGGACGAAGAGGCAGACGATGACCATGAGGTAGGCGACGATCACCGGCCGGTCGAGGGCGTTGATGCTGTCGATGATGAGCTTGCCGGCGCCGGGCCAGGCGAAGATCGTCTCCGTCACCACGGCGAAGGCGATGGTCGAGCCGAGCTCCAGCCCGATCACCGTCACCAGCGGGATCATCACGTTCTTGAGGACGTGGACGCCGAGCACGCGGCGGCGCGACAGGCCCTTGGCGCGGGCGAACTTCACGAAATCGAGCGGCAGCACCTCGCGCACGCCGGCGCGCGTCAGCCGCAGCACCAGCGAGATCTTGAAGAGCGCCAGGTTGATGGCCGGCAGCGCCAGGTGACGCAGCCCGTCGGCGGTGAGGAACGACCACTGGACGCCGAAGAGGCCGGCGGTCTGGCCGCGGCCGGTGCTGGGCAGCCAGCCGAGCGACACGCTGAACGCCATGATCAGCATCAGCCCGACCCAGAAGGTCGGCAGGCTGAAGCCGAGGATGCTCCCGGCCATGATGCCGCGCGAGAGAAGGGAGCCGGGGTAGAGGCCGGCCAGCAGGCCGAGGGGGATGCCGATCGCGACCGCCAGCACCAGGGCGGCGAGGGCCAGCTCCAGGGTGGCGGGCAGGCGCTGCAGGATCAGCAGCAGGGCGGGCTGGTTGTGCACGAAGCTGCGGCCGAGATCGCCGCCGAGCGCGGCTTCCAGGAACGCCAGATACTGGCGCCACAGCGGCTGGTCGAGGCCGAGACGGGCGATCGTCCGCGCCCGGTCGACCTGGTCAACATCCTGCGAGATCAGCACGTCCACCGGGTTCCCCACGGCATGCAGGCCGACGAACAGCACCAGCGTCATCACGAGCACGAGGAACGCCGCCTGGGCGAGACGGCGGATGATCCATAGAGTCATCGGCGGGGGCGGCAGCGGGTCATCGACGGCCTACGGTGGTCGATCCGCGACCGTGTCGCCATCGCAATCTTCTCATGGCCGGCCCCGGCGGCGCGCGGGCTCACATGGCGTCGGGCACGACGTGGCGGGAATGCGGGTCCTCGATCTCGAGCACCCAGAGGTCCGGGTCGCGGTCGGCCTGCCGGGCGATGTAGGCGTCGGCGTCGGGCTCGGCGACCGGCGCCGGGCCGGTCGCGGCGAGCCACAGGCGCTCCCCGTCGATCCCCGTCGCGCGGGAGTAGACGACGCAACCGGCCGCGAAGCGATTGACCTTCAGCAGGATCTGGCCGGCATCGGGATCGCCGCGCCGGGCGACGACGGCGATCGTGCCGGTGCTGGCACAGCGGCGGATTTCCGCATCGATCCACAGCTTGCTGCGCAGGCGGGGTTCCATCGGCGGATTGTTAACATGAATCGCCGCCGGCGCTTGACGATGCGGCGCCCGGTGGTCAAAACGCCCCTTCTTCACGACAATCCAGCATGAATTGAGGGGAGGGGCGCGATGCACGGCATCTCCGGGGTCGAGATCACGGGGGCGATGAAGCCCGGCTTCGAGACGGTGCTGACCGCCGATGCGGTCGCCTTCATCGTCGATCTCGAGCGCCGCTTCGGCGCGCGCCGGCGCGAACTGCTGGCCGCCCGGCGCGAGGTCCAGGCGAAGATCGACGCGGGCTGGCGGCCGGACTTCCTGGCGGAGACGCGGTCGATCCGCGAGGGCGACTGGACGGTGGCACCGCTGCCCAAGGACATCCTCGACCGGCGCGTCGAGATCACCGGCCCCGTCGACCGCAAGATGATCATCAACGCGCTCAACTGCGGCGCCAGCGTCTTCATGGCGGATTTCGAGGACGCGAGCACGCCGACCTGGGCCAATATGGTCGAGGGGCAGTTCAACCTGCGCGACGCCATCGCCGGGACCATCACCTTCGACGATCCCGGCACCGGCCGGCACTATCAGCTGAACGAGAAGACCGCCGTTCTCTTCGTCCGCCCGCGCGGCTGGCACCTGCCGGAGAAGCACGTGCTGGTCGACGGGCAACCGATGTCGGGCTCCCTCTTCGACTTCGGCCTCTATTTCTTCCACAACGCCAAGGCGCTGCTGGCCAAGGGCAGCGGCCCCTACTTCTACCTGCCGAAGATGGAGAACCATCTCGAGGCGCGCCTGTGGAACGACGTCTTCGTCCATGCGCAGGCGGCCCTCGGCATCCCCAAGGGCTCGGTCAAGGCGACCGTGCTGATCGAGACGATCCTCGCCACCTTCGAGGTCGACGAGATCCTGTGGGAGCTGCGCGACCATTCGGCCGGCCTCAACTGCGGCCGCTGGGACTACATCTTCAGCTTCATCAAGAAGTTCGCGAACGACCCGGCCTCGATGATGCCGGATCGCGGCCTCGTCACCATGACGACGCACTTCCTCAGGTCCTACAGCCTGCTCGTCATCAAGACCTGCCACCGCCGTCAGGTCCACGCGATGGGCGGCATGGCCGCCCAAATCCCGATCCGCGACGATGCGGCGGCCAACGAGGCGGCGATGGCCAAGGTGCGCGCCGACAAGGAGCGCGAGGCCGGCGACGGGCATGACGGCACCTGGGTCGCCCATCCGGGCCTGGTGCCGATCGCCAAGGGCATCTTCGACGCTCAGATGAAGGAAGCGAACCAGATCGCCCGCCAGCGCCAGGATGTCCACGTGACGGCGGCCGACCTGCTGAAGGTGCCGGAAGGCCCGATCACCGAGGCCGGCCTGCGCCAGAACATCGCGGTCGGGATCGGCTACATCGAGGCATGGCTGCGCGGCATCGGCTGCGTGCCGCTCTACAACCTGATGGAGGACGCGGCGACCGCCGAGATCAGCCGGGCCCAGGTGTGGCAGTGGATCCGCCACGGCGCACACCTCGACGACGGACGGCTGGTCGACGCCCAGCTCTGCCGCATCGTCGTCGAGCAGGAGCTGGTGAAGATCGCGACGCAGATCGGGACCGAGCGCTTCGGCAAGGGCCGCTACGACGATGCGGCCGCGCTGTTCACCCGCCTCGTCGAAGCGCCGGAGTTCGCGGAGTTCCTGACGTTGCCTGCCTACGACATGGTCGATTGATTGGACGGCGACCCGCCCGCCGCCTATGTTCCGGGCGGCGGGCGGGGTGCCCGCCGATACGAAAGGGAGCCTATAGCCATGTTCAAGGGATCGCTGGTCGCGCTCGTCACGCCTTTCCGTGATGGAAAGGTCGACGAGAAAGCGTTCCAGGATTTCGTGGCGTGGCAGATCGCCGAAGGCACGCACGGCCTCGTCCCCTGTGGGACGACCGGCGAGTCGCCGACGCTCAGCCACGACGAGCACGATCGCGTCATCGAGCTGTGCATCGAAGTGGCGAAAGGCTCGAAAGTCCCGGTGATCGCCGGCACGGGGTCGAACTCCACAGAGGAGGCGATCCGGCTGACGAAGCATGCCCGCAAGGCCGGCGCCGATGCGGCGCTCGTCGTCACGCCCTACTACAACCGGCCGACCCAGGAGGGCCTCTACCTGCATTTCAAGGCGATCCACGACGCCGTGGACCTGCCGATCGTCATCTACAACATTCCGCCGCGCAGCGCGGTGAACATGACGGTCGACACCATGGCGCGTCTCGCCAAGCTGCCGAACGTGGTCGGCGTCAAGTGCGCCACCAACGACCTGCAGCGCCCGATGCTGGAGCGGATCGCCATCGGCGACGACTGGATCCAGCTCTCGGGCGAGGACGGCACGGCGCTGCCCTACCTCGCGTCGGGCGGGCAGGGCTGCATCTCGGTCTCGGCCAACCTGGCGCCGCGGCTGCTCTCGGAGATGCATACCTCCTGGCAGAAGGGTGATGTCGCGGCGGCGATGAAGATCAACAAGCGGCTGATGCCGTTGCACGAGGCCCTCTTCGTCGAGACCAGCCCCGGGCCGGTCAAGTTCGGGGCGAGCCTGCTCGGCAAGTGCCTCGCCGACTGCCGCCTGCCGCTGGCTCCGACGATGGAGCCGACGCGGGCGAAAGTCCGCGCGGCGATGACCAGCGCCGGCCTCCTGAACTAGGGAGCCGGCGCCCGGCTGCCGCCGGGCGAACCCGAATGCCGAAGAGAAGGAACAGGCGCGCACGGTGGCACAAAACCCCCGGGCGCGCGTCGACAACCCCAACGACGAAACGGTCGAGGCCCGGCAGGTGCGCTACCGCAGCG
>JBFWXJ010000323.1:0-7622 GCA_050187535.1 Alphaproteobacteria bacterium | reverse complement strand
CTGCGTGACGCCGACGTGGTGTTCCGTGGCGGCACGCTGGTCCATGTCGGCAAGGGCTATGCGGGCGAGGCGGACACGGTCGTCGACGGCAAGGGCCGGCTGATCCTGCCGGGCTTCGTCAACATCCACTCGCACCCCACCTCCGAGCCGCTGCTGCGCGGACTGACGGAGGAGCGCAAGAGCCGCAAGCTCGGGATGAGCACGCTCTACGAGTACACGGTGCTGGTCGGCCGCTCGAACTACACGACGACGCTCGCCGAGAGCCAGGCGAACCGCGACAACCCGCAGATCTACCAGGACGACGGCGCGCGCAGTGCGGCCTTCCGCCTGGCCGTTTGGGAAATGCTGAAGAGCGGCGTCACCACGCTCGTCGACTATTCGCCCAACCGCGCGGACTGGATCGACGAGGCCCTGGGGACGGGCCTGCGCGTCTGTCTCGCCCCCTCCTTCCGGTCGGGCTACTGGTACACGCCCAACGGCCACGAGGTGCTGTACGAGTTCGACGAGGCGGCCGGCCGGCGCGCCTTCGACGAGGCGGTACGCCTGCTGGACGCCGTCGCCGCCCACCCGTCCGACCGCATCTTCGGCATGATGGCGCCGGGGCAGATCGACACCTGCAAGGCCGACCTGCTGCAGGACGCCCGCGACGCGGCGCGCGAGCGCAAGCTGCCGATGACGCTGCACGCCGCCCAGAGCGTCGTCGAGTTCCGCGAGATGGTGCGCCGCCACGGCAAGACGCCGATCGAGTGGCTGGAATCGATCGGGCTGCTGGCGCCCAACTTCATCATCGGCCACGCCATCTTCATCGACGAGCATTCCTGGATCGAGTGGCCCGATCGCCGCGATCTCGGGCGCATCGCCGATTCCGGATCGCATGTCGCGCACTGCCCGCACAACTTCGTGCGCGGCGGCGTCATCCTGCAGCACTTCGGCAAGTACCGGCGGGCGGGGATCAACATCGGCCTCGGCACCGACACCCACCCGCACAACTTCGTCGACGAGATGCGCTGGGCGACGATCATCGGCAAGGTCGCCGCCCGTGACATCGATGCGACGCGGGTCGAGGACGTGTTCTACGCCGGCACCGTCGGCGGGGCGAAGGCGCTCCAGCGCGACGACATCGGCCGGCTGGCGCCCGGGTGCAAGGCCGACCTCGTCGTGGTCGACTGCAACCACCCGATGATGCAGCCGCTGCGCGACCCGCTGCGCAGCTTCATCTTCTCCGCCCTCGATCGGCCGATCACCGACGTCTATGTCGACGGCGAGATGGTGGTGAGGAACGGCGAGGTCCTGACGGTCGACGTCACGACGGCGGGCGCGGAGCTGACCGCGGGCCAGCAGCGCGCGCTGAAGCGCGTCCCCGATAAGGACTGGGCCGGGCGCAGCGCCGACGAGGCGTTCCCGCTGGCGCTGGAGACCGTGGACGCGGTGCCGGCAGGCGATTTGCATCCATAGCGCGACGAAGACAACCCAAAAGGGAGGCAAGGATGCCGGGGATTTCCAAGGGATCGGCAGTGCTCGCGGCGGGCCTGATGCTGGCGTCGGCGGCGGCGGATGCGAAGACGTTCCGCTTCTCCTATCGCGGCGATCTCAACTCGTTCGATCCCTATGCGCTGAACGAGACGTTCACCCATTCGATGCAGGGCAACGTCTACGAGCCGCTGGTCGGGCGCGGCAAGAAGCTGGAACTGGAGCCGGCACTGGCCGTCCGCTGGGAGAACCCGGAGCCGACCCTGTGGCGCTTCCACCTGCGCCCTGGCGTCAAGTTCCACGACGGCTCGGCCTTCGCGGCCGACGACGTCGTCTTCTCGTTCCACCGCGCCCGCGCCGAGGGTTCCGATGTCGCCAGCAAGCTGGCCTCGGTCAAGGAGGCCCGCGCCGTCGATGACCTGACGGTCGAGATGGTGACGTCGGTCCCCAACCCGATCCTGCCGCAGGAGATCACCACCTGGTACATCCTCGACCGGCAATGGGCCGAGGCGAACGGCGCGACCAAGCCGGGCAGCGTCGCCAAGAAGGTCGAGAACTACGCGACGCGCAACGCCAACGGCACCGGGCCCTTCCGCGTGAAGAGCTACGAGCCCGACGTGAAGACGGTCTTCGTGCCGAACCCCGACTGGTGGGGAAAGGTCGAGCACAACCTGACCGAGGTCGTCTTCACGCCGATCAAATCCGACCCGACGCGCGTCTCGGCCCTCCTGTCGAAGGCCGTCGACATGATCCATCCCGTGCCGCTGCAGGACATCGGCCGCATCCAGTCGTCGGGCTTCGAGGTGCTGCAGGGCCCCGAGTTGCGGACGATCTTCCTGGGATTCGACGTCGAGCGCGATCAGCTCCTGGAATCGAACGTCCAGGGCAAGAACCCGCTGAAGGACATTCGCGTCCGGCGCGCCATGTACCAGGCGATCGACATCGCCGCGATCCGCGACAAGGTCATGCGCGGCGCCTCGACGCCGACCGCGCTGATGGCGGCACCCGGCATCAACGGCTTCGATCCGGCGCTGAACGGCCGCCTGCCCTACGACCCCGAGGCGTCGCGCAAGCTGCTGGCGGAAGCCGGCTACCCGAACGGCTTCGAGATCGGGATGGACTGCCC
The DNA here is from genome assembly GCA_050187535.1 of Alphaproteobacteria bacterium. Classification (GTDB taxonomy): domain Bacteria; phylum Pseudomonadota; class Alphaproteobacteria; order ATCC43930; family Allostellaceae; genus Allostella. The sequence continues at coordinate 5,026 of JBFWXJ010000323.1, read as the reverse complement.
CAACGACCGCTACGTCAATGACGAGGCGATCTGCACGGCCATCGTGCCGATGCTGGCCCGCGTCGGCATCAAGGTGCGGCTCGCCGCCCAGACCAAGAGCATCTACTTCCAGAAGGTGCTGTCGCGGAACACGTCCTTCTTCCTGCTCGGCTGGCAGCCCTCCAGCTACGACGCGCACAGCCCGCTGTTCAACGTGATGGGCACGCGCCGGGAGCTGCGGCCGGGCGCCCAGCCGGGGCAGGGGAGCTACAACCCCGGCGGCTACTCCAACGCCCGGGTCGATGCGCTGCAGGAGCAGGTGCGCTCCGAGACCGACCAGACCAAGCGCAACGCCCTCATCCGCGAGGCCTTCGCGATCCACAAGGAGGAGATCGGCCATATCCCGCTGCACCAGCAGGCACTGGCCTGGGCGGTCAGGCCCGGGGTCTCGCTCGTCCAGCGCGCCGACGACGTGCTCGCCCTGTGGTGGGTCAAGGTCGACTGATTTTCGAAGAGGGGCCGTTGAATACGGTCGCGGTCCCTCTATGCTTCGCATTCACCCGAAGGGCCGGTGCCGACCACCAAGCCGCCCGCGGGACGGGAGGAAAGGATGCGCGGCAGGACCCTTTCGGCGCTCGTCGCCGTCTCGCTCGGCACCCTCGCATGGATCGGGGGTGCCGCAGCCAAGGAGCTGACGTTCTGGAGCCACTGGGCGGCCGAGCTGCCCAAGCGAGAGTTCGTCGAGGCGGTAATCAAGGAGTTCGAGGCGAAGAACCCCGGCACCACCATCAAGGCGACCTGGTACGAGAAGACCGCCCTCTACGCCGGGCTGAAGACGGCGCTCCGGGCCGGGCAGGCGCCGGACATCTTCTACGCCGAGCCCGACCAGGCCGAATACATGGACAACGGCTTCCTGCTCGACCTGTCGGCGCTCGACTGGTCGAAGGTGGAGCCCTGGGCCAAGGAGGCGTGGACGCACAAGGGCAAGCCCTACGGCCTGCCGCTCGAAGCCTGGACCATGGAACTCTACTACAACACGAAGACGCTGGCCGATCTCGGCGTGCAGGTGCCGGACAACCGCCAGCTCTCGCCCGACGCCTTCATGGACATGGTGAAGAAGGCGAGGGCCAAGGGCATCACGCCGATGGCGCTCGGCGTCGGCGACCGCCCCTATCCCGGCGCCCATCTGACCCATGAGGCGCTGGTCAAGAAGCTCGGCACCGCCGACTATGACAAGCTGCTGCGCGGCAAGCTCGCCTGGACCGACCCGCGGGTCGTCGAGACCCTGCGCTGGGTGCGCAGCCTGACCGAGGCCGGGCTGCTGCCGAACACCTTCAGTACGCTCAAGCTGGCCGAGGCGCATGGCTACTTCCACACCAACCCCGGTGCGGCGACCTTCCTCAACGGCAGCTGGTACACGTCGCGCGCGTTCAACCCGGTCGACAAGGGCGGCCAGCCCAAGGACTTCCCGCTCGGCATCATGCAGTTCCCCGCGGTGCCGGGTGCGGTGTGCAACGAGTGCCGCACGATCGCCATCGGCGGCAGCTACGTCGCCAATGCCGAGACCAAGAACCGCAAGGAGGTGATGGCCTTCCTCGGCACCTTCCTGTCGCAGGAGGTCGGCAATCGCTGGCTGGAGAAGGTGCAGGTGCAGACCGGCATCAAGACCGACGCGGCCAAGGTCAAGGATACCCAGGCGGCCGCCTATTTCAGCATGATCGAGAAGACCAACGCCGGCGCGAAGTACTACTTCGGCATCCCCATCCAGGTGATGACGGGCAAGCCGAAGGAGGTCTACATCCAGGTCTTCAACAACGCCTTCCCCGCCGGGATCATCAGCGTCGAGGACGCGGTCAAGCAGCAGGCCGCCTCGTACTGAGGCGGCCCGTCCGGTGGCGGCGGCGTCGCGTGACGAGAGCCCTCGAGACGACGGGCTGCGCAAGCCCTGGGGCACGATCGTCGCCTTCCTGCTGCCGGCGATCACCGTCTATGTCGCGCTGACGGCCTATCCCGCGGTCCGGACCTTGTGGAACAGCTTTCACAAGGTCCTGCCGCGGCGCGAGGAGTTCGTCGGGCTCGCCAACTACGCCGAACTGGCGGCCGACGACATCTTCTGGCGTGCCGTGCGCAACACCATCATGTGGGCCTGCACCTCGCCCTTGGTCGAGGTGTCGGTCGCGATGCTGCTGGCCCTCGCCCTCTACGCCAAGGTGCCGGGCGCCCGCTTCTTCCGCATCGCCTGGTTCACGCCCGTCCTGATGTCCTACGTCGTCGTCGGGATCCTGTGGCTGTGGATCTACAACTACGACTGGGGGCCGGTGAATGCCGGGCTGCGGGCGCTCGGCCTCGATGCGCTGGCCCATCCCTGGCTGGGCGATCCCGCGACCGCGCTGCCGTCGCTGATCTTCGTCACGAGCTGGATGTGGACCGGCTTCAACATGGTGGTTCTGCTGGCCGCCCTCCACTCGCTGCCGCGTGAGGTGATCGAGGCGGCCGAGCTCGACAACTGCGGCTGGGGCGGCAAGCTGGTCTTCGTCATCCTGCCGCTGACGCGCGCCACGGTGCTGAACCTCCTGGTCCTCTCCTTCATCGGCAAGATGAAGATCTTCGACCTCGTCTGGATCACCACCAAGGGCAACCCGCTCTGGGCGACCGAGACGGTCTCGACCTACGTCTACAAGCGCGCCTTCGAGTGGACGACGTTCGACCTGGGATACCCCTCGACGATCGCGACCGTGTGGTTCGTCATCGTGCTGGCGACGGTGCTGGGCCTGACCTGGGCCTTCCGCCGTCGCGAGAAGCTGGAATACTGACGTGCTGGCCGCCACGCTGCGCCGATCGCTGCTGCTGGGCGTCCTCGCCCTCTACACGGCGTTCGCCGCGGGCCCGTTCGTCTGGGCCGCGATGATGTCGCTGCGCACCACGACCGAGATCCACCGCGACCATTTCGCGCTGCCATCGCCTGCCCACTGGGAGAAGTTCCCCGAGGCGTGGTTCAACTCCAACTACGCGGTCTACTTCGGCAACTCGGTGCAGGTCGTGGTCGCCGCCGTCGTCATCCTGACGGTGATCGGCGCGATGGCCGCGCATTGCCTGGCGCGCTACCGCTTCCGGCTCAACCGCGTGATCTACATCGTGCTGTTCTCGACCATCATCTTCCCGCCGCAAATCACCATCATCTCGCTGTTCCAGATCCTGGTGCAGTACGGGCTCTACAACAGCAAGATCGGCCTGACGCTGGTCTATGTCGCGATCCAGCTCCCGCTGACCATCTACATCCTCGAGAGCTTCTTCGCGCGCATCCCGTCGGACCTGTTCGACGCCGCGCGCATGGACGGCTGGTCGGAGTGGGCGATCTTCTGGCGGGTCGCGCTGCCGATCGCGTTGCCGGCCGTCGCCACCACGATCATTCTCAATGTCATCCTGCTGTGGAACGAGTTCCTCTACGCGGTGGTGCTGATCACCGACGAGGCCAACCGCACGCTGCCGCTCGGCATCCAGCGGTTCATCGGCGATACCCAGGAAGATGTCGGCATGATCGCGACCGGGCTGATGATCGCCATCATCCCCGTGGTCGTCGTCTACGCCTTCTTCTCCGAGAAGCTGATCCAGGGCATGACCGCGGGGGCCGTCAAATGAGGAGAACGTCGTCGTGGCCGTGGTGACGCTCGACCGGCTGACCAAGGTCTACGACCGCGGCCATGCGCCGGCCGCGCACGACGTCTCCCTCGACGTGCGCGACGGCGAGCTGATGGTGCTGCTCGGCCCGTCGGGCTGCGGCAAGACGACGACCTTGCGCATGATCGCGGGGCTGGAATCGATCACGTCGGGCACGCTTTCGATCGACGGCCGCGTCGTCAACGACGTGCCGGCGAAGGACCGCGACATTGCCATGGTGTTCCAGTCCTACGCCCTCTACCCGCACATGACCGTGCGCGAGAACCTGGGCTTCGGCCTGCGCCGCCGCGCCGTGGAGCGGGCGGAGATCGACCGGCGCGTGGGAAGTGTCGCCGGTGTGCTCGGCCTGGCGGGCCTGCTCGACCGCAAGCCGCACGCGCTGTCGGGCGGCCAGCGCCAGCGCGTGGCGCTGGGCCGCGCCATCGTCCGCGACCCCAAGGTCTTCCTCTTCGACGAGCCGCTCTCGAACCTCGACGCCGCACTGCGCGTGTCGACGCGCGGCGAGATCGTCGCCCTGCATCGCCGCCTCGCCGCGACGATGATCTACGTCACGCACGACCAGGTCGAGGCGATGACCATGGGGACGCGCATCTGCATCATGAACGGCGGCCGCGTCGTCCAGGTCGGCGCCCCCATCGACGTCTATCGCCGCCCGGCCGACACCTTCGTCGCCGGTTTCCTCGGCAATCCGCCGATGAACCTCCTGCCGGCGACGGTCGCCGATGGTGCCAATGGTCGCCGGCTGCAGGTCGGGTCGACGACCCTCGACCTGCCATCCGCAGCCGCCCCGCCGATGCCGCCCGGGACCACGGTCACGTTCGGCATCCGGCCGGAGGATGTCGGCCAGTCGGGCGCCGGTGCCGCGGTCGCCGTCGAAGTTGCGCAGGTCGAGCGGCTGGGTGCGGAGACCATCGTCATCGCCCGGCTGGAAGGCGTCGAGCGCAACCTGGTCGCGCGGATCGCCGGCGATGCCCCGTTCGCGGTGGGCGAGCGGCGCGACCTCCAGCTCGATCTCGCCGCCGCCCATGTCTTCGCCGCCGGCGGCGCGGCGTTGCTGCCGGACGGGCGCCGCTAGGCTCGGCCGGGGGCGCGGTTACCGCAACTCGATCATGAAGCTGAGGTTGCAGCCTTCGGAGTTGGGAAAACTGGCGTGCTGGCAACGGTATGGCGAAGTGCTCGTCGGCATCATGCTGCAGGCATAGGTGCCCGACTGGCCGGCGAGCCAGCCCCAGTCGGTCGGGGCATATTCCACCGTGATGTCGTAGAAACAGTAGTTCGACGTGTTGTCGGCTGGGCGGAAATACGCCCTGAGGCGGTTGGTGCCTTGCCGCATCTCGAACGACTTCGAGATCACCGTGTGGTTGCCCGC
>JBFWXJ010000322.1:0-7638 GCA_050187535.1 Alphaproteobacteria bacterium | reverse complement strand
CAGGATCGTCGCCTGCAGGCTGTTGGTGTCCTGGTACTCGTCGACCAGCACGTGGTCGAAGCGCGCGCCGACATCGGCGGCCAGGGCGGCGTCGCCCATCATCTGCGCCCAGCACAGCAGCAGGTCGTCGTAGTCCAGCACGCCCTGGCGCTGCTTGGCGTCGACATAGGCGGCGAACATCGCCTTGAGCTCGTCCGCCCACATGGCGCACCAGGGGAATGCCGTCTGCAGCAGCTCGCCGAGCGGCAGCCCGGCGTTGATGGCACGCGAGTAGATGGCGAGGCAGGTGGCCTTCAGCGGGAAGCGGCTCTCGCGGCCGGAATGGCCGAGCTCGTGGCGCACGAGGCCCATCAGGTCGGCCGCGTCCTCGCGATCGAGGATGGTGAAGCCCGGCGACAGGCCGATCGCGTCCGCGTAGAGCCGCAGCAGGCGCGCGCCGACGCCGTGAAAGGTGCCGGCCCAGGCGAGCCTGCCGCTGCTGCGGCCGCCCGGCAGCCCGGCGACGATGCGCTCGGCCCGGCCCGCCATCTCCGCGGCGGCGCGGCGCGAGAAGGTCAGCAGCAGGATGCGCCCGGGGTCGGCACCCGAGGCCACCAGATGGGCGACGCGATGGGCCAGCGTGTCGGTCTTTCCCGACCCCGCGCCGGCGATGACGAGGAGGGGACCGGCGTCGGCCCCGTGCTCCACGGCGGCGCGCTGGTCGGCGTTGAGGCGGGCGAGCCAGGCGGGCGACTCGGGGGTGGCGAGCATCCGCCGACCAGACTTCATTCCCCTTTTGTTCGCAAGGAAACTCCGCGCCCGCCGCCTGCACGGCAGGCGCGAAGTCCTTCATCGCGTTACATCTTCGGCAACACCGCGATGTCGCGGACGGTACCCTTCGCGCCTGCGATCTTCGCCGCCATCGTCGCCTTGCCGGTCGCGAGGTCGACGCTGTAGAGCGTGCCGCCCGCCATCAGCCAGGCGGCGTTGCCGCCCATGCCGTCCGACGCGATGTCGAAGGCCGGCTTGTCGGCCTTCACGCCGAGCTTGCCGATCGCCGAGAGGACACCGTCGTTGGGCGGCGCCTGCTTCAGCAGGCCGCCGATCTTGCCGTCGATGTCGTAGAGCGCCGTCTCCTTGGTGCCCTTGAACGAGTTGGTGTAGGCACCGGCCACGACCATCGGCGTCTCGCCCTTGTGCATATCGGTCTCCGCGAACTTGAGCTGCCCGTCGCGCACGACCTTCCCGTCGTCGACGTTGGCGCGCAGGTTCGTGCCGTCGGCGCCCATGACCCGCAGCCGGTCGGCGACCGGGTTGAAGTCGACGGTGGCGGCGACGCCGGGCGGCACCATCTGCTCCAGCTTCGACCTCATGGTCGCCTTGCCGGTCTTCCAGTCGATGGTGACGACCGTGCCGTCCTCGACGAGGCCGTAGAGCATGCCGTCGGCCGGCCGCACGTCGATGCCGGCGAGGCGGCCCTTGATGCCCGACACGGTCATGCTCTTCACCACCTTCTTCGTGCCGGTGTCGACCACCGCCAGCGTCCGGTCGCCGACGAGGGCGGCCACGGTCTCCGCGCGGGCGACGCCGGCGAGCGCGGTGGTGGCGAGGAGGGCGACGGCGAGGCTGGCGAGCTGCTTCATGCGACTTCTCCCTGGGATGGCTGCGGGCCGCCGCGGCGGTCCCGGTGCGGCTACAGGCGAGGTGCCGCGGCGGATGCAGGCGCGCAGGAAAAAACTTGCCGGCGCATCCGCGGACCCTAGTTCGGTGTATCGGCGGCGATGACGACCGCCGCCGCCTGGAGGGCCGTGACCGCATCCACCATCCAGCCCGAGCCGGCGGCAGCCGATCTCGGCCCGCTGCTCGCGCGTTGCGCGGCCGGCGACCGGGCGGCGCTGCGGCGCATCTACGACGCCGAGGCGCCGCGGATGCTGGGTGTCGCGATGCGCCTGCTTCACCGCCGCGCGCTGGCCGAGGAGGCGGTCCACGACACGTTCCTGCGCCTGTGGCAGGCGGCCGGCCGCTTCGATCCCGCCCGCGGCGAGGCGCGCGCCTGGCTCTACGCCATGCTGCGCAACCACGCCCTCAACCTGCTGCGCGGCGAGCTGCGGGTGGACCTGGTGGACGATTTCGAGCCGATGGGCCTGGAGAGCACGTCGGAAGGACCCGAGGATGCCGTGCTGCGCCTCTCCGAGGGTGGCCGGCTTCGTCGCTGCCTGGAGGGGCTGGACGCGACGCGCCGGCAGGCCGTCGTGATGGCCTATGTCCAGGGCCTGACCCATGGCGAGTTGGCGGGGCGCCTCGGCGTGCCGCTCGGCACGGTCAAGTCGTGGATCCGCCGCTCCCTCGCCGCACTCCGGGAGTGCATGGCGTGACGGACGGGGAACACGACCGCCTCGCGGGCGAGTTCGTCCTCGGCCTGCTGGAGGGTGCGGAGGCGGAGCGGGCCGAGCGGCTGGCCGCACGCGATCCCGCCTTCGCCGCCGCCGTCGCGGCATGGCGCGCGCGCTTCGCCGAGCTCGACCGCACCGCGCCGCCGCTCGCACCCGCCGATGCGCTCTGGGGGCGCATCGAGGCCGGTATCGTCACGCCGGCGCCGCCGCGACCGTCTCCGGCGCGGACCCCATGGCGCGGCTTCTCCTGGCGCGGCGTATGGGAGAGCCTGGCCTTCTGGCGCATCGCCGGCCTCGGCACGGCGGCGGCGGCGATCCTTCTCGCCCTGGGGCTGGCGCAGCTCTGGAGCCAGCGCATGGCGGCACCCGTATTCGTCGCGGTGCTGCTGACCGACGACGCGCGGGCCGGCGCGGTGGTCAATGCCTTCGCCGACGGCCGGACGGAGCTGGTGCCGCTCGGCGACATCCCGGTGCCGGCCGGCCGCGCGCTCGAGGTCTGGACCCTCTGGGATCGCGCCCGCGGCCCGGTCTCGGTCGGACTGCTCGGTCGCGCGCGGACCGCCCGGCTACGGGTCGAGGACCTGCCGCGCACCCGTCCGGACCAGCTCTTCGAGATCACGCTGGAACCTTCGACGGGTTCCCCGGTTGGGCGTCCGACCGGTCCCGTCCTCATGAAGGGCACCGCCGCGCGCGCGCTCTGACCCCCCGAACCCCTCGCGCGCCCACCGCGTTGCCGTCGTATCATGGGTACGTGCGTCGGCTGCAGAGGGCGAAGAGATGCGGGAGGAGCGGGGCGGAGAGCTGCCGCTGATGGACGAGGACCGCTACCGGCTGCTGGTCGAGTCGATCGTCGACTACTCCATATTCATGCTCGATCCGGAGGGGATCGTAGCCAGCTGGAATGCGGGCGCACGCAGCCTGAAGGGTTATGAGGCCAGCGAGATCGTCGGGCGGCACTTCCGCTGCTTCTACCCCGAGCCGGACCGCCTCGCCTGGAAGCCGGAGCAGGCGCTGCAGACCGCGGCCAGGGAAGGGCGCTTCGAGACGGACGGCTGGCGCCTGCGCAAGGACGGCACGCGCTTCTGGGCCCATGTCGTCATCGATCCCGTGCGCGATGCCGCCGGCATGCTCGTCGGCTACGCCAAGATCACCCGCGACCTGACGGAGCGCAAGCGGGCGGAGGACCGGCTGCGCCGCAGCGAGGAGCAGCTGCGCCTCCTCGTCCAGGGCGTCACCGACTATGCGATCTTCCTGCTCGACATCGAAGGCAACGTCACGAACTGGAATGCCGGGGCCGAGCGCATCAAGGGCTACCGTCCCGACGAGATCGTCGGACGGCACTTCTCGACCTTCTACACCGAGGAGGATCGTCGTCGCGGCGAGCCGCAGCGGGCGCTGGAAACCGCCATGCGCGAGGGCCGCTTCGAGAGCGACGGCTGGCGCGTCCGCAAGGACGGGACGCGATTCCGCGCCAACGTCGTGATCGACGCGATCCGCGCCGACGACGGCACGATCGTCGCGTTCGCGAAGGTGACGCGCGACGTGACCGAGCGGATCGAGGCGCGGCGCGCGCTCGAGGAAGCGCATGGCGCGCTGGTGCAGTCGCAGAAGCTGGACGCGCTGGGCCAGCTCACCGGCGGCATCGCCCACGACTTCAACAACCTGCTGATGGCCGTGCTGGGCAACCTGGAGCTGCTGCGGCGGCGGATGAAGCCCGATCCGCGGCTCGACCGGCTCGTCGGCAACGCCGCGCAGGCGGCCGAGCGCGGCGTGGCGCTGACCCGGCGCATGCTGGCCTTCGCCCGGCGCCAGGACCTCGACGTGCACACGATCCGCCTTCCGCCGCTGGTGGCCGGGATGCGCGAGCTGCTGGAACGCTCGCTCGGTCCCGGCATCGCCCTGGAGACGCGCTTCCCGAAGCGCCTGCCGCCGGTGGAGGCCGATCCCAACCAGCTCGAGCTCGCGATCCTCAATCTCGCGCTCAACTCGCGCGACGCCATGCCCGAGGGCGGGACCATCCTCGTCTCCGGCCGGGTTCTGGCCGTTCCCGAAGGCAACGAGCTGGGCCTGGCCGGCGGCGAGCACGTGTGCCTCTCGGTAGCCGACACCGGGGAGGGCATGGACGAGGCGACCCTGGCGCGCGCGATCGAGCCATTCTTTACGACCAAGGGGGTCGGCAAGGGCACCGGGCTCGGCCTGTCCATGGTCCACGGCATGGCCGCCCAGCTGGGCGGGCGCTTCGTGCTGGCGAGCCGCAGGGGCGAGGGAACGATCGCCGAGATCTGGCTGCCGGCAGCCTCGTCGGACCCGGACGCCGCGACGGAACGCACGGCGACGCCCGGTGCCGCGCCCGGCCCTTCGCTCGTCGTTCTCCTGGTCGACGACGACGGCGCCGTGCTGGAAGGGACGCAGCTCATGCTGGAGGAGCTGGGCCACAAGGTGGTCGCCGCCGCGTCGGGCGCGGACGCGCTGCAGGCGGCGCGCAGCCTGGAGCGGATCGACCTCGTGGTGACCGACTTCTCGATGCCGCACATGACGGGGCTGCGGCTGGTCGAGGCGCTGGAGGAGATGCGGCCGGGCCTGCCCGTGGTCCTCATGACCGGCTACGCCGACCTGCCGGGCGATCCGCCGGTGCCCTGGGTCAGGCTCGCGAAGCCGTTCACGATGAACCAACTAGCTGCCGCCATGCGGGCGAGCGGCGATCGCGGCGGCCCGAGGTGATGGACGGGTACCGTCGCCTCACCTATGACGGACCTCCCACCGGAGGAGCCCATGACCGATATCGCCGCCGAAGCCCGCACCGTCCTCGAACGCCTCGGGGTCGATCCCGCCCTGCTCGCGGGCGGTGACCTCGCCGTCCGCTCGCCGGTCGACGGTGCCGTCATGGCGCGGGTGGCGACCGCGGGCCCGGCGGAAGCGGCGGCGGCGGTCGGTCGGGCGGCGGCCGCGTTCCTCTCCTGGCGCAGCGTTCCGGCGCCGCAGCGCGGCGAGCTCGTCCGCCGCTTCGGCGAGACGCTGCGCGCCCACAAGGCCGATCTCGGCCGGCTGGTCAGCCTGGAGGCGGGCAAGATCGTCCAGGAGGGCCTGGGCGAGGTCCAGGAGATGATCGACATCTGCGACTTCGCCGTCGGGCTGTCGCGCCAGCTCTACGGCCTCACCATCGCGACCGAGCGGCCGGGCCACCGCATGATGGAGACGTGGCACCCCGCGGGGCCGGTCGCGGTCGTCACCGCGTTCAACTTCCCGGTCGCGGTGTGGTCGTGGAACGCCATGCTGGCGCTGGTCTGTGGCGACACGGTGGTGTGGAAGCCGTCGGAGAAGACGCCGCTCACCGCCCTCGCCTGCCAGGCGCTGCTGGCGCGGACGGCGGCGGCCATGGACGGCGTGCCGCCCGGCATCTCCGAAGTGGTGATCGGCGGGCGCGAGGTCGGCGAGGCGCTGGCCGACGACCCGCGCGTGCCGGTGGTCAGTGCCACCGGGTCGACCCGGATGGGCCGTGCGGTGGCGCCGCGCGTCGCAGCCCGCTTCGGCCGTGCCATCCTGGAGCTCGGCGGCAACAACGGCATGATCGTCGCACCCTCGGCCGACCTGTCGCTGGCCGAGCGCGGCATCACCTTCGCCGCCGTCGGCACCTGCGGCCAGCGCTGCACGACGCTCCGCCGGATCATCGTCCACGACAGCGTCTACGATCGCCTCGTGCCGCGGCTGGCGCAGATTTGGGGCCGCCTGCCGATCGGGAGCCCGCTCGAATCCGGCACGCTCGTCGGCCCGCTGATCGACGCGGCCGCCTTCGACGCGATGCAGGCGGCACTCGCCCAGGCCAAGGCCGAGGGCGGCACCGTCCACGGCGGCGGCAGGGCGTTGGCCGACCGCTTTCCCGACGCCCGCTACGTCGCCCCGGCGCTGGTCGAGATGCCGGCGCAGTCCGCGATCGTCATGCAGGAGACCTTCGCGCCGATCCTCTACGTCATGCGCTACCGCGACCTCGAGGACGCGATCGCCATGCACAACGCCGTGCCGCAGGGACTGGCCTCGTCGATCTTCACCACCGACCTGCGCGAGGCCGAGCGCTTCATGTCGGCTTCCGGCAGCGACTGCGGCATCGTCAACGTCAACATCGGCCCGAGCGGGGCGGAGATCGGCGGCGCCTTCGGCGGCGAGAAGGAGACGGGCGGCGGGCGGGAGTCCGGCAGCGACGCCTGGAAGGCCTACATGCGCCGCGCCACCAACACGATCAACTACTCGACCGCCCTGCCGCTCGCCCAGGGCATCCGGTTCGAGATCGATTGAGGCGAGGGAGATCGCCCTCTCCGCCCGTCGGGGGGAGAGGGAGGGGACCCATCGCGTGAGCGATGGGGAGGGTGAGGTGGGCATCCGCCGGCGAATCCCCACCTCACCCCGACCCTCTCCGCCCCCAAGGGGCGGAGAGGGAGATGGCTACTGGCTATCCCCACCGGTTCCGATGGCGTGGACCGGGTCGGGACTGACGCGCTCCGCCGCCGTTAGAGTGCGCGAAAGCGGGCCTCGCCTATCCTTCCACGAGCCTATCCACGTTGGAACGGTGCAGGAAGCAGCTACCCGGCCGGCGGCACGTCCAGACGCACCACGATCCCCGCCAGCTCCGGCGACGGCGGCGGGTAGAGCTGCATCACCAGCGGGTCGTGGCCGGGGATGATGTGGTCGGGCGAGGCGGCCAGGCGCTCGACGGTGCGGTAGGCGGCGAGCATGTCGTCGAGGCGGTAGGCGGTCGTGTAGATGCGGTTCGTGCGCATGTGCTCGTAGTAGTGGCTGGAGTCGGACGCCAGGACCATCCAGCCGCGGGCGGTATGGACGCGCACCACCTGCAGCCCGGCGGTGTGGCCGCCGGTGAAGTGCAAGGAGACGCCGGGGGCGATCTCCTCGTCGCCGTCGTGGAAGGCGATGCGGCCCTTGAAGTTGAGGCGCACGAGCCCCGCCACGTCGTCGGGCTCGAAGCTGTGGCCGAAGACCATGTAGCGCATGTTCCGCCCGGTCGCGAAGTTCATCTCGCGGTCCTGCAGGTGGAAGCGCGCCTTGGGAAACTTGTGGAAGTTGCCGGCGTGGTCGTAGTGCAGGTGGGTCAGCACCACGTCCTCGACGGCCGCGGCGTCGAGCCCGACCAGGCCCAGTGAATCGATCGGGCAGCGCAGGAACTGCCGCTTGCGCCGGTCCGCCACCACGGCGGTGAAGCCGGTGTCGACGACGAAGCCGCGGCCGTCGCCGACGAACGCCCAGACGAAATAGTCCA
>JBFWXJ010000321.1:0-7723 GCA_050187535.1 Alphaproteobacteria bacterium | reverse complement strand
GCGCGTCGGCGACGAGCCCTTCCGGCAGATCGACGCCGGGCGGCACCACGGCGATGCGATCGGCGGAGACGCCATAGTCGGCGGCGAGCGCGCGGGCCGTGAAGGCGCTGGTGACCACGACACCGTCGACCCGCGCCAGGTCGGCACGCTCGGCGGCACGAAGCCGGTCGGCATCGCCCGGTGCGAGCCCGGTCTCCTCGGCGAGCGGATGATGCACCAGCGCGACGATGCCCGACACGGTCCGCTCGCGCAGGCGGAACGCGGGCAGCGCCAGCCCGTCGACCACCAGCGGACGCCGCGAGCCGGCGAGCACGGCATCGGCGCTCGCGAAGGCCGCGGAGTCGGCCAGCGGATAGGTGCCCGCCATCTCGTGAACGCCGACCTCGCCGCCGGCGCCGCGCAGGTGCTCGACGACGCGGCGGTCGTAGATGGTCCCGCCGCTGCGCCGATCGAGACGCCCGGGCAGCGCCAGGTCGAATGCGGCCACGTGCGTCAGCCGACCGGCCCCTCATAGGCGGCCCAGGCACGGGGTGACTCGCGCAAGGTCACCCTGATCTGCGCGATCCTGCTGGCGGTATCGGGCCCCAGGTCGCCGGCGGCCGCGCGTCGGGCGAGGCGCCGGTGGATCTCGGCGGCCAGGAACTCGGTCGTCGTATTGACGCCGGCGAAGTCGGGCTCTGCATCGAGGTTGCGATAGTCGAGCGCGGCCAGCACCTCGCGCAGCGCCGTCATCGCCCGCCCGATGTCGCAGACGACGCCGTTGGGGTCGAGTTCGGCCCGGCGGAACTCCGCCTCGACCGCATAGGTGGCGCCGTGCAGCGCCTGGGCAGGCCCGAACAGGTCGCCGCGGAAGCTGTGGGCGATCATGAAGTGGTCGGCAACGGTCACGGAATACATGGCGTGTCTCGGCGGGTCAGGGATAGCGGACGAGCGGACAGAGGGCGCCGGCCGATGCCGCCGCGAAGCGGCGCATGGCGTCCGGGAGAGCGGCGAACTCCGTCTCTTCACCCAGGAGATGGTCGAACACCGGATCGGCCAGCAACCGCAGCGCCAGTCCGAGGCGCCGCGCATGGGTCCAGCGCGGCCGCTGCGTCGGCGCGACCCGGCCGACCTGGGACGAGCGCAGGACGAGGCGCCGCGAATGGAAGGCGCCGCCCAGCGGCAGCGACGCCGCCCGGTCGCCATACCAGCTGAGCACCGTGACGACCGCCTCGTCGCCCGCCGCTGCCACCGCCGTCGCCAGCGCCTCGGGTGCCCCGGTCGCTTCGAACACGGCATCGCAGTCGACGGGCGCTTCGGCCGGCGGGGCGAAGCCGACACCGATGGCGGCGGCCAGCGCCGCCTTGGCCGGATCGCGGTCGACCAGCGTCACGTCGGTCCCCGGCACGCCGGCCGCGAGACGGGCCACGGCCGCGCCCACCACGCCGGCGCCGATCACCGCCACCCGCTGGCCGGGCAGCACCGGCGAATCCCAGAGCGCGTTGACGGCCGTCTCGACGTTCGCGGCAAGGACCGCGCGGCGGGACGGGACGTCACCCGGCACCGGCACCACCGCGGCCGCAGGCACGACGAAGCGGTCCTGATGCGGGTGCAGGCAGAAGACGGTGCGGCCGCAGACACCCTCCGGCCCCTCCTCCACTACGCCGACGGCGGCGTAGCCGTACTTGACCGGAAACGGAAAATCGCCCGACTGCCACGGGCAACGCATGCGCGCATGCTCCGCCGGGGGCACGCCGCCGCGAAAGACCAGCGCCTCGGTCCCCCGCGAGATGCCCGACCAGGCCGTCCGCACGCGGACATCGTCCGGGCCGCGGGCCGGCAGGGCCTCCGGCAGGATGGCGCCCCGGCCGGCCGCGACCGTCCAGAACGCGCGCGCCGCCTCAGCCATCGGCGCCGAGGTCGCAATCGAAGAGGACGTCCGCGCCCATGCGGAAGATGCGGGTCGGCGGACGCCGCGCCTCGGCGAGCGCGGCCAGCGGCGGCAGCTGGATGGCCGGGCGGCCCGAGCCGAGGATCACCGGCGCGACCGCGACGTGCAGCCGGTCGAGGCAGTTCTGCGCCAGGAAGCGGGACACGGTGATGCCCCCGCCCTCCACGAAGATGCGCCGGCAGCCGCGCGCCGACAGCAGGGCGATCACCGCGCCGTAGTCGATGGTCTCGCCACGTCGGCCGACCGCCGCCACTTCCGCCTCGCCGAGATGCGCCCGGTCGCGACGGTCGGCGGCGCAGACGAGCAGCGTCGGTGCGGCGCCGTCGCGGAAGAGCCCGTAGTGGTCGTCGAGCCGCCGCTCGGTGTCGATCACCACCCGCAGGGGATGGGCGCCCGGCACCCGCCGCACGGTGAGACGGGGGTTGTCGTGGCGGACGGTACCGGCACCGACGACGACCGCATCGGCCAGCGCCCGCATCCGGTGCATGTGGTCGAGATTGGCCGGACAGGTGATGTACGCGGACTCGCCGGATTCTGTCGCGATGCGCCCGTCGAGGCTCTGGCCGAGATGGGCGAACACCGAGGGGCGGCCGTCACCCCGCTCGGCCACGAACGCCGCGTAGAGGTCGAGCAGGTCACCCGCCGCCGTCGTGGCGTCGCCAGCGCACGTCCAGCGGCCGCAGGCATCGACGGTGAGTCGATCAGGCGGCGGTGAGCCTTCGGCGAGCGCCCGCAGGGCCGCCCAGGCCGCGTCCTCGTCCAGCGGCGCGGCGGCAGCGAGCGCTTCAGGGCCGGAACGCAGCAAGGGAGAGGGGCTCCGCGGCGGTGGGACCGGCTCGGGTGGTCGGCCGGAGCCTAGCGAAATAGCGCGCCCGGTGGCAGAGGGAAGGTGCGCCCCTTCGCTATCGCCGCACCCCCGCATCGCCGACGATCCGCGAGCGCAGGATGCCCGACAGCAGGTCGATCGCCGCCACGGTGGCCAGGATCAGAAGCACGAGGAACGACACCGTCTGCCACTCCAGCGTGCGGATCTGTTCGGAGAGGTGCAGACCGATGCCGCCGGCGCCGACGATGCCGATGATCGTCGCCGAGCGGGTGTTCGACTCGAAGTAGTAGAGCACCTGGCTCAGCATCACCGGCAGGACCTGCGGCAGGATGCCGAACCGGATGGCGTGGAGCTTGGTGCCGCCGCAGGAGACGACACCTTCGCCCGCCTTGCGGTCCACCGCCTCGATCGCCTCGGAGAACAGCTTGCCGAACGCCGCCGCGTCCGACGACATGATCGCCAGCACGCCGGCGAACGGGCCGAGGCCGACCACATTGACCCAGATGAGCGCCCAGATGAGCGTGTCGACGCCGCGGATGCAGTCGAGGAACCGGCGTGACAGGAAATGGGTGATGCGCTCGGCTACCACGTTTCTGGCGGCCAGGAACCCGAACGGAATGGCGATGAGCGCCGCCGATAGCGTGCCCAGGAAGGCGATCGCCACCGTCTCCGCCAGCGAGTGAAGGTAGAGCAGCAGGCGCGGCGTGGTGCCCCAGTCGGGCGGCACCATGAGGACGACGAAGCTGCCGAGCTGGAAGATGCCATTCCACAGCCGGGTGAAGCCGAACCCGATCCACCAGAGGCCGAACACCAGCAACGCGACCGGCAGGGCGACGGCGGCAGCGACGAGCGCGCGGCGCAGCGGCGAGCCGTCGATGATTCCCGGATGGAGGCGCCGCAGCTCGGGCAGACGGGCCGCGGCCTCGGCACGCAGGCCGGTCGTCATCGCTTGCCCTCCATGCCCAGCAGCGCGTGGCGCAGGCGCTCGGTCGTCATGTCGATCACCACGACGGTGGCGATGATGAGCAGCAGGATCGCGGAGACGTCCGCATAGTAGAATTTGCGGATGGCCTCGATGAGATCCTGGCCGATCCCGCCGGCGCCGACG
Organism: Alphaproteobacteria bacterium; assembly: GCA_050187535.1. Lineage (GTDB taxonomy): Bacteria > Pseudomonadota > Alphaproteobacteria > ATCC43930 > Allostellaceae > Allostella. The sequence goes on along the minus strand of JBFWXJ010000321.1, from coordinate 3,859 downwards.
AAACCCATCACCGCGGCACCACGCACGTTGATCTCGAAACGCAGGAGGGCGTAGCTGGCGAAATTCGACAGCACCTGCGGCACGACGGCGAAGCGCACGGTCTGCGCCCAGCTGCCGCCCGACGCCGCGGCGCCTTCCACGGGCCGCATGTCGATGTTCTCGACGACTTCGGAGAAGAGCTTGCCGAGAGCGCCGGTCGTGTGCAGGGCGATGGCGAACACGCCCGGCAGCGGTCCCAGCCCGAAGGCGATCACGAAGACGAGGGCGAAGACGATCTCGGGGACCGTCCGGCAGAACTCGAGCCAGCGCTTGGTGGCGAAGCGCAGCCATGGCGCGCTGCCCAGGTTCCGCGCGGCGAGGAACGAGGCGAAGAACCCGCAGGCGAGCCCGACCACGGTGCCGACATAGGCGATCAGCAATGTCTCGCCCAGCAGCGCCAGCCACTTGGTGAGGCCCCAGTACCATTCGCCGACATCGGACAGCACGCTGTGCCCGGCGAGGCTGCCGCTGTCGAAGACGAACAGTCGCCCGATGTAGGAAGTGAAGCGGTCGATGTTGGCGAAGAAGCGGCCCGGCTGCACCTCCGACACCAGGGCGGCGACGAGGGTGGCCAGCGCCAGGACCACCAGTCCAAGCAGGGTTTGCCGCCGACGCGCCGACACCGCGCCTTCGTAGCTGGCCAGCAACGGCGCCAGATCGGCATCCGGCAGCCGGCGGAGGGAGGAGGATGTCGTCATGCCTGGCGCCCGCGCATGGCGGCCGCGCCGGCGGAACCGGCGCGGCCTGCCGATCGCGTCAGCTCGCGCGGCGCTTGCGCATGTCGTCGACGAACTTGATCAGCCCGACGACCGGCTCGTACTCCTGGTGGGTCGTCGGCTGCCAGACCTGCGCCTGGCCGTCCGTCAGCTTGCGGAACGCCTCCGGATCCTTCTTGCCGACGTTGAAGAAGGCATCACGGATCGTCTTCTTCAGGTCGTCGGGAAGGCTGGTGAGGTAGGCCACCGGCGAGTTCACGATCTGCTCGGACTTGAAGATGATCCGGAAGTCGTCGTACTTCGCCATCCCCTTGCGCTCCATGCGCCGGAGATTGGACTCCTGCTCGTCGTTCCACCAGTTGGCGGCGACGTCGACGGTTCCCTGCGCCACCGCGATCACCGCGTTTTCGTGGCTGCCGGTGTAGACGACCTTGGAGAAGAATCTGTCCGGGTCGATCTTCATCTTGTCGAGCGAATAGCGCGGCACGTTGTTGCCCGAGGTCGAGTTCGGGTCGACGAGGCCGAGGTTCTTGCCCTTCAGGTCTTCGATCGTCTTATAGGGGCTGTCCTTCTTCACATAGAAGACGGAGTAGTAGCCCTTCGAGCCGTCGGCGTTCACCTGGATGCCGAACGGCTCGACCTTGACGCCGCTGACATAAGCGCGGGCGTAGGACGCCGGCCCGTACTGCGCGATGTGGATGTTGCCGGCGCGCTGTCCCTCGATCACCGCCGCGTAGTCGTTGGCGATGCGCAGGGTCACCTTCGTGCCGATCTCGCGCTGCAGGTACTCGACGAACTTCGACCAGCGCTCGGTCATGCCCGACGCGTTCTCGTCCGGCACCGCGGCCAGCACGAGCTCGGGATACTTCGCCTTCCAGCTCTGTGCCTGGGCGGCCGGCGCGACGGCAAGCGCCGCGGCAGCGGCGAGACCGATCAGTAGGGTACGCCTCGACATGGGGGCTCCTTTCAGTGGTGCAGATGAAATGCCGTGGCCGCCTGGGCGGCGATCACGCGGTGACGGGCACCGCGCCGGGCGCGTCCTCGATGGCGGGCGCCGCCTCGCCGCCCAGCACCTCGCCCGCCTCGAGGCCATAGAGCTCGCGCGCAACGGCATCGGTCAGTGCCGCGGGCACGTCGTCGAACACCACGCGGCCGGCGGCGATGCCGACCAGCCGGTCGCAGTAGCCGCGCGCGAGATCGAGCGAGTGGAGGTTCACCAGCACCGTGATGCCGTAGTGGCGGTTGATCCGGCGGATCGCGTCCATCACGACCTTGCTGTTGCGCGGATCGAGGGACGCGACGGGCTCGTCGGCGAGCAGCAGCTTCGGTTCCTGGACCAGGGCACGGGCGATGGCGACGCGCTGCTGCTGCCCGCCCGAGAGATTCTCGGCGCGCTGCGCGGCGGACGCGGCCATGTCGAACTGCTCAAGCGCCGAGAGCGCGACCGCCTTGTCCTCCGCCGACCAGACGCGCAGCAGCGAGCGCCAGGACGGAACGTGGTTGAGCCGACCGACGAGGACATTCGTCAGCACGTCGAGGCGCCCGACCAGGTTGAACTGCTGGAAGATCATGGCGCAGCTCTGACGCCAGTCGCGCAGCGCCTGACCCTTCAGCTTCGTCACGTCGGTGCCGGCGAAGCGGATCGTCCCCTCGGTCGGGTCGACGAGGCGGTTGATCATGCGCAGCAGGGTCGACTTGCCCGCACCGGAGCGCCCAATGACACCGACGCACTGGCCTTGCGGCACGGTGATCGTCGCACGCGACACCGCCCAGCGGTCGCCGTAGCGCCGACCGAGCCCTTCGATCTCCAGCATGTCGCCTGCCTCGCGCGGACTGTCCGAACTGTTGCGGCGCAGCATGGCGACGGGCCGTGACAGATGGATGACTCTTGGAAGTCATCCAGCGGAAGCCCGCCCGATCACATCCCGGTGAAGGCGGCTATCCGCTGTGCGCGGCCGGGCCTACCGATTGCGCTGCCGCGACATCGCGGAGAGGGAGAAGGAAACATGCGTGCGTGGGCATCGGGGCTGGGGCCGATCGCCGTCGCTGCCGCCATCGCGAGCGGAGCCATGGCGGCCGAGCACACGGTGACGATGGGCGGGAGCGCCTACGGGCCGAAGACCTTGAAGGCCAAGGTCGGCGATACGATCGTCTTCGACAACGACGACTTCGACAACCATGTGGTGTTCGTGCCGACCGTCGGATTCGGCATCGACCTCGGCGCACAGAAGCCGGGCGAGAAACGCTCGATGACCCTGAGGCGCGCCGGAAAGCTCGACGTCGAATGCGTCCTGCACGAGGACATGCACATGACGGTGGAGGTGACGCAATGAGCCGCGCCTTCGCCGCGGCGGCCTTCGCCGCCGCCGTCCTGGCGCCGGCCGTCCTCGCGGCCGGGCCGGAGCGGGTCGCCTTCCCCGCCGACTACCAGACGCGCTTCGTGCGCTACAACCAGATCGACCGGCCCGATCGCAACCCGCCGGTCGTCCGCTTCCTCTATTCCAGCCCCGAGGCGTTCGCCGCGATGCGCGCCGGCATCCCGGCGCCCAGCGGCACGGTGCTGGTCATGGAGAACCGCAAGGCCGCGCTCGGGCCAGACGGCAAGCCCATGGTCGGCCCGGACGGGATGTGGCAGGCGGGGCCGGAGATCCTCTCGGTCGAGGTGCAGGAGAAGCGTGCCGGCTGGGGCGCCGCCTACCCTCCCGACAAGCGCAACGACGACTGGGAGTATGCGGCATTCACCGGCGAGGGAAAGCTGCGCACGGAAGTGAAGACCGACGGCTGCTTCAATTGCCACCTGAACCGCAGGCAGCGCGACTTCACCTTCACCTTCATCAAGTTCTTCGAGGACAAGGGCCGCTGAAGATCGGGCGGGAGGGTGGATGGAGTCCTTCCCCTCCCGTTCCGCAAGTCCTTGAAACACACGGGGCGGCGACAAATCTGCACAGGTCTCAGACCCCGGTGTTCCCGACCATGCTCGATTTCGTTCCCACGCCCGTCGCCGACGACGGCGCCGATCCCTCCACGTCCCCATCGTCCGCCGCCGGCGGTGCGCCCATCGGCGACGAGGCGTTGCTCGATGCCTATTCCCACGCCGTCGCCAC
>JBFWXJ010000320.1:0-7771 GCA_050187535.1 Alphaproteobacteria bacterium | reverse complement strand
ACATAGGCGTTCTTCACCTCGCCGCCCTCGCGGTCGACGATCTCGCGCTGCAGGCCCTTCAGCGCCAGCTCGGCCAGCGCCACCTGTCCCTGGGCGAGGCCGGCCGCCGCCAGCCCGAAGACGCGGTCGAAATACTGCACGAACTTGCGGGCGACCCGGTCGCGCGGATCGGTGGGCTGGCCGCGCACGCGCCGCCACCACCGGCCGACGCGGCCGCCCCGCCCGCGCCGCGCCGGGTGGTCGTCGGGATGCGGGTAGAGGATGCGCAGCACCGACAGCGTGTCGATGATCTCGACATAGAGCCGGGCCATCGCCTCGGGCGGCTCGACGCCGGGGCGCGCCGCGATCGAGACGTCCCACGGCCCCTCGCCGCGCTTCTTCCAGACCGCGAAGAAGGCGCCCTCGAAGCGCTCCGCGTCGGGGCAGGCGGGTGCGGGGCCGCGATTGCCCTGCTGCCAGAGGGCGAGCGCCTTCAGCCCCTCGGCCGGGGCCCGCGCGTCCGGCACCAGATGCGCCTCGGCGATGGCGCGCAGATCGCGCAGCGCCTCGGTGCGGCGGTCGGTGTCGGGGGCGGCCGAGAGCTGCTGCGCGGCGCCGGCGACGGCGGCGAAGAGGGCATCCTCCTCGCCTGCCGCCTCGCCCTCGGTGCGCTCCAGGTGCCAGCCGCGCGGCAGGTCGCCGATCGCATAGCGTGCCATGGCAATCTCTCCCTTCTTCCGGGAGTCAGCGGCCGCAGACGAAGCAGCGGCCCGCACCGCCCGTTCCCCACGGCTCCAGACGCAGGTCGATGCCGGGCAAGGGCGGCGCGCGGCCGAGTGCCTCGGAGACCATCGCCAGCTCGCGGGCGAGCCGGCGCTGCACCGGGTTACGCACGGGCTCCGGAATGGCGTCGAGCGACGCCAGAAGCTGGGCCATGGCAGGCGGGAGCATGGGCGGCCTCCGCGGTCGACGGTCGCCGATAATTCTCGCATCCCGCGCCGACCGTCGCAATCGCCCGCGGAGTCCGGCATGGTGCGCGGCCGAGAAACGCCAACCGAGGAGACGACCCATGTTCCGATGGATGACCGCCGCCGCAGCCTGCCTGCTCGCGGCCCCATTCGTCGCGATGCCGCCGGCCGCCGCCGCCGACTTCCCGACGCGCGACGTGCGCATCCTCTGCGGCTTTTCGGCCGGCGGCAGTTGCGACATCGTCTCGCGGCTGGTGGCCGAGAAGCTGTCGCCGATCTTCGGTCGCGCGGTCGTGGTCGAGAACAAGACCGGCGCATCGGGCATGGTCGCGATGACGGAGGTCTCGCGCTCCGCCCCCGACGGGCACACGGTGGCGCTGGCTACCATGGCGATCCATACGGTGCTGCCGCAAATGCCGGGCGTGAAGCTGGCGATCGACCCGAACCGCGACCTGACGCCGATCGCCAGCGTCGCCAACGTCTACAACATGCTGATCGTGACGCCGAACGCGCCCTTCCGGACGGTGCCGGAGCTGATCGCCCACGCCAAGGCGAACCCCGGCAAGCTGACCTATGCCTCGGTCGGCCCGGGCTCCAGCCAGCACCTCTCGGGCGAGCTGTTCCAGCGGTTGACCGGCACCGAGATGCTGCACGTGCCCTATCGCGGCGGCGCCAACGCGCTGGTCGACATCACGGCCGGCCGCACCGACATGATGTTCGGCAACATGCCGGAGTTCCTGGGCCAGATCGAAGGCAAGGGCGTGCGCGCCGTCGCCTTCGGTGCGCCCAAGGCGAGCCCGCTATTCCCCGATCTGCCGCTGGTCAGCAAGGACGTGCCCGGCTTCGAGATCCGCAACTGGTTCGGCATCGCCGGTCCCGCGAAGCTGCCCGACGACATCGTGGCGAAGTGGACGGCCGCTCTCGACAAGGTTTCGGCCGACCCCGACTTCCAGGCGCGCATGGCCAGGAACGGCTTCGAGAACATCATCGGCCCGCCGGCCGACTTCCGGAAGCTGGTCGAGAGCGATTCCGCCCGCTGGGGCGAAGTGATCCGTGCCGCCGGCATCAAGGCGGAGTGAGCCTCGCGATGAAGATCACGGACGTCACCGTCACGCTCTTCGACTGGGAGAACATCCCCGTCCTCAGCTACGGCGCCCACGCCGCCCAGGGCAGCGGGCGCAGCCGCCTAGGCCTCGTCACGATCCGCACCGACGAGGGGGTCGAGGGCCACGCCTTCCTCGGCTCGGCCACCAATCCCGCCGACGCCGAGGCGGCGATGCTGGTACGCGCCCTGAAGCCGAGGATCATGGGCCAGGATCCGCTGGACCGCGAACGGCTGGTCCATTCGCTGTGGGCGCGCGTGCGCTCGTCCTCGATCCGGGCGATCGGCGCGCTCGACGTCGCCTTGTGGGACATCGCGGGCAAGGTCGCGGGCCTGCCGATCCACCGGCTGATCGGCACCTACCGCGACGCCATCCCCGCCTATGCCAGCTCCGAGGTGCTGCCCTCGATCGAGGCCTATGCCGAGCAGGCGGTGGAGTACAAGGAAGCCGGCTGGGCCGCCTACAAGATCCACCCGCCGCAGCGCGAGAAGACCGACATCGCGATCTGCCGCGCCGTGCGGGCGGCGGTCGGCGACGACTACACGATCATGCTGGATTCGACCTGGGGCTACGACTATCCGACGGCACTCAGGGTCGGGAAGGCGATCGAGGAGCTCGGCTACCACTGGTACGAGGACCCGCTCGCCGACCAGGACATCTACAACTACGTCAAGCTGCGCCAGGCCCTGCGCATCCCCATCATGGCGACCGAGTACCCGCTGGCCGGCCTCGATTCCTACGCGATCTGGCTGACGGAGCGGGCGACCGACTACCTGCGCGGCGACGTGGCGGTGAAGGGCGGCATCACGACCATCCTCAAGACCGCCCATCTCGCCGAAGCGTTCCGCATGAACTACGAGATTCACCATGGCGGCAACTCGCTGAACAACGTCGCCAACCTCCACGTCGCCATGGCGATCCGCAACACCACCTGGTTCGAGGTGCTGCTGCCCGACGCGGCCCAGCGCTACGGCCTGGCCGAGGAGATCGAGATCGGCCGGGACGGGATGGTCCGCGCCCCGACCAAGCCCGGCCTGGGTGCGGAGATCGACTTCGACCTGATCCGCCGCAAGACGGCGGCCGTGCTGGACTGAACTTCCGAACGATTTCCGAAAGCGGGCCGGCGGCGAATTCCGCGCAGTTTCGGCCTGCTTTCGGGACCGGCCGCCCCGACGGCGCTAAACCCCCTCCCACAACCTCGCGTCCCCGCACGCCGCGCTCCCGCCCGGGAGCCGGACGGCCGCGCCCATGCGCGTGCCGGACGGCGGATCGCGTCCCACACGAGGGGAGCATCGAGCCATGGTCAGCATCATCGTCGGCGCGGTCGAGGGAGAGTATCCTCATGGCGAAGTCTCGGCCCTGGCGGTCGACGCGGCCGGCAACCTCTACGCCGCCGGCTCGTTCACCGGCACGGTGGATTTCGATCCCGGCGCCGGCGCGGCGACCCTCACGTCCCAAAATGAGACGGACTTCGTCGCGCGGTACGACGCGGCCGGCAGCCTCGACTGGGTCTCCGGCCAGCGCGCGCCGACGACGACGGTTGGAGTTTCCGGCCTCGCGGTCGACGGCGAGGGCCGGGTCTTCGTATCCGGGCTGATCGGGACCGGCAACGAGCGTCAGTTCTTCCTCGCCCGGCACGATGCGGACGGCGATCTCGACTGGCAGCAGACGGCGGCGACTTGGAACTACGGCGGCGACCGGCACACCGTCGCGGTCGATGCCGGCGGCGACGTCCATGTCGCCGGCTCGTTCGCGTTCACGGTGGACTTCGATGGCGGCGGTCCCGTCGCGCCGGTCGTCGCCACTCCGGACTCCTACTACAACCACTACGTCTCGCAGTATGACGGCGACGGTACGCTGCAATGGACCGAGACTTCGGTCGCGTCCGACTACAGCGACTACGCCGAGGCCGTCGCCGTTGACGCCTCCGGCAACACCTACGTCACCGGCTGGTTCGAGAACGGCATCGACTTCGGCGGCGGGCAGGCACTGGAAGGGACGGAGCGCGATTCCTTCGTCGCCAGGTACGACGGCGACGGCGCCATCGTCTGGGCGCGGAATCCCGTGGCATCGACGGCCGAAGAGTACGGCGTCGGCGTCGCCGTCGATGGCAGCGGCAACGTCTATGCGACGGGGAACTTCAGCGGGACCGTCGATTTCGACGGCGACGGCCCGTCCGTGCCGCTGACGGACAGTACGGCGGAATCCTACTACGGCTCATTCTACGTCGTGTCCTACGATGGCGACGGCGACCTGCGCTGGGCGACAGGGCCGGCGACACAGACCGCCGATGCCACCGCCGTCGGCGTCGCCACGGATGCCGCCGGCAACGTCTACGTCGCGGGGAACTTCCAGGGCACACTCGACTTCGACGGTGCGGACGGCCCCTCGCCGACGCTCGTCGCGCGCTACGGCAACGCCTACGACCACAACTGCTTCATCGTCAAATTCGACACCGACGGTGCGGTGCTCTGGGCGACCATGGCCGAGCCGTCGCCGGATACGCCCTGGGTCTACGCGCTGGCGGTCGATGCCGCCGGCAACGTCTATGTCGGCGGCGAGCTGAACGGCATCGCCGACTTCGACCCCGGTCCCGGCGAGGAACTGGCCGGTGCGGAGAACGGCTTCTTCATCGCGAAGTACGACGCCGGGACGGGCGCCATGGTGACGCTCGCCGCGCCCGATCTCGAGGCCGCGAGCGACACCGGTGTCTCCCACACGGATGACGTGACGGCGGACGCGACCCCCACCTTCTCCGGCACCGGCGAGGACGGCAACGTCTACGAGCTGATGGAGAACGACAGCGTGCTCGGCTCGGCGACCGTCGCGGGCGGTCAATGGTCGATCACCACGGCCGCGCTAGCAGACGGCGACCATGCGGTCCACCTGCGCGCCACCGAGCCCGGCGGCTTCGCCAGCCTGTCCGAGACGACGACCGTCACCATCGACACCGCGGCGCCGCAGGCCCCGGCGATCGCCGGCTTCGACGACGACACGGGCGAGAAGGGCGACCGCCTGACGACCGATGCGACACCCACGCTCGCCGGCACGGCCGACGCCGGCGCGCTGGTCCACGTGCTGCGCAACGGCCACGAGGTCGGCACGGCCACGGCCGACGGCGACGGCCAGTGGCATTGGACCGACCCGGGGGTCGGCACCTGGGGCGTGCAGACCTACGGTGCTCGTGTCGGGGACGCGGCGGGCAACGAGAACGGTCTCGCCGACCCCTTCGCGATCTTCGTCGCGAACGCCAAGGCCGCGGCCGGCAATGGCGGCGACCTGATCGCGGCCGGCCCCGGCAACGGCGGCATCGACGGCAAGGAGGGCAACGACACCATCTTCGGCGAGGCCGGCCAGGACACGCTGAAGGGCGGAAACGGCGACGATCGGCTGTTCGGCGGCGGCGACGCGGACGCGTTGTGGGGCGGAAACGGCAACGACGCGGCCGCCGGCGGCAAGGGCAACGACACGATCTACGGCGAGGCCGGCGCCGACACGCTGACCGGCGACGACGGCAACGATCGCCTGGAGGGCGGGGCGGGCGCCGACCGCATCGACGGCGGTGCGGGCGCCGACACGCTCTGGGGCGGCGACGGCGTCGACACGCTGACGGGCGGTCCCGGCGCCGACCGGCTGTTCGGCGACGCGATGGGCGACTGGATCGTGCTCGACGCGGACGGCGCCAGGGACTCCGTCATGGGGACGATCGCCAATCTCTCCGGCGACACGATCGAGGGCTTCGAGACCGGCCCCGACGGCGATATGCTGGCGATCACCGGCCTCGCGGCGGCCAGCGCCCGCCTGCTCGACGGGCTGGCGGTAACCGACGGATATCTGTCGCTGGCACGCGTCGGCGGCGGCGCCGTCCTCTTCGAGGACATGTCGGGCGTGCACTATACCGACACCATGCTCGGCAGCGACGGCTCGGTGATGATCTACGTGATGTGACGCCGAGCCGGGATCGCACGGCCGCCCGTGCGCCCCGCGACGTTGCTCGGGGTGAGGACCGCCTTCGATGGCAATACGGAAATCCCTCATCCCGAGCATCGTCGAGGGACGCAGAGGCGCTGTTCCCGGCGTCTACGCGCCCCGGCGCCGCTTCGGCCTCACAGCAGCATCGTCGAACAGCACCCTGCCCGCCCACACGCCCTCGCGCACCAGGGCGGCGATCTCCTCGCGCACCAGGGCGAGCACGGCGTCGAGCAGGGTCGGGTCGCCGCCGACCTTGCGGGTCGCCCAGACGAGGCGGCGGTGGAGCATGGGCGGGCCGATCGGCCGCACCGCCAGGCGCCCGCTCAGGATCTCGTCGCGCAGCGAGCTGTAGCCGAGGATGGTGTGCCCGCCCTTGTCGAGCACCATCGCCTTGGCGATCTGCACGCTGGTGACGCGCGTCGCCACCTGCAGCCGGATCTCCTGGTCGGCGGCCATGCGGCGGAGCTGACGGGTCATCAGGCTGGCGTTCATCGGCAGGATCAGCGGCATCCGGTCGAGCTCGCGGAAGCGGATCGGCCGCCCCGTCGCGGCCACCGGGTCGAGGTCCGGCCGCGCCACCAGGAACACGGGCTCCTCGATCAGCGCGAAGCGGTCCAGCGCCGGGCTCGGCCCCGGGTCGTGGACGATGGCCGCATCGAACACCCCGCCGCGGATGCCGCGGTCGATGTCGCTGGTGTTCGACTCCTTCACCTGCAGCGTCACCTTGGGCAACGCCTCGGCGAGCCGCGCGTAGAGACGCGGGACGAGGAGCTGGCCCGGCCCCGGCGGGATGCCCAGCGTCAGGCTGCCGGCGGGCTGGCGCGCTGCCGAATGCAGTTCGCCGCGGAGCTGCTCGACCGCCTCCAGGATGCGCTCCGCCCGCGGCAGCAGCACCTGGCCCAAGGCCGTCGGCGCGACGCCGGTCGGCGAGCGGGTCAGCAGCGTGCCGCCGACCTCGTCCTCCAGCTTGCGCATCTGGCGGCTCAACGCCGACTGCGCGACGTGCAGCGTCTCCGCCGCCTTCGACAGGCTGCGCAGGCGCACGATCTCGATGAAGTAGCGCAGCGCGCGTAGGTCCATGGTTCCCCAGCCGCGCCGCCCGGAGGCGCGGGCTCAGCGAGGGGCATGCCGTCCGAGCATGCCCCCTCTATACAGCATCGGTATTTCCCCTCGCGCAACAGGGACTTCTACCATCCCGGTGAATGCCCGGGCCGCCGGGCCGACCATCACCAAGCGATGCGGGGGAAACGACGATGACGCGCAACCGACGCCTTCGGGAGCTGCTCGCCCGGCCGGGACTGACGATCGCCCCCGGCATCTACGACGGGCTGGGCGCCCGCATCGTCCAGGAGGCGGGATTCGACGCCGTCTACATCTCCGGCTTCTGCGTCGAGGCGAGCTACGGCCTGCCGGACATGGGCATGCTGACGATGACCGAGGTGGTGGACCGCGCGGCCGCGGTCGCCGACTCCGTCGACCTGCCGGTCATCTGCGACGCCGACACCGGCTACGGCAACGCGGTCAACGTCATCCGCACCGTGCAGATGTTCGAGCGCGCGGGCATCGCCGGCGTCCATATCGAGGACCAGGTGCTGCCCAAAAAATGTGGCGCCTTCCCCAACCGGACGCTGGTCTCCAAGTCCGAGATGATCGGCAAGATCCACGCCGCCGTCGACGCGCGCCGGGACCACGATTTCGTGCTGATCGCCCGCACCGACGCCGTCGCCTCGCCGGGCGGCATGCCGGAGA
>JBFWXJ010000319.1:0-7772 GCA_050187535.1 Alphaproteobacteria bacterium | reverse complement strand
CGGCCGCCGCCGCGATCGCCTGGTGGAGATGGGCCGCCGTGACCTGCGGCCGCGTGCCGTCGCTGAGCCAGGCGTCGCTGGTCTCGGCGACCAGCGGCTGCACCCCGGTCGCCATCGGCGCATGGGTGAAGCGGTCTTGGATCAACGCATCGCGCATCACGCCGACCGAATAGGTGGAGGTGATGGCGATCGGCGACGCCAGCAGCCCCGATTCGGCGATCCAGTGCACCCCCGTCATCTCGCCGAAGCCGTTGAAGCGATGGAAGCCCGCGAAGTGTTGCACGGCGTAGGGCGCATCGGAGTTGGGCAGGATCACCGTCACGCCGCTGCGGGCTTCCGCCGGGCTGTCGGTGACGACCGTCGCATGACCGACCTGGATGCCGGCAACGTCGGTGATGGCATTGTGCCGACCGGGCGGCAACCGGCCGACGACAATGCCGAGGTCGCGCAGGCGGACCCGCGCGGTCATGGGGCGGGTCATCATGGTGCGGGGGCTCCTCGGGTGCTGAAAACCCGCTGCTGCTTGCCGTGGGCGAACATCTCCCCTGCCGGCGCGAGACCGATCCTGGCGGCGACAGGGGCGGAGGCTTCGTTGTCCGGGTGGATCAGGGCGACGACTGCGATCATGCCCAGGTCCTCGATCGCATGGCGCCGTAGCCGCGTCGGTCGCCAGCACATCCCCCAAACAATCCAGGATAGACGCCAGGTGATTTCGTTCAACGCAGTCTCCTGGACGGTCGCAGGCGAGATGATTCCGATGGGTCCGCCGTTGGTCGGGGCCGCAAGTTAGCGGTTATCGCGACCCGGATCGCGCAGAATGATGGCGCGAAGCGGCTCCAGCACGATACCCCAATCGTGAGCGCCGTCTCCGCGCAAACGGCCGTTTCAGGACCAAAGCATTAGCTGACTGTGCACCTTGTTTCGACCATGAGCGGAGAGCATGTATAAGTCCGAGGGATTGATCGGTACGGTTTTCCGGCAATCTGGATCTACAGCAGCATTGGACCGTCGGGTCGGGAATGCCATGCACCATTTCGGTGCGGCATGTCGCATCATTGGTATCCTGGAACGGCATCGACGCTGATGCTGTGCTCCGGCAGCGGTGGGATTGCTCGGGATCAGATGGAGCGACGCAGGCGGCACCTCCCGTGCGCCGCGGAGAGCCGCAGCATGACCACGCGCACCACGGAGATCATCGTACAATTCTCGTCGCCATTCGTGCTGCCCGGCTTCGACGGTCCGCAGCCGCCCGGCGAATACCGTGTCGCCCATGACGAGGAGGCGATCGATGGCGTCTCATGGGTTGCATGGCGCCGGGTCGGCTCGTTCATCGAACTGCCAGGAATCGGCATGACGGCAGCGATTCGGCAAGTGGTGCCGATCGCCCTACCGGACCTCGATGCTGCACTCCAAAGAGACCGGGACGACGGGCGGGGCGACGTCGGATGAAGATCGTGATCGAGTTCTACCGAATCCGCGCAGTTGACGATGCGCATGCGGTGGTCGGCCGCGAGATCGCGATCGCCACCGATCTGGAGGATGCGATCGTGATAGCCAGACGCCTCTCCGAGACCCTCGACATGCCGCAGCGGCCCGACGCTGTGACGATCAGCGACAGCGAGGGGAACGCGCTCTACTCCGGGAAATTCGACGCGATCTCCCAATGAATGGGCATGGGCATGATCTCTTGCGGGGACGATCCCCACTTCGCGCCGCCTGATCGTAATCCGCCCCATGAGCGACGCGGGCGGCAGTCGGTGCCCGATACCATGGATCGGGGTGCCCCGGGTGGGAGGGAAGCGGATCGAACCTGGAGCGTCAGCTATGTGTTCGCCGGCGTGGCGGAGCACATGGGCGGTGGCGCAGCGGGCGATCGGGAAGTCCCTTAGCATTTTTGTCGGCGGGCGACCCGGCCGCGCAGGCGGTAGCGTGGCGCGCGCGCGATGTCACCGGTAAAGTCCCTCGGTTTTCATCGGTCGGGGGGAACCATGAGTTTGCGAGCATCGCGCGGTCGCGGCGGGCGAGAGCCGAGATGACGCGCCAAGTGGCGATCGACCGGGCGCTGGGGCGCTTCGACGCGGGTGAGTATGTCGAGGTCCTGGCGCGGCGCGTCGCCGTGCCGACCGAGAGCCAGAACTCCGAGCGGCTGCCGGACCTGCGCCGCTACCTGACCGACGAGATCGCGCCCGCCTTCGCGGCGATGGGGCACGAGAGCCGGATCATCGAGAACCCGATTGCCGGCGGCGGGCCAGTGCTGGTCGCCGAGCGCATCGAGGATCCCGCGTTGCCGACCGTGCTGGGCTACGGCCATGGCGACGTCATCCAGGGCCTCGACGCGCAGTGGAAGGAGGGCCTCTCGCCCTGGAGGACGGAGCGCCGTGGCGACCGCCTCTACGGCCGCGGCACCGCCGACAACAAGGGCCAGCACACGCTCAACATGATGGCGCTCGCCGCCGTGCTGGAGACGCGCGGCCGCCTCGGCTTCAATTCCAAGTTCATGGTCGAGACGGGCGAGGAGAACGGCTCGGCGGGCTTGCGCGAGGTCGTCGAGGCCCATCGCGACCTGCTGGCGGCCGATGCCTTCATCGCGTCCGACGGTCCGCGCATCGCGCCGGACAAGCCGACCGTCTTCCTCGGCGCCCGTGGTGCCAAGAACTTCGACCTGCTGGTCGACCTGCGCGAGGGCGGCCACCATTCCGGCAACTGGGGCGGCCTGCTCGCCAACCCGGCGGTCATCCTGGCGCATGCCATCGCCAGCTTCATGGGGCGCAAGGGCGAGGTCCGCATCAAGGACTGGCTGCCGCCGCCGATGTCGAACGCGATCCGCTCGGCGCTCGCCGACGTCACCATCGACGGCGGCGAGAACGCGCCCGAGATCGATCCGGACTGGGGCGAGCCCGGCCTGCTGCCGGCCCAGCGCGTCTATGGCTGGAACTCGTTCGAGGTGCTGGCGATGAAGGTCGGCAACCCGGACAAGCCGGTCAACGCCATCCCGCCGCGCGCCTGGGCGCATTGCCAGATCCGCTTCGTCCAGGGCTCGCGGCCCGACCAGTTCCTGCCGGCCTTGCGCCGCCATCTCGACGCGCACGGCTTCCCGGAAGTGAAGATCATGCCGCCGCCCGCCGGCAACGCCATCGACTTCGCCGCGAGCCGCACCGAGCCGGACCATCCCTGGGCGCAGTGGGCGGCGGATTCGATCGAACGCACGAAGGGGGAGCGGCCGGCGGTCATCCCGCAGCTCGGCGGCTCGATCTGCAACGACCTCTTCACCGACGTCCTGGGCTTGCCGACGATCTGGATCCCGCATTCCTACGCATCCTGCTCGCAGCATGCGCCCAACGAGCATGTGCTGCTGCCGACCTTGCGCGACGGCATGGCTGTCATGGCCGGCCTCTACTGGGACCTGGGCGAGCCGGGCACGCCGGCCAAGGGAGCCTGACCGATGATCCCCGCTATCCTTCCCACCACCGTCGTCGGCAGCTATCCGCAGCCGGACTGGCTCGCCAACCGTGGCCTGCTCTCCAAGCTGGTGCCGCGCGTCCGGCTGGAGGCCCTGTGGCGGGTGCCCGAGCCGTACCTGGAGGAGGCGCAGGACGACGCCACCATCGTCGCCATCCGCGACATGGAGCGGGCCGGCATCGACATCATCACCGACGGCGAGATCCGGCGGGAGAGCTACTCCAACCGCTTCGCGACCGCGCTGGAGGGGATGGAGACGGCCGAGCCCGGGCAGATCACCAGCAAGTCCGGCGCCATTACGCTGGTGCCGCGCATCGTCGGGCCGATCCGGCGGGTGCGCGCGGTCGAGCTGCGCGACATGCAGTTCCTGCGCGCCAACACCGAGCACGCCGCCAAGATCACGCTGCCCGGCCCCTTCACCATGAGCCAGCAGGCGAAGAACGAGCACTACCGCGACACCGAGGAGATGATCATGGACTTCGCCGCCGCGGTGAACGCCGAGGCGCGCGATCTGCAGGCGGCCGGCGCCGACGTCATCCAGCTCGACGAGCCCTGGCTGCGCAACGACCCCGACGCCGCCGGCCGCTATGCCGTCAAGGCGATCAACCGGGCCCTGGAGGGCATCACCGTCACCACGGCGGTGCATCTCTGCTTCGGCTATGCGGCCGTGGTGCCCGGGCAGAAGCCGACCGGCTACTCGTTCCTGGCGCCGCTCGCGGACACTACCGCCGATCAGATCTCGATCGAGGCGGCCCAGCCGAAGATCGACCTGGGCGTGCTCCAGGACCTGGCGCCCAAGCGCGTCATGCTGGGCGTCGTCGATCTGGCCGCGGCCGAGCCGGAGACGCCGGAACTGGTGGCCAGCCGCATCCGCGCGGCGCTGAAGCACGCGCCGGCCGACCGAATCATCCCGGCACCGGACTGCGGCATGAAGTACCTGCCGCGCGCGGTCGCCTTCGCCAAGTTGAAGGCGATGGCCGAGGGCGCGGCGATCGTGCGGAGCGAGCTCGGTTGATCAGCTGCCGAGCCGGTCCCTGATTCCGTACCAGAGGGTCATCAGCGGCACGCCGGCGCGGCGCAGGCCGTGGAAAGGGATGCGCGAGAGCGGCGTGATCGGGAAGGCGATGCGCTCGGGCGGCACGCCCGAAGCGAGGTCGGCCAAGAGGCCGCCCATCCGCGACGCCATGGCGACGCCGCGGCCGTTGTAGCCGAGGCCGGCCCACACGCCGGGCGCCAGCGCATGCAGGTGCGGGCGGTGGTCGAGGTTGACGGCGACCCGGCCCGCCCAGTGGAACTGATACTCGACGTCCGCCAGCATCGGGAACAGCGAGGCGACCCAGCGGCGCAGACGCACGGTGTCGGCGGCTTCGGGATCGTCCTTGAAGCTGCCGCGGCCGCCCATCACCAGCCGTCCCTCGGCGTCGAGGCGGTAGTAGCGCAGCAGGCGGCGGGTGTCGGAGAGGACATGGCCTTCCGGCAGGATGGTGCGCCGCAGGTTGCCGCCGAGCGGCACGGTCGCGATCTGGAAGCTCGACACGGGCACGACGCTCTCGGCCAACCCGGGCCAGAAATGCGTCGTGTAGGCGTTGGTGCCGATCACCACCTTGGGTGCGGTGACCGCCCCGGTCGGCGTGACGACGCGCCAGCCGGCACCCTTGCGCTCGATCGCCTGGACCGGCGAGCGTCCGTGGATGCGCGCACCCAGGCGCTGGGCGGCGTCGGCGAGGCCGCGGGCGTAGCCGAGCGGGTTGAGGGCGCCGCCGCGATCGTCGACGAGCGCCGCGATATAGTCGTCGCAGCCGGTCAGTCGGACGATCTCGTCGCGCTCGACGAGGCGCACCGGCGCGCCGTGCGACTGCCAGTCGGCGACGCGGGCGGCGACGGCGGCGCGCGTCGTCGGCGAATGGGCGGCCTGGATCCAGCCCTTGCGCTCGGCGTCGCACTGGATGCCGTGGCGCCGGATGAGATCGAAGACGAAGTCGGCGGTGCCGCCGACGAGGTCGACCAGCGCCTTGCCCTTCGCCGGGCCGTACTCGGCGATCAGCTCGGCCGGGTTCGGCTTGAGGCCGGCGATCACCTGGCCGCCGTTGCGCCCAGACGCGCCCCAGCCGGGCTCGGCCGCCTCCAGCAGTGCCGGCGCCAGGCCGCGCTCGGCCAGGTGGAGGGCGGCCGAGAGGCCGGTGAAGCCGCCGCCGACCACGACGACGTCGGCCTCGCTCTCGCCGGCGACGGGCGGGGCGGCGATCGGCGGGCGGGCGGTGGCCGCCCACAGCGAGCGCGGCAGGGGCGCGCCGCCGTCGCGGACGATCGCATGGCTATCGGGCATGGACGATCTCCCCGCCGACCAGGGTCATGTCGACGCCGACCTCGCGCAACGTCTCCTTCGGGATGGCGAACGGATCGCGGTCGAGCACTGCGATGTCGGCGAGCTTGCCCGGCTCCAGCGAGCCCTTGACCTTCTCCTCGCGTCCCGACCAGGCGCCGAGCGTGGTGTAGGCCCGCAGAGCCTCGCCGACGGTGACCGCCTCGCGCGCGTCGAGATCGGCGCCGCTGTCGGTCCGGCGGTTGACCATCGACCACATCGCGACGAAGGGGTTGGGCTGGCAAACCATGGCGTCGGAATGGCCGGGGGCGGGGACGCCGGCGTCGATCAGACTGCGATGCGGCCACATCCAGCGCATGGCGTCGGCACCACGGTTGGCGATGTAGCCGTCGCCCAAGTCGTACATGAAGCCGGTCGCCGAGGAATCGACCACCTCCAGGCGCTTCAGGCGCTCCATGATCGGCGGGGTGACGTAGCAGCAATGCTCGACCCGCATGCGGTGGTCTTGCATGGGATGGGCGGCGAGGGCCGCCTCGATCGCGTCCAGCGCGAAGTCGATGCCGCGGTCGCCCAGGCCCTCGATCATCACCTGCAGCCCGGCGGCGTGCGCGGCGGTGGCGCGGCGCTTCAGGTCGTCCGCCTCGTAGAGCAGCATGCCGCAATTGGGCACCGGCTCGCCCTCGATCGCCTTGCCGACATAGGGGTCGTAGTAGGCCGCGGTGCGGCCGGAGGTCGAGCAGTCCGGGCACCACTCGACGCCGATGACGCGCAGGAGATCGTCGCCGAAGCCCGAGCGGATGCCGGCTGCGATCCAGCTCTCGACCAGCCCCTCCTCGCGCCCGCTGACGATGATGCCGACACGCATGGTGAGGCGCCCGGCATCCTTCATGAGCTGGTAGGCGCGGATCGAGCGGGCGCCGGCCAGCGAGTTGTAGACCGAGGTGATGCCGTAGCGGTGCCAGTCCGCGAAGACGCGCTCGAGCCCGCCCGCAATGTCTTCGGGCGTGTCGCCGCCATGGATGACCGACAGGAAGATGTGCGTCGCCGTCTCGCGCAGCAGGCCGGTGAAGTCGCCGGTCACGGGATGGCGGTCGAAGCGGCCGAAATCGGGGTCGGCCGCGTCGTCGGCGATGCCGCAGGCGCGGAAGGCGGCGCTGTTGGCGACGCCGAGATGGCCGTCAGTCCGCAGCAGAAAGACGGGGCGGCCGGCGGCCGCCGCATCCAGCTCGGCCCGTGTCGGGAAGCCGCCGCTCTTGTGGTCGTTGAAGCGATAGCCGGCGAACCAGCGGTCCGGCGGCAGCGCCCGGCAGGCGGCGGCGATCTGCGCGAGGAGCCCTTCTCGGCTCGCCACGTTCGCCGGGCCGACATCGTGCCAGCGGGCGAGCCGAGCGGCGTAGCTGTCGGGATGGCAGTGGGAATCGACGATGCCGGGGATGGCGGTGCGCCCGGCCAAGTCGATGGTCCGCGTGCCAGGCCCGGCGAGTGCCTCCATCTCGGCGTCCCTGCCGGCGGCGACGATGCGGCCGTCGCGGACGGCGAGCGCCGTCACGACGCGGTCGGCGGGGTCGAGGGTGACGATGCGCCCGTTGCGCAGCACCAGATCGGCGGCGAGGCCCATTCCGGTCACCCGCGCATGAGGTAGTCGTAGGCCGAGAGCACATGCGTGCGGACGACGTGCAGGAACTCGGCGATGTCGACATGCTCGTCGGCCGAGCCCATGCCGTGCGGGAAGGGCCCGTAGACATAGGCGGGGATGTTCTTGTAGCGCCACAGCCGCGCATCGGTGCCGCCGAGGCTGACGATCGGCGTCGGCTTCTGCCCGGTCAGGTGCTCCACGTTGCCGCGGATGATCTCCATCATGTCGCCGTGCGGGTCGCAGTAGGAGGGCGGGTTGAAGTTGATCTCCTCCATCTCGGCCTCGGGATGGCGGGCGAGAATCTCCTTCACCGCCGCCATCACCGGCTCGTAGTCGAGGCCGGGCGGCAGGCGG
>JBFWXJ010000318.1:0-7774 GCA_050187535.1 Alphaproteobacteria bacterium | reverse complement strand
GCAGGATCCGCGCTTCCAGTCGGACGACGGGCCGCATCGGGTTGTCGCGATGCTGCGTGGGATTGACGCCGTAGAGCGCGACACCCGGACGGGCCAGCGCGAAATGCCAGTCGGGACCGAGGAAGATGCCGGAGGAGGCGGCGAGGCTGGCGGGCGCCGCAGGCGCGATGCGCCGAGCGGCACGGAAGCGCTCGAGCTGCAGGGCGTTGAGCGGGTGGTCGGGCTCGTCCGCGCAGGCGAGGTGGCTCATCACGAGCGCGACCTCGATGCCGGCGAGCCGGGCGGGCTCGTCGGCCAGCACCGCCACCTCGCCCGGTGGCAGGCCGAGGCGCGACATGCCGGTATCGACATGCACGACCGCCGGCAGAAGCCGCCCTTCGGCGCGTGCGCGCGCGGACCAGAGCGCCACCTGACCGAGGTCGTTCAGCACCGGCAATAGGTCATGGGCGCGGAAATCATCCTCCAGCCCTTGCCAGATGCCGTTGAGGACGGCGATCCGGGCGTCGGCCGGCAGGACGGCACGCAACGCGACGCCCTCCTGGAGATGGGCGACGAAGAACCAGCGGGCGCCGGCGCGCGCCAGCGTCGGGGCCACTTCGGCGGCGCCCAGCCCGTAGGCATCGGCCTTGACCACCGCGGCGCACTCCGCACCGACCAGCCGCGCGCGGAGCAAGCCGTAGTTGGCGGCGATCGCTCCGCGGTCGACCGTCAGGACGGCGCCGGCGAGTGTTCCGGGATCAGCGCCGGACATCCGGAAGATGGTCGTCTTCGATCAGGTTGTCGAACTTGGTGATCCGGCCGTCGAAGCGCAGCCGCACGGTGCCCGTCGGCCCGTGGCGCTGCTTGGCGACGATCACCTCGGCCGTGTCCGCGACCTCCTGCAGGCGCTGCGACCAGCGCTGGTAACGGTCGTTGAACTTCTCCTCCGTCTCCTCCGGCCGGCGCATCGGCTCGTTGCGCAGGTAGTATTCCTCGCGGAACACGAACATGACGACGTCGGCGTCCTGCTCGATCGAGCCGGACTCGCGCAGGTCCGCCAGCTGCGGGTGCTTGTCCTCGCGCTGCTCGACGGCACGGCTGAGCTGCGACAGGGCCAGCACCGGGACGTTCAATTCCTTGGCGATCGCCTTGAGGCCGCGGGTGATCTCGGAGATTTCCTGCACGCGGTTCTCGTTGCGCGACGCGATCGACGGCCGCAGCAGCTGCAGGTAGTCGACGACGATCATGCCGAGCCCGCGCTGGCGGGCCAGCCGGCGTGCCCGCGTGCGCACGGCCGAGATGGTCAAGGCCGGCGTGTCGTCGATGAAGAGCGGGATGGCGGCCAGCGCCTGGCTCGCTTCGACGAATTTCGGGAACTCCTCGCCGCTCACCTCGCCGCGGCGAATCTGGTCGGACGGCACGCCCGAGACCTCGGCCAGGATGCGGGTCGCGAGCTGCTCTGCCGACATCTCCAGCGAGAAGAAGGCGACGACCGCACCGTCTTCGGTCAGGACGCTGCCGTCGGCCTTGCGTCCCTCGCGATAATGACGGGCGGCGTGGAAGGCGATGTTGGTGGCGAGCGCGGTCTTGCCCATGGCCGGACGCCCCGCGAGGATCACGAGGTCGGACGGGTGCAGGCCGCCCAGGCGCTTGTCGAGATCAATGAACCCCGTCGCCACGCCGGCGACGTGGCCCGACCGCTTGAAGGCGGCCTCCGCGACGCGGATCGCCTCGACGAGCGCGCTCTCGAAGGTGCGGAATCCGCCCTCGCCGTCGCCGGTCGTGGCGAGGTTGAAGAGCCGCTGCTCGGCCGCCTCGACCTGGGAGATGGCGGTTAGGTCGGGGGGCGCGTCGAAGGCGGCGTTGACCACGTCCTCGCCGAGAGCGATCAGTTCGCGCCGCAGGTGCAGGTCGCGGATCGCCGACGCGTAGTGCTCGGCGTTGATGATGCTGGCCGAGACCGACGCCAGCCGGCCGAGATATGCCGCGCCGCCGACGTCGACCAGCGCGCCGTCCTGCTCGAAGTAGGTGCGAAGGGTCACCGCGTCGGCCATCTGGCCGCGCTCGATCAGCTTGGCCGCGGCGGCGAAGATGCGGCCGTGGATCGGGTTGGCGAAGTGCTCGGCCGAGACGATCTCGGCCACGCGCTGGAAGGCCTGGTTGTTGACCAGAATGGCACCGAGCAGCGCCTGCTCGGCCTCCTCGTTGTGCGGCGGCACGCGGTAGGCGGGCGCCTCGCGCAGGGGCGTAACGTTGGCGGGGAGATGGGTGGCTTCCATCGCCGGACAGTATCCCATGGATGGGCCCGGGCGGCTGCGATTCGATCCACAGCCCTGTGTATCCCGGGGAGATGCGGATAGGATGCCGCCGCCATCGAGGACGGGAGACGTGATGACGGAGAATGCCGCCGCCGGCGACGTGGTCGACGCGGTGCTGGGAATCCAGCAGGGCTCGCCGCTGGACGCCTTGCGCGCTCAGCGACCCGAGGCCCGCCAGTTCACCCAGGGCAGCTACGACGAGCTGGTGGCGCCGGCGTCGCCGGGCACGGTCGGCAGCGACGAGCGCGCGGCGGTGGCGCTGCGCATCGCCTTGCTGAACAACGATGGGAGGCTGGCCGACCACTATCGTGAGCGGCTCGCGGGCCTGCCCGGCGGTGGCGCATTGGCGCCGTTGGTGGAGAAGGGGCCGGGCGCCGCGGGGCTGGCTCCGCGCCTGGCCGCGATCCTCGCCCATGTCGAGCGGGTGGCGACGAAGCCGGGCGCGTCGACGGCGGCCCATCTGCAGGCGCTGAAGGCGGCCGGCCTCTCCGACAAGGACATCGTGACGCTGGCCCAGCTCATCGCCTTCGTCTCCCACCAGGTGCGGCTGATCGCCGGCCTCAGGCTTCTCCAGGAGTAGCGCCATGGCCAAGGTCGAAGGCTGGACGATCGACGAGATCGAGTGGGATTCGTGGCTGACGCCCGTCTCGCCGCAGACGGCAACTCCCGAGCAGCTCGCGGTGCTCGACGAAAGCCCGCCGCGCTCGCGGACCTCGCCCTATTTCCTGACGCTCGTGCACGATGTCGACGCGCTGCGCCAGCGTTCGCGCCTCTTCAACATCGTGATGTACGCCCCGCGCGGCCTGCCGCGCGCCGAGCGCGAACTGGCGACGCTGGTCGAATCCTACATCAACGGCTGCATCTACTGCGCCTCGGTCCACGGCCGCCGCTTCGCCGAGCTGACCAAGGAGCCGGAGGTCATCCATCGCATCTACGAAGAGGGCGTGGACACGCCCCTCGATCCGCGCCGGCGCGCGATCGTCGACTTCGCCGCGAAGCTGACCGCCACGCCACCTGCCGCCGGCAAGGAGGACGTGGCGGCGCTGCGTGCCGTCGGCCTCGGTGACATGGAGATTCTTGACCTCATCCAATCGGTCGCCATGTTCGCGAACGCCAACCGCCTGATGCAGACGCTGGGCGAACCGGTCCGCTAGCCCGGTCGGTCATCCGGGGCGCGATTGACGAAGCAGGCATTGCCGAGGCCGGTCCCGATCGTCAGTACGCCCCAGGTGCCCGCGTCGCGCATCAGGGGGGCTTGGCTCAGGCCCTGGACCACGGCGTCGTTGTGCATGACGACCATGGTCTCGTGACCGCCGATCTCGGGGATCGCCTCGCGCAGGCAGTCGGGCAGATTGAAGCGGCTGCTCTCCCAGTTCCCGGGCAGGTTCTGGCCTCCGGCGTCTATCGTGCCGTCAGCCCCGATGCGGCCGGGGCAGCCGACGCCGATGAAGGGGGCGAGCGTCAGCTTCTCCTTCTCGGCCCGCTCCACGAGGCGGTGTGTCATCTCCGCCAGCTTGGCCACGGCGGCATCCCGCGCGGGCGCTTCGTCGCGGTGGCGCCACAGCGACGATTTCCATACTTCCGCCTTGGAAAGGTCCTTCGCCTTCTTGCGATGGAACAGGACGATGCCGGCGCGGATATTCGTTCCGCCGATGTCGATTGCGACTATTCCCTGATGGGCGGCGAAGATCCAGGCGGGAGCGAGCTGGACGGCACCGACCAAACCCGCTTCGTCGGGATGATGAGCGATCGGGACCAGGGTCACGTCCACGCCATCGCCTTTGAGGATCACGCTCGCCCGGCCGATCGCCAGTTCGCCGATCCGACTTTGGCGCATGCCCCCGCCGACCACGATCCGGGTAGCCGCCTTCCAGCCCTTCCGGCGCCGAAAGCGGCGCACGACTGCGGCCAGCTCCTGCGCGAACTCTTCGACAGCCCCCTGCACCAGCCCGGCCGCTTCCGGCGGGCCGCCCGCCAGCAGCTTGTCGAGCTTCTGCCGACCGACGTCCGGTTCGTCTCCCAGCGGATCGGCGCCCACGGCGCGCAGGCGCTCGCGCCAGTCGTCCAGGATTCTCCGGAAGGCCGTGAAGCTGGCGCGGTCTCCGACGAAGCCTTCCTCGTCCGAAAGCTCGATGTTGTAGCTCTCTACGGTCACGGCCGGCAGGTTCTCCGCGCCGTGACGGATCTCGGGATGGTCGGTCATCGGGGGGCAAACGAAATGCGGCCCTGGGCGTTCCGGAACCCGGCTGCTCTCGCCGTCGTTCGCAGCGCGTGGCGATGGCGACTGGGAGCGGCGGCATGGCGGCACGGACGATGTGGAAGGGCTGGCTGCGGCTCGGCGCTCTGACGTGCCCTGTCGCCCTCCATGCCGCCGTGTCGGAAGGTGAGCGGATCCATCTCCATATCGTCAACCGCCGCTCCGGAAGCCGCGTGCGGCGCCAGTTCGTCGATAACGAGACCGGCGACGTCGTCGACCGCGAGGACCAGGTGAAGGGTTACGAGGTGTCCGACGGCCGCTTCGCGATTCTGGAGCAGGAGGAGATCGATGCGGCGATTCCGGAAAGTACCCGGACGATCGAGCTCGAAGCCTTCGTGGCAGCCGACGACTTCGACCCGGTCCATGTCGACCGCCCCTACTTCCTGACGGCGACCGATTCCACCGGAGAGGAGGCGCTGGCGGTGATCCGGCAGGCGATGGCGGCGAAGGGCGTTGTCGGCATCGGCCGCACCGTCCTGTTCCGCCGCGATCGGACCCTCCTGCTGTGCGGCCATGCGCCCGGGTTCATCGCCTGCACGCTGCATCCGGGATATGAGGTGCGCGCCGCCGGGGAGATCCTGGGCGGCGTCGGAGAGATCGAGATCACCGACGAGATGATCGAGCTCGCCCAGCACATCATCGCGCAACGCAAGGGCGAGTTCGCACCCGACGCGTTCGAGGACCGCTATGAGACTGCGTTGGCCGAGCTGATCAAGGCAAAGAAGGCGGGCAAGAAGCCGCCCAGGCCCAAGGCACCGGCGCGCGGCAACGTCGTCGATCTGCTCGATGCGCTCCGCCGCAGCGCGAAAGGCGCCGAAGCCGATCGCCCGGCCAGGCGCAAGGCCGCGACGCGAAAGGTCTCCAGCGCACGCAAGGCGCCGGCCAGGCGGCGCAAGGCCGGCTGATGGCGCGCGGCTCGCTTGCGACCTACCGCGCCAAGCGCGACTTCGATCGCACCGCGGAGCCGAAGGGGAAGCGGGGTGGTCGCGGCGGCCAGCGGTTCGTCATCCAGAAACACGATGCGACGCGCCTGCACTACGACCTGAGGCTGGAGCTGGACGGAGTCTTCAAGAGCTGGGCGGTGACGCGAGGGCCGAGCCTCGTCGCCGGAGAGAAGCGCCTCGCCGTCGAGGTGGAAGACCATCCGCTCGACTACGGCGGGTTCGAGGGGACGATTCCCGAAGGCGAATACGGCGGCGGCACGGTGATCGTCTGGGACCGCGGCACCTGGACCGCCGAGGGCGACCCGCACCGCGGCTTCGCCAAGGGCCATCTCGACTTCGAGCTTCGGGGCGAGAAGCTGCGCGGCCGCTGGCATCTCGTGCGCATGCGGCGCAAGGGGCGCGAGAAGCGTGACAACTGGCTGCTGATCAAGGGCGACGACGATGCTGCGCGCCCTGCTGCGGCGGCTGACATCCTCGCGGAGCGCCCGGAGTCGGTGAAGACCGGCCGCGGCATCGAGGAGGTCGCTACAGGCCGCCCGCGCGGCCGGACCCCGCGCGCGGCGTCGGAGAAGAAGAATCCGAAGGACGACGAGGAAACGGCCGCGGCGCCGCTACCGCTTTTCGTCGAGCCATGCCTCGCGACCCGGGTGGACCGGGCGCCGGCTGGGCGGCGATGGGTCCACGAGATCAAGTTCGATGGGTACCGGGTCCAGGCTCGGGTGGAGAAGGGCCGCGTGCGGCTGCTGACGCGGTCGGGCCTCGACTGGACGTCGCGCTTCGGGAAGGGGTTGGCGAAGACCCTCGCGGCCCTGCCGCTCCGAACCGCTCTCATCGACGGGGAGATCGTCGTAGAAGGGCCGGGCGGCGCAACGGAGTTCTCCGCGCTCCAGGCCGACCTGTCCGATGGCAGGTCGGACCGCTTCATCTTCTATGCGTTCGACCTGCTGCATCTCGACGGACGGGACCTCCGAGGCCTCGGGCTGGAGGACCGCAAGGCGGCGCTCGCCCGCGTCTTCCCGAAGGACGGCGGCGTGCTGCGCTACAGCGAGCATTTCGAGGCCGACGGCGCGACCATGCAGCGCCACGCCTGCCGGCTGGCGCTGGAAGGCGTGATGTCGAAGCTGCGCGACGCGCCCTATCGCTCCGGCCGCCACAAGGACTGGGTCAAGGCGAAGTGTTCGGAGCGGGAGGAGTTCGTGGTCGGGGGCTACGTGCCCTCGACGACGGCTTCGGACGCGATCGGCTCGCTGGTGCTCGGCCAGTATGAGGGCGGCAAGCTGCGCCATGTCGGGCGGGTCGGCACCGGCTTCGCC
Organism: Alphaproteobacteria bacterium; assembly: GCA_050187535.1. GTDB lineage: Bacteria > Pseudomonadota > Alphaproteobacteria > ATCC43930 > Allostellaceae > Allostella. The sequence continues at coordinate 963 of JBFWXJ010000318.1, read as the reverse complement.
ATGGCGGAGGCGCGCGCACTGCGCAAGCGGCTCGATCGCCTGACCGCGGAGCGCAGCCCCTTCACCGGGCGCCTGGCTGCCGAGCAGGCTCGCGGCGTACGCTTCGCCAGGCCGGAGCTGGTGGCCGAGATCGAGTATCGCGGCTGGACCGCCGACCGCAATCTGCGCCACGCGGCGTTCCGCGGCCTGCGCGAAGACAAGCCGGCTGCCGACGTGGTCGCCGAACGCCCTGCGAAGGCGGGCACGACCGCCTCCGACCGTCCGGCGTTGACCCATCCCGACCGCGTCTATTGGCCGGATGCCGGCGTCACCAAGGAGGGCTTGGCGGAATATGTCGCCGAGGTTTGGCGGCTGCTGGCGCCCCACGTCGTCGGCCGGCCGCTCGCGCTCTTGCGCTGTCCCGACGGTGCGGATGGAGATTGCTTCTTTCAGAAGCATTCCTGGCGCGGGATGGCGAAGGGTGTTCGCGTCACGAAAGATTCCACCGGAGGTGAGGAGGTACTGTCGATCGACGCGCTCGAAGGGGCCGTGGCCCTTGTCCAGTCGGGTGTGCTCGAGATCCATCCGTGGGGAGCGACACTGGCGGACATCGAGCATCCGGACATGCTCACCTTCGATCTCGATCCGGGTGACGGCGTCGGTTGGGCAGCGGTGGCCGACGCGGCCAGGAACGTTCGCGAGCGGCTCCTGGCGAAGGGCTTGTCGGCGTTCTTGAAGACATCCGGCGGGAAGGGCCTGCATGTCGTGGTGCCGCTGCATCCCCGCGCCGGGTGGGCCGCCGCCAAGGCGTTATGCCGCGCCGTCGCCGTCGAGATGGCGGCCGACGACCCCGCCCGGTATGTCGCGACGGCGACGAAGGCCCGGCGGCCCGGCCGCATCTTCGTCGACTATCTTCGCAACGGCCGTGGGGCGACCGCGGTCGCGGCGTACTCGCCGCGGGCGAGGGCGGGCGCCCCCGTCTCC
>JBFWXJ010000317.1:0-7774 GCA_050187535.1 Alphaproteobacteria bacterium | reverse complement strand
CGCCCGCCATTTGCCGGGCGTGCTGTTCACCAGCAGCATCGTCTCGGCCGGCGTCACCCCGATATGGAGGAACGAGGCCGTGGCCACGACGAGGAAGAGCGTCCAGTTGTCGGTCGCCGCCGCCACTGCCAGTAGCGGCGCCTGCAGCACCCACCCGACGAAATAGATCGGCTTGGCGGGGTAGCGGTCGGCGAGCCAGCCGCCGACGACATGGCCGAAGGCGGAAACGACGTAGACGATGGTGACGAGACCGCCCGCGCCCAGCGTCATGCCCTGGGTGATCGCGGGCGTGCTCTCGGCGAAGACCTTGGGCAGGGCCAGCGACAGGCCCTGGAAGACGAGGCCGGCGCAGGCCATCGTCACGGAGAGGACGATGAAGACCTTGATCATGTCGGCGCGGTCGGGATCGGCCGTCGGCAGCCGGTCCTCCTTCAGGGCCACGACCGCGCCCTGACGCATCATCACCGCGAGCGCTACCCCACAGGCGGCGCAGGCGATGCCCGGCACGATGAAGGCCGCTCGCCAGGACACGAGGTCGGTCAAGGCACCGGCGACGAAGGGGGCGGCCGCCATGCCGCCCGACCCGAAGATGCCGTTGAGGCCCAGCACCTTGCCGCGGTTGACCGACGCGCGCACCAGCCAGGCGATGCCGACGGGGTGGTAGATCGAGCCGAACAGCCCCATCAGCCCGAGCCCGACGGCGAGCCCCACCGGCCCGTCGGCCAGCCCGCAGAGCGCACATGCGGCGCCCGTGCCCACGAAATAGATGAGCATCATCCGCTCGGCGCTCCAGCGGTCGCCGAGCCATCCCGCCGGCAGCGCGCCGGCGCCGAACAGGATGAAGCCGGGCAGCGACAGCGCCAGCAGCTCGCCGTAGCTGAGGCCCCAGGTGCGCTCCAGCGCCAGCACGATCGTCGGATAGAGGAGCATCATCAGATGCGCCCAGGCGTGGCCGACGCACGAAAAGCCGACCACGAGGCGGCTGTTGCTCATTGATGTCTTCTCCCGGACGCAGCCTGCTGGCGCCACGATGCCACGGGCCAGGGCTGCCCTCAATCGAAGCGCGCCCTCATTCGAAACGCGCCTTGGCGGCGCCGAGGCCGTGGAAGGCGACGACCGCGGTGTCGCCGGCGGCGACCGGCTGCGGCGCCACGACGCTGCCGAGGAAGACGAACTCGCCCGCCCGCAGCATCGTGCCGTGCGCCGCCAGCGTGTCCGCGAGCCAGGCCAGCGCGTTCAGCGGATGGTCCATGACGGCCGACCCCATGCCCTCGCCGGCGATCCGGTCGCCGATCGTCACCCGTCCCGTCAGCTCCGCCGGGTCGATGCTGCGCCAATTCGCGAGGCCGGGGCCGATGACGACGCCCGCCTGGAAGAAATCGTCGCCGATCAGGGTCGGCGCGCCCAGCGTACGGAAATCGGCGTAGCGGTCGTCGACCAGCTCGATCCCCGCGTGCAGCGTCGCCACCGCGTCGGCGACGGAATCCCGATCGTGGGGACGGTCGCGGCCGGGCAGGTCCGCTCCCAGCGTGGCCACGATCTCGGTCTCGACCATCGGCTTCACGTATCCCGCCGCCGGGAACGTCCCCTCGCCCAGCCGAACCGCATCGGCCAGCACGCCGCCGCCGCAGGGACGGTCGACGGCCACCCATTCCTGCATGAGCCGCGTCGTCGCGCCGATCTTCCATCCGACCCGCCGGCCGCGGCCGCGCCGGAGCATCTCGTCGTGGAGCGCGAACTGGACGCGGTAGCCGTCGGCGGTGCTGCGGGGCCGGATCGCACCCGGCAGCGGGCCGATCGGCCGCAGCGCCAGGCGATCGGTGGCGATCGCCGCCGCGGCGGGCGCCGCGTCGAATTCCCGGGTGCTCATGCCATCTCCTTCCACGCGCATTGCGAGTCGCCGCTCTTGGCCGTCCCGAAACGCGACGCTACCATCGCGCGAGATGACGGACCTGATCGAGCTTCCCGCCCTTCCGCGCGCCGATCTGCGGCGCCGCCCGACGCCGCTGCAGCGCGCCTGGCTCGCTCGCGGCCTCGATCAGCCGGGCGGCAAGCTGCCGCTTTTCGATCGGGATGGCCAGCCGATCAATCCGCGCACGGTCAGGAGCTGCATCGAGCAGGGTTGGGCCGAGCCCTGGTTCAGCAACCCGCTGAAGCCCGACTGGCTGGTGTGCAAGCTGTCGCCGGCCGGCCGCTCGCTGTTCGCGGCCGCTCAGGCTGCGGCCGCGAAGCCTCCCGCCGCGCCGAGGCGTCCCTCGGCGTAGACGAGGCGCCCGGCGGCGACGGTCGCCACCACCCGCGGCAGGCCGCCCGTCATTTCGTCGATCAGCACCACGTCCGCACGGCTTCCCGGCGTCAACGTGCCGCGGTCGGCGAGGCCGGCCGCCGCCGCGGGGTTGGCCGACACCAACCGCCACGCCTCCGGGAGCGCCATCACGCCCTCGCGGACGAGGCGGAACGGCGCCTGAGCGAGGGCCGGGTAGTAGTAGTCCGACGTCAGGACGGTGCAGAGCCCTTCGGCCACCATGCTCTGCGCCGAGATGAGGTTCAGGTGGCTGCCGCCCCGCACGACATTGGGCGCCCCCATCAGCACGACCCCGCCCTGCTCGCGGGCGCGGATCGCGGTCTCGCGGCTGAGCGGAAACTCGCAGAGCCTTGCGCCGAGCGCCGCGAAGGCATCGCGCATCGCCGGGGTGCGATCGTCATGGGAGGCGAGCGGAATGCCGCGGGCGACCGCCGCGGCGGCGATCCGATGCGTCGCCGCCTCCACCTCGTCCGCACGCCCGTGGACGTCGGACAGCAGCCGCGCGAAGGCGTCGGCGGGCATGCCCGCACGCTCGGCGATCCGCGCGAGACGCGCCGGCTGACCGAGATTGCGCGCCATCGCCGGGGTATGGTCGTTGAAGGCCACCAGATCGACCGACCCCGCGGCGATCCAATCGAGCAGGGCGTCGACCGCATCGAGGTTGAAAGCCTCGTGGCGGATGTGGACACGGGTGTCGCAGGCGAGCCGCGGCCGCAGCACGGCGATCGCGCGGACCAGCGCCTCGGCGTTGCCGAAAGAGCGAAGCCCGGGCTCCCATGAGCAGGTGATCGCGTGGAAGGCGGTGGTGACGCCGTTGGCGACGAGCTGCCGGTCACTGTCGAGCAGCGCCAGATCGACGGCGAAGGCGACACCAGGCCGCGGCATCATCTGCCGCTCGAACGCATCGCCGTGCAGATCGACGATGCCCGGCAGCACGAGCGCGCCGCGCGCATCCAGGATCGGGCCGTCCGGCGCGCCGTCGTCGGCGAGGCGATCGCCCTCCACGATCAGGTCGCGGTCGGCGAGACTGCCGTCAGCCCCGAGGACGCGCCCCCCGGCGATCGTCCAGCGTCTGGCGAAGGTCACATGGGTCTCCCGGGAACGGCGTCAGCGATAGGGGATGTCGACACCCATCTGAAGCAGACGGCGCATCTCGATCGGATCGGGGTTGGCGTCGATATCGACGCCGGCGATCCCCGGGCGTTGCGGATTGGGGTTGCGGTAGAAATAGCGCGCCCCGCTCTGCACCTCGAACGTCTCGTTGGTCTGCGGGTCGACGAGGCGGACGGTGTTCGTGAGCGCGTCGCGCCACTCGCGCCCCTGGCGATCCTGCACCGCCCAGCGCTGGTTGACGGTCTGCTGCTGCTGCTGGGCGGCGTGATGGAAATAGGCCATGTACTGCTCCTGGAAGCGCACCTGATCGCCGAGCTCGCGCCGGAACCAGTCCGGGTTCACCCGGAACGTGCCGAGCACATGGGCGAGCGCCGCACCGGCCTCGGCGGTCCGGTTAGGGGGCGCCACGAAGCCCCAGACGTCGTCCACCGACCATTGCCCGGCCAGGTTCGGCATGTTCCAGCCGGAGTTCGTCAGCGACATCGTGCCGACCCGGCCATCCTGGAGGCGGAAATCCAGATCGGCACCGGTCATGCCCACCACCGATCCCTGCATCACCGGCTGGTGGCGCCGACGCGTCTCGACGAGGTCGGGGCGGTCCCGGCGATCCGACAGCTCGACGCGGCCGAACCGGCGCTGCACCATCTCCTGGCCGATATCGCCCGCATGGCGGAATCGCGAGATGACGCTGCCGCTCGACGGCTCGATGCTGCCCTCACGATAGCCGAGACTAGCCAGCATCTGTGACGGGATGATGAAGCGCGGCGTCGCCGGGTCGCCGACGAAGAGCACGACCGCCCCGTCCGGCGAGGTGACCGTGAAGGTCGGCCGCGTGCTCGAGAGGCCGCGGCGCACCATGCCGCCGGCGGTGGCCCAGCCGCGCGGGACATGGGTCGAGAAGGCGTTCTCGACGGGATCGACCCAGATCACCGTATCCAGCGGCGGCGGCCCCGCCGCCCCTGCGGGCGCCCCGAAGCGGAAGCTGTCGAGGATGGACGCCAGGGTCGGCAGATTGGGCACGAACGCGTCCTCGTGCGCGGCCGCGACGAACACCGTCGCGATCTCGCCGCGCCGGACCGCCACGGCGGTGGCGCGGATCGGCGCACCGTTGCGATCGACGAGGCGCCACGCCGCGCGAGCCGCGTCGCGCCCGACCGCCTCGGACGCGATCACGGTGCCCGACGCGATCCAGCTCTCGCCCTGGAGGAACTCACCGGCGAGCCAGCTCGAGAGATCGCCACGCGCAACCCGGCCGCGCACGAAGGCGATCGCGCGATGGGCGGGATCGCCGATGGCGATGCGGTCCAACGCCGAAGCATCGACCCACCAGTCGGCGGGCTTGACGACGACGAAGCCGGCCGGATCGCGATGCTCCGTCAGCGCCTGCGCGGCCATCGCCGCTTCGACCACCGCCAGCATTGCCATAGCGAGAGCAACCAGGATGCGCATCGGTCCACTCACGGTTCGAAGACGAGCTGAACGCGCTCGGCCGCCATCCGCGAGATGCTGATCTCGATCGGGCGGCCGTCGGCGTCGATGTTGAGGTTCTCGGCGACCAGCACCGGACGGCTGCGCGGCAGATGCAGCGCGCGGGCGTCCTCGGCGGTCGGCAGGCGCGCCGTCACGCGCGTCGACTTGCGCGTGTAGTCGGCGACGCCGCAGCGCGCCAGCGCACGGGTGATCGAGGCCTCCAGGCGGTAGGCGGCGATCAGGTCGGGGACGCGGGCGGCGGGAAAGAAATGCGAGGCGATGCTGATCGGCCGCCCGTCCGCCTCCCCCACCGTCTCCAGCAGGATCACCTCCTCGCCGCGCCGCAGGCCGAGCGGCCGGGCGATGGCCGCCTCGGCCGCCCGCGACTCCGCGCGCAGCAGGCGCGAGTTGGGCTCGCGGTTCTGGCTGCGGATGTTCTCGCTGAAACGGGTGCGCTTGCGCACGGTGTAGTCGACGGGGTTCTCGTGCACGAAGGTGCCCCGTCCCTGCTCGACCCGCACGAGGCCGCGCTCCTCTAGCGAGGCCAACGCCTGGCGGACCGTATGGCGGTTGACGCCGAATCGCTCCGCCAGCTCGTGCTCGGTCGGCAGCCGCTCGCCCGCGGCGATGCGGCTCTGGGCGATCTCCGCCTCGATCGCCTGCTCGATCTGTCGCCAGAGGGCGACACCGCCGCCGCGAACCAGCGCGTTCCGATCACCGGCCCTCATGGTTTCCCGCCGTCATCAAAAGTTCAGCGGCCGTCGCTTTACTCCGCGGCCCTGCGTCGGCATCATGCGCCGTCAAACATATGGACGTCTAGACAAATTGAGCGAAATGTCTACCACCCGGACGGGAGGCGGAAGCGACGCGGACGACCAGGCTCTGCGGCGCCGCTGGATGGCCGCATTGGCGCGCGCGCCGGTGGCGCATCTGGAGGCGGCCTGGTCCGCGCTCGCCGACGCGCCGTCCTTCGCCCTTCTGCGCGCTCCGGAGGTCGGCATGGTGATGGTGCGCGGCCGGTCGGGGGGAACGGGGCCGCGCTTCAACCTCGGAGAGATGACGGTGACCCGCTGTGTCGTGCGTCTCGACGACGGCCGGCTCGGCTTCGGCTACGTGGCCGGGCGCGACCGACGGCACGCCGAGCTCGCGGCAGCCTTCGACGCGCTCCTCCAGGATCCGGTCATGCGCCCGGCGCTGATGGATTCCGTCGTGATGCCGGCCGAGGCGGCGGCGACGCGCGCGGCGCGCGATGTCCGCGAGAAGGCGGCCGCCACCCGGGTGCAGTTCTTCACGATGGTGCGCGGCGAATGACCTCCTTCCTCGCGACCCCGCCCGGCCCTGGATTCCTGGCTCCCGTCGCCGATTCCCAACGCACCTTCCGGGCGCTGCTCGACGCCATCGCCCATCCGGGCCGCGTGGTGACCGTCGCGTCCTTGCCCCCGGCGCCGGCACCGCTGGCGCCCGCCGCGGCGGCGACGCTGCTGACACTGGTCGACTTCGAGACACCGCTTTGGCTCGACCCGGCAGCCGGCGAGGACGCCGTCGCGGCCTGGCTGCGCTTCCACTGCGGCGCACCGATCGTGGCCGACGCCGCGGCGGCTCGTTTCGCGCTGGTCGCTGCGCCGCTGCGGATGCCTCGGCTCGATGCCTTCCCGCCCGGCGACGACGCCTATCCCGACCGGTCGGCCACCCTGATCCTGCAGGTCGAGGACCTGGAGGAAGGCAGCGGATGGCAGTTGCGCGGCCCCGGGATCGAGACGGTGGCCCGGCTCGCGGTCGGCGGGCTGCCGGACTGGTTCGCGGGCGACTGGCGCGCCAACCGCGCGCTCTTCCCCTGCGGCGTCGACGTGTTCCTCGCCGCCGGAGATCGCATCGCGGCGCTGCCGCGCACCACCGAGCTGGAAGGCTGAGCCCATGTACGTCGCGGTCAAGGGCGGCGAGACCGCCATCGCCAATGCCGAGGCGCTCCTCGCCGAGACCCGGCGCGGCGACCCCGCCGTCCCCGAGGTGTCGATCGCGCAGATCGACCAGCAGCTCGGCCTCGCCGTCGACCGGGTGATGACGGAAGGCTCGCTCTACGATCGCGAGCTGGCCGCACTCGCCATCAAGCAGGCGCAGGGCGACCTGATCGAGGCGATCTTCCTGCTGCGGGCCTTCCGCACGACGCTGCCGCGATTCGGCGCGACCGAGCCCGTCGACACCGCCCGCATGGTCGTGCGCCGGCGCATCTCCGCGACCTTCAAGGACCTGCCGGGCGGGCAGATCCTCGGCCCCAGCTACGACTACACGCATCGCCTGCTCGACTTCTCGCTGCTCGCCGGCGGCGCGCCCTCCCCGGCCGCGCGCTCGGCCGTCGACCACGGCAACATGCCCCATGTCCTGGCGCTGCTCGACCGCGAGGGGCTGATCGAGCCCGAGGTCGAGGATGACGCCGGCGCCGCCGTGCCCGACGTCACGCGCGACCCGACGACGTTCCCGGCCGACCGGGCGACCCGGCTGCAGGCGCTGGCGCGCGGGGACGAGGGCTTCCTGCTGGCGCTGGGCTACTCCGTGCAGCGCGGCTATGGCCGCAACCATCCCTTCGCCGGAGAGATCCGCCTCGGCGACGTCGAGATCGAGTTCACCCCGGAGGAGCTGGGCTTCCCGGTGACGATCGGCACGGCGACCGTCACGGAATGCGAGATGGTCAATCAGTTCAAGGGCTCGGCGACCGAGCCGCCGCAGTTCACCCGCGGCTACGGGCTGGCCTTCGGCCATTGTGAGCGCAAGACCATGGCGATGGCGCTGGTCGACCGCGCCATGCGTGCCGGCGAGCTGGGCGAGGAGATCGAATCCCCGGCCCAGGACGAGGAGTTCGTGCTGTCCCATGCCGACAACGTCGAGGCC